>NZ_CP091138.1:3310718-3611693 GCF_021582875.1 Microbacterium sp. KUDC0406 | reverse complement strand
ATAATTTACGTGGTTCCCGCCGTTCTGGCAAATCGGGGCGCCTACCCCGGGCGTGTCGCGCTCTCCGGCCCCCTGGACGCTTCTCCGCTCCCTCCGTAGTATCAGGCAGCATGACCGAGCAGACAGGATCCGATGTCGTCGTCGAGTACGCCTTCGACGCCCCGATCGATCGCGTCTGGAGCGCCTGGACGGATCCGGGCATCGTCGGCGAGTGGTGGGGGTCCGATCCTGCCGGCGTCGTCACCTTTGCGGCGCTGGACGTACGCGTGGGTGGAGGCTTCGAGATCTGCTTCCGTGACTCCACGAGCGCCGAGCACACCTGCTTCGGCACGTATCTGCGGGTCGTGCCGACGACGGCACTCGAGTTCACGTGGGCATGGGTGAACGAGCCGGGCGTCACTTCGCGCGTGACGGTCGAGTTCGAGACTCTGGATGCCGAGACGCGCATTCGCTTCGTGCACAGCGAACTGGGCGCCGCATCGGGCCATGACTACGCGGCTGGCTGGCGCCGGACATTCGGCAAGCTCGACCGCGTGCTCGCGGTGCACGCCGAGGGCTGACACGGTGCGGCTCAGTCCCGGTCAGTGAACTTCCTGTGCGTCCTTGGCGTTCTCGCCGGCGTCCTTCACCGTCTCCTTCACCGCATCGCCGGCCTGGACAGCCTCTCCGGACGTGCTCCGAGGCCCACGAATCGACCCACCACCCGGGTCAGGCGCGGCGCCCTTCGAAGTGCACGCAGCACCAGCGGCATCCGTGCCCCCGGTTCGGTCACGGCCAGCAGCGGCCCCTGCGCGTTGCGCTGAATCTGCTGGGTCACGACGACGGGCCAGGTGCGCCGACGCTGCACCCTGCGCAGCTCGCGCACGGTAGGACGGCGAGTCGTCAGGACCGGCCCGAGGTACCTGGCCGCCGCCACCGCGTCCTGCACAGCCAGGTTGATCCCCACTCCCCCGCCGGCGACATCGCGTGCGCGGCATCCCCGATGCACAGCATGCCGTCGGCGTACCAGCGACGGAGCCGCTCCAGACGGACTCTCAGCAGGTGCACGTCGGCGGCCGCGACGTGCACGCGGGCGAACGAGTCGCCGACGCCCGGGGATACCCGACCGAGGTTCGCCCGCATGCGGGCGACATCCTCTTCCTCTCCTGACCAGGTGCCGGCGGGGATGACGTAGGCGATCTGGAAGAAGCCCTCCCGGTCGATGGTGATGATCATTCCCGACCCCGCCTGTATGAACGGATACTTCTCCCCGGCTGTTTGGGCAGGCGGAACCAGAGCACGTCCATGGCGGCTGCGACGCGAATCGGTTCCAGCCCCGCATCCGCACGGACGTCGGAGTCTCGGCCAGAGGCGTCGACCACCAGGTGCGCGGAGATCTCGACAGGGGTTCCGTCGGGAGAGACCACTGCGATCCCGATGATCCGGTCCCCGGCATCCCGCAGAACCTTCTCGCCCCTGGTCGAACGCAGCAGGTGGAAGTTCGGGAACCGCATCGCGGCATCCGCGATCATGTCGAGGAAGTCCCACTGGGGCATGAACGTCATCACCTTGCGCTGTGTCGGCAGGTGCGAGAAGTCGGCCAGCGTGACGGTGGTGCCGTGCCAGCTCACCTGCACCCGTGCCATGTCGGAGTGCGGGCGGCGCAAGAGGTCGTCGAGAAGCCCGAGTTCGATCAGCAGCTCCTGGGTCGAGGGATGGATCGTGTCGCCGCGGAAATCACGAAGGAAGTCGGCGTGCTTCTCCACGACCGTGACATCCACACCCTGGCGGGCGAGCAGGAGTCCGAGCATCAGGCCGGCGGGACCTCCGCCGACGACGACGCAGTCGGTCCGGATGGGAGTGTTCATGGTTCCAGGATCCGCCGCGAGGTGCCACGATTCGAGAGTGGTCAATAGACGATCGGGACGACCTCGCGGCACCCCCGCGGCGCGACAGGCGTTGATCGACGCCGCTCATCGGCACCTGGAGGCAGGGGACCTCACCGAGACATCCTCCAGAGACCTGGCGGCGGAAGTCGGGGTGAGCCACACTCTGGTCAATTATCACTTCGGATCCCGCGACGCCCTCGTCGCTGCCGCGATCGGATCCCGCATCGCGCCGCACGACGTCGTGTCGCTGGCGCGTGACTCCGCGGGCACCATCCAGTTGCGGCGGCTCGTGCAGGGACTCCTCGCCGCATGGGAGGACCCGGCTATCGGGGCGAAGCTCATCGAGACTGCTCGCCGGTACGCCGCCCTCGACGAGTCATCCGGTGCGATCGCCGGCTACCTGCAGCACGCCGTCTTCGCGCCGCTGGTGGCGGACTTCGGCGTCGCACGCGGCCGGCGGATGGTCATGACCATCATCGGGTTCATCTACGGGCGCTACATCCTCGAGGTGCCGCTGCTCGCCGCCCTCACCAAGGACGAAGCCGCCAGGGAACTGCTCGCGACGCTGTCCTGAGCGGGAGTGACAGCCCCGCACCAGCAGCGATATGCCGTCCTCCGGAAGCAGGGGCGCCGCCATCATCCCTGCCGTTCCGCGAATGCCGGATCCGACGCGACGGCCCCTGGACGCAGGACCACCTTGATGCATCCGTCCTGCTTCTTCTGGAACTTCTCGTAGAGCGCCGGTGCGTCATCGAGTGGGGCGTGGTGAGTCACCAGATCGGTCACGCCGAGCGGATCCGCCGCATCCTCGACCAGCGGGATCAGCTGGTCCACCCAGCGCTTCACATTGCACTGCCCCATGCGCAGGCTGATCTGCTTGTCGAAGAGAGTCTTCATCGGCAGGATGTCGGCGTCGCCGGCGTAGACGCCGCTGATCGATACGGTGCCTCCCCGGCGCACCACGTCGATCGAGGCATGGAGACTTGCGAGTCGATCAATGCCCGCAGCGTCCATCAGCTTCTGCGCGAGGGCGTCGGGAAGCATACCGACCGCCGATTGGGCCACGGCGACTGCGGGGCTGCCATGGGCTTCGAGTCCCACCGCATCCACGACCGCGTCGGGCCCGCGCCCGTCCGTGAGATCCCGCAGCTCGGGCACGACCTCCTTCGTGAGGTCACGTGCCAGCACTCCGTGCCGTTCGGCCATCTCCCGTCGGGGCGCTTCGGGGTCGACGGCGAGGACGCGATAGCCGCGCTGAACGCCGATCCGTGAGACGAACTGGCCGACGGGGCCGAGACCCATCACGACGAGGCTGCCCTTCTCCGGGACTTCGGCGTACTCCACCGCCTGCCACGCCGTGGGCAGAATGTCGCTGAGGAAGAGGTACCGATCGTCGGGCAGATCGTCCCGGATGCGGATGTGGTTGTGGTCGGCGAGCGGAACACGCAGATACTCCGCCTGCCCGCCCGGCACCTGCCCGTACAGCTTCGTGTACCCGAAGAGCGCGGCCCCGCTTCCGTACTCACGTACCTGAGTCGTCTCGCACTGGGACTGGAGGCCTCTCTCGCACATGAAGCAATGACCGCAGGCGATGTTGAAGGGGATGACGACGCGATCTCCGACCTTGAGCGTCCTCACTTCCGAGCCGACCTCCGTCACGACGCCCATGGCTTCGTGACCGAGGATGTCGCCCGCGTCGAGGAAAGGTCCGAACAGCTCATAAAGGTGGAGGTCCGATCCGCAGATCGCCGTCGAGGTCACCCTGATGATCGCGTCCGTCGGGTGTTCGATGACAGGATCCGCCACCGACTCGACGGTCACGCGCCGCTTCCCCTGCCACGTCAGAGCTTTCATGTGTTCGCCTTCCTACTCTCCACACGGGGCAGTCTGGGACTCCGCGCTCCGCTCTCGACAGGGCATTGACTCCACGCCGGATACCTGTCAGACCCGCGCCGCTTCCGTCGGTCGGAAGGACTGTGCGGTCTGTCGCCAGGGAGCTGCTCGCGGCGCTGTGCTGAGCGGGCTGCGCAGTCGGACCACAGGCAGCCGCACCGTCAGGGAATCGGCCCGTGGAACGGCGACCCCTGCGGCGGGGCATCCGCCCCGCACGTCGATGTCATAGAGTGCACGTCGTGGAGCTCACCGACATCCTCGCTGTCATCGGTCTCGTCCTTCTCGCGCTCGGAGGCGGAACGTTCTGGTCGTTCTCGACGGGCGTGATGCCCGGACTGGGTCGCACGGACGCCGACACCTTCGTGTCGGCCATGACGTCCATCAACCGTGCGGTGGTGAACCCGCTGTTCCTGCTGCCGATCTTCCTGCCCCCGGTGCCGCTGGTGTGGGCCGGACTGATCTCTTCGGAGGCGCCGCGCGGATGGCTGCTCATCGCGGCCGGGGTCGTCTTCCTCCTCGGAGCGATCGTCGTGACGATTGCAGGAAACGTGCCGCTGAACAACGCGCTGGAGAGCTCCACCGCGACTGCAGCCGCGTCTCGCACCGCATTCGAGCGTCGATGGAATGTGCTGAACGGCGTGCGATCCGCTGCTTCCTTCGGCGCTCTTGTTCTCGCGGCCCTCGCTCTCGTGCTCTGAGTACGCCGTTGTCCAACGCGCCCAACGCCAACGCCGACGCGCAGAGTCGAACGAGGAGCCCTGTCGTCCAACGCGACGAACGTCGCCGTTGAATGATCAGGCGTCAGCCCCCCGCGAGGTAGTCCTTGTGCACCCAGCCGGTCTTTCCGGCGTACGTCACCTTGCGCCAGGAACCACTCGACGCGAGAACCTTGCCGACGCTCTTGCCCTTCGGGATCCTCAGCAGCGCCTTCTTGCTCGTCGACGCTGTCGGTCGCAGGTTCAACACCGCCGTGGTCTTGTAGGTGATCGCCTTCGGCGCCACGGACGTCACGGTCGACTTCGTGAGGTAATCCTTGTGCACCCAGCCGGTCTTTCCGGCGTACGTCACCTTGCGCCAGGAACCACTCGACGCGAGAACCTTGCCGACGCTCTTGCCCTTCGGGATCCTCAGCAACGCCTTCTTGCTCGTCGACGCCGTGGGCCGCAGGTTCAACACCGCCGTGGTCTTGTAGGTGATCGCGGATGAGGAGCTGCCGGCAGGGGTCGGCTTGGGCGCGGTCGTCGGAGCCGGTTTCGGCGCGGTCGTCGGAGCCGGTTTCGGCGCGGTCGTCGGAGTCGGCTTCGGAGTCGTGACGACGGGGCGAGTCGGGCTGAGCAGCCAGTTCGCGATCCATCCGCTGCGCGAACCCGCCTTGACAGGCAGGAACGAGTTCGAGACCTTGCCCGGCACCGCCGTGACCATTGTGCCGGCGGCGAGGCTCGCGACGACGGCCGTCGCAGTCGACGCCCCTGCGCGCAGGTTCACTACTCCGGTCGTGTAATAGGTGCACGTGCTCGGCGCCGTCTTGGCGGTGATCGCCGTGGCCTGCTTTGCCAGGTCGACGCCGCGGCTCTTCAGCCAGGGGACCGGATCGAGCTGCTTGTTCCCGCCCGCCTGGTTCTCCCAGAGCTCGAGGTGCAGATGCGGGCCGGTGGAGTTTCCACTCGTGCCCACAGTGCTGATCTGCTGCCCGGCCTTCACGACCTGACCGACCTTCACGTGAGTCGTCGCCGACCAGATGTGCAGATACTTCGTCGTGTACGTCACCTTGCCGACGGTGTGACGGATGTCGATGTGTCCGGCGAGCGAACCGGATCCCGAAACGGTGGCGGTGACGACGCCTGCCGCGACGGCGTAGATCGGCGAACCGCTCTTCGTCGCGAGGTCGACGCCGCCGTGCGACGTGCTGGCGCCGGGCATGGGCATGCAGCGCGGACCCTGCCATGCAGAAACGGTGTACGACTTCTGCGCGAGCGGCGTCACGAAGACTGTCGCTGCAGGTACAGCGCCGGCCGCAGCACCCTGGGCCGCGGACGCAGGAGCAGTAGCACGCGCTGCAGCGGGCACGGCAGCGACCGCGGCGGCCGGGGACAGCCCCGCGAGCCCCAGCGCGATCGCGGTCGACATGGCCAGTGCGTGACGTGATCTGAGCTTCATGACTCTCCGGTCGAGCGGGATGGCGCGGGCGGCGGCACGCATCGTTCACGACCTTACCGTTGCGGCCGGATTCATAGCCAGGTACGAGCGGAAACGACAGGTCCGCTCGTAGTCAAGTGCTCGGCACGTCAAGTTCAGACGTCGCCGTGAAATGATCAGGACCCCCGAAACTGCGTCTCGGGGGTCCTGATCATTTGGCGGTGACGGTGGGATTTGAACCCACGGTAGGGGGTTACCCTACACAACTTTTCGAGAGTTGCACCTTCGGCCGCTCGGACACGTCACCGCGGACAAGCTTACGTCACGCACGACCCCCGCGCGAATCGGCATCCCTCATCCAGGCCTCGATGCCGTCGGCGTCGATCGGCAGCGCCTCCGACAGCACCTCGCTGCCCGTCGCGGTGACCAGCAGGTCGTCCTCGAGTCGCTCGCCGATCCCGCGCAGCTCCGGGCCGGAACGGCACCGGGAGGTACAACGTCGCCAGGTGTCCGCCTGCGACCGGATCGAGCACGATCACGGCATCCTCGATCGCCGCGCCCACCAGCCACAGGAAGTCGCTCTCGGCGCGGAACTCGTACGCCGAGCCGTTCGCCCGCATCGGCGCACGCCCGCGGCTACCGCGATCCGCCTGCCGGGCAGCGCGGCCGACAGACGAGCCCGATGCGAAGCCGCAGCCTGCGCCGTGCCCGCGGCGCGAAGCCGCTCACCGTGCGGCCGATGTGTGGGTCATACGTGACGCCGATGTCTCCTGGCGCCGTCACCAGGACGCGGCGACGTCCGCATGGCTCCGCAGAATGTCCGCTGTGCTGCCGGCCGGCGCGCGTCCTATGCCGCACTCGGTCGCGACGCCGAACTCCGGCGCGAATCCGGATGCCGCGGCGATGCGCCGCTGCGCGCCCTCGGCACCGTCCTCGCGGTGCACCAGGCCCAGGTACAGTTCGTCGACCGGGGTGAGACCCGCGAGCGGGGCGAAATACGCCTCGTCGTCGCGCTCGATCGGCACCGGCAGGTGCAGCCAGGTGAGCTCGCGCCCCGAGCCGGCGATCACGGCATTCGCGTAGCGCACCAGGTTTCCGGCATCCGCCGGCTCGATGAAGTGCTTCTCGCCGGCGTCGCCGTAGCAGAGGTGCACCCCGACCTCGACATCCAGCGGAACGGCGCCGATCAGCGAGGCGAGGCGCGAGACGAGTCCGTCGAACGGATCGCCCGGCCACCAGGCATCCATGACCGCGCCGTAGCCGGACGCGCGCTCGATGATGCCCATCTCGCTGGCGACGTCCCACTGGATCGCGAGATCCTCGTGCGGGATCGCGGCGAGGATCTCGTCGAGCTCCCGCAGGATCGCGGCGGTGTATACAGGCTCGATCGCGGCGCGGTCGTCGCCGGCGAAGAACGACGCGACGACGGCCAGCGGCGTCGGCAGCGACACCTGGAATCGCACCTCCTCGGCGATCACGCCCTGGTCGCGCAGCCGGCGGAAGATCTCATAGGACTCGAGAGCCGCGGAGGCGTAGCCGAGCGGCGGGAGGACGAGGGATGCGGCATCCGCTCCCTCGGCGATGCGCAGCGGACGCGCGTCGATGCCTGCGGGGAACGGGATCGGGTTCTCGCCGACCCGTTCGATGCCGTCGGTCTGACCGAGCACGTCGGGCTGGAACATGATCCAATGGAACCTCTTGCCGACTTCGCCGTCCGGGATGCGACGGAGCAGTCCGCCCAGCATCTCGGCTGCGGTGCGCATGGTCGTCTCGGCGTCGTCGTAGTTCACACTGCCGACGAGGAGGGCGCCGTGGGGCTGGATCGGGGAGGTCTGGGGCATCCACCCATTATCCGCCGACGTACTCGGCCAGATTTCGCAGCGAGGCTTCCAGCCCCGCTCTGTGATCCTCCGCCGAGATGCCTGCGGGCACGTCCTCGGCGCGGAACACCACCTCGGATGCCGCGCCGCGGGCGGTGACCTCCCAGGTCATCCGCATCGTCCCGGCGAAGGCGGGATCGTCGGAGACGAAGTCGACCTCCTGCACGATCCGCACACCAGGAGTCACCTCCACGAAGGTGCCCTCCACGACATCCGTGCCGTCGCCGGACTTGCCGGCCTCGTCGCCGTCGTAGCGGAGCACGATGCGACTGACGCCACCTTCGCGCAGGTCGTAGCTCTCGACGCGTCCCGTCATCCGGCCCGGCGGCAGCCAGCGCTCCAGCGCCTCGGGATTCGTGAGCGCCCGGTAGACGCGCACCGAGGATGCGTCGATCATCATCGTCGCCTCATCTGTTCTCGTCATAGCCTCCACGCTACGGATCGGATGCCGGACGTGCACCCCCACCGCCGAGCATCTCGACGATCTGTCTCGCGGCCTCCGCGGGAGTCAGCGTCGTGGTGTCGACGACCTCCGCCTCCTCGCCGAGCCAGGAGCCGAACGCCTGCGCATAGGGTTCCAGGTGCTGCCTGCGGAACCCCGACGGGCCCATGATCCGGTCGCCATCGATGCGTGCGCGCAGTGTGACCTGATCCGCGTGCAGCACGAAGTGCCGCACCGGGATCCCGTGATCGTGCAGGCCCGTGCTGATCTCGCGCCAGTACTCCTCGACGAGCACCGTCATCGGCATCACGAGCACGCCGCCGGTGTACTCGAGGATTCGGCGAGCGGTCTCGACGACCAGCGTCCGCCACGGCGGCCAATGCTGGAAATTGTCCGTCTCGGGGAGTCCGGGGCGCACGTCCGTCAGCGTCTCGCCGACCTTCTCGGCGTCGAACACGCGGGAGCCGGGGATCAGTTCCTGCACGAGTGCGCTCGTCGTCGTCTTTCCTGCACCGTGGGTGCCGTTGAGCCATACGATCACGCCCCGATGCTAGCTGTGCCGTCGCCTAGGCTCGAGCGCATGGACTGGCGTGAGGACAGGATCGGGTCGGCGGCGCGCGGGGACAATCCGACGGTGCTCTCCGAGACCCCCGCGGGCTATGCGGTGATCGGCGACGTGCAGTTCCTGCCGGGATACAGCGTGCTGCTGAGCAGGAACCCGTCGGCGACGGCACTGGCCGACCTGCCGCGCGTGGAGCGGGTGCAGTACCTGGCCGACGTCGACCTGCTGGCGACCGCCGTTGAGCGGGCCTGCCGTGCGCACGACCCGGGGTTCCGGCGGATGAACATCGAGATCCTCGGGAACACCGACGCGTTCGTGCATGCGCACGTGTGGCCGCGGTACGACTGGGAGCCCAACGATCTCATCGGCAAGCCGGTGTGGCTCTACGACCCGTCGCGCTGGAGCGATCCCGCGCATGCGCTGGACACCAGGCACGACGCGCTACGCGCGACGATCGCGACGGAGCTGCACGAGCTGCTCACCGAGGAGGCCTGATGGATCCGACGACGCCGACCGAGGTCATCTTCATCGGAGGTCGTGCCGGCGTGGGGAAGACGTCCGTGGCGGCTGAAGCCTCCCGACTCCTCGCCCAGGCCGACGTCCGCCACGCCGTCATCGAGGGCGACAACCTCGACCAGGCACATCCCGAGCCGTGGCGTGCGGGCATCGATCTCGCCGAGCAGAATCTCGCCGCGATGTGGGGCAACTACCGGCGGATCGGCTATTCGCGGCTGATCTTCACCAACACCGTGAGCGTTCTGGAGATGCCCACGCTGGTCGCCGCGCTCGGCGGGAACGTCCAGGCCTTCGGCGTGCTGTTGACGGCGACCGACGCGACGGCCTCGGAGAGGCTGGCCAAGCGGGAGATCGGGACGGCTCTCTCGGAGCACATCGTGCGCAGCGGGAACGCCGCAGGTGAGGCTGGAGGCAGCGGCGACGGTCCGTCGCATCGTCACAGACGGTCGCTCGGTCACGGACATCGCGACGGAGGTGCTCGTGGCAGCCGGTTGGCCTACCTCCGACCGCACCGGTTCGTCGGATCGAGAAGTCTAGGCCGCGGCGACCCGCAGCTGCACGGTGCACTCGGCCGGGTTCGCGGCCGCAAGAACGCACTCCGCAGCGATCGGACCGCCGGCCTGCGTCGAGCACGCCCTGCATCAGCCCGAGGTGCACCTGGCACAGCAGCGGCCGGTTCTCCGGCGAGGCTGCGGCGTGCGGGCAAGGGGTGAGCTCGACGGTCATCCGCCCCTCGTCGATGATCGGATCGAAGCCGCTCTCCTCGAGATGCTCCACCAGCGCATCGAGCTGATAGGTCGCCTCGCGGCCCAGCTCTGAGGAATCCGTGTGCAGCACGCGACGCATCAGATCGCCGCGGCGAGCCGCCTCATTGACCTTCTCGCGGGCCACCGGACTGGAGGCTCCCGGGGCGCCGGTCGCCGCGCTATACAGCGTGCGCGGGCGTCCGCGGGTGGTGCGGTGCTCGGTCTTCTGGATGATGTAGCCGCCCTCGGCGAGACGCTGCAGATGCTCGCGCACCGTGTTGGCGTGCAGGCCGGTCTCCTCGCAGATCTCGGCGATCGTGCGATCGGCTCGCGTCTGGACCAGGTGCAGGATCTGCACCCGTGAATAACTCGAGATCGGCCCGCAGACGGGCCTGGCGGTCACCATGCCAACAGTATGACCCAGCGTTCTGAACGGCTCGGGAGAAGCGGCCGTGAATAATCGCTCCCGCGGTGCCTTCGCGTGGTGCTGCGGATCGATCTTGAGTATTGGCTGCGCTCACGCTTTGATGCGCTGGGAGCATCAGTAGGTGAGCGCGTGACCGCGACTGAACCGCAGCCCTAAGCTGGGGCCATGTTGCAGGCTGCGGTGATCACGGTGTCGGACCGGTCGGCGGCGGGCCTGCGGCCAGACGGGTCGGGCCCGGTAGCAGTCGAGGCGCTGCGCGCGGCGGGCTTCGCCTGCGACGACGCGCGGATCGTTCCCGACGGAGCGGATGCCGTGGAGGCGGCGCTCCGGGCAGCCATCGTCGACGGCGCCCGGCTGATCGTGACCAGCGGCGGCACCGGTGTCGCGCCGAGGGATGCCACACCCGAGGGCACGGCTCGGGTGCTGGAGCGCGAGCTGCCAGGCATCCCGGAGGAGCTGCGCAGCGTCGGCGCGGCTCAGAAGCCGGTCGCGCTGCTCACGCGCGGACTCGCCGGCGTTGCCGGCGGTGCGCTCATCGTCAATCTGCCCGGCTCGCCGGGCGGGGTGCGCGACGGGATGCCGGTCATCCTCTCCGTCGCCGCGCACGTGATCGCGCAGCTCGACGGCTCGGATCACTGAGACCCCGTCCGCTCGCCCCGTGAGGGACCTGAAGTGCCGCTTTCACCAGGTCGTTGAGCGAGGAGCGCCAGCGACGAGACGAAACGGTCCCAGGTCAGCTGAACACGTTTCGTCTCGCTCCGCTCGCTCAACGACCGGAGCGCTCGGGCCAGGTGCCGGCGAGCTCGACCACGGCGGCGACCGCAGCGCGAATCTCGTCGGGCGACCCGCCCTGGCGGCCGGCGACCAGACCCGCGACGAAGGCGCTGAACGGGGCAGCGGGTCGGGCGACGCCGTTCGCGACGTCACGGGCCAGATCGAGGATCAGCCCGATCGGCACGTCTTCGGCGCTCAGGTCGAAGCGCTCGCGCAGGGCGACGGCCCAATCCTCGAGCGCCTCGGGCGGCAGGGTGCGATTCTTGTCAGTCATGCGCTCTCCTCGGATTCACTGTGATGGTTTCGCGCGCGGCGCGCTCCCGCGCTCGCGCGAGGTCTTCGGGTGTGTCGACGTCGACGGTCACCCCGTCGACGTCCGGGAGCGGTGTCAGGTCGAGACCGCCGAGCAGCGCGCGGCAGGAGACCCCCGCCGCGCCGTCGCCCAGATCCGCAAGCGCCCCCCTGAGGACTGATGTCCGGTAGATCCCGGCCAGCCACTGCGGATGCCCGTCCGCCACGAACACCGAGCCGTCGGCATTCTCGGGGATCCGTGCCACGAGGCGTGGCACGAGGTCGTCCGCGCGCGGAAGGTCGCCGGCGAGCAGCACGGTCCAGTCCGGCTCGACTTCTGTGCGGGACGGGAAGGTACGTTCGTCACCGGCGTGCGGAGCCGTCGGGACGGTCTTCGCGGCGCCCCGGTGGCCCGAACCGCCGGCGTGCCCGTCGGCGAGGGCGGCGGCAAGTGCCGCGACCGGACCGCCGTAGGGCGGCTCCTCGCGCACCCACCGCACGGGAGCCGCAGCGTCGAGCTCGGGGCCGACGGCGGTGATCGGCCGGCATCCGGCATCCTGCAGCGCGTGCACGGCGCGAGCGAACAGGGTCGCGCCGCCGACGTCGAACAGGAGCTTGTCGCCTCCGCCCATCCGCGACGCCCGGCCGCCGACCAGCACGATCGCTCCGATGCTCGCCGGGGGCTGGTCGCTCATGACTCCACTATCCCCGGACGTGCTCGCGGATGCCAGCACCCGGGAACGACCGGGGCGCGCGTCATCAGCCGAGGATCAGCCGGACGGCGCCGGCGACCGTGGCGGCGGTGAACGTCGGCGCGGGGTCGGACCGCGGAGTCGGATCGGCCATGATCCACGCGGTCTGCAGGCCCACGCCCTGGCCGCCCGCGACGTCCATCACGAGGCTGTCGCCGATCATCCAGCCGTCGAGGGGCGCACTGAGCCGACGGGCGAGTTCGCGGAAGATCTCCGGCTCCGGCTTGCGGACGCCGATCTCGGATGACACCACCCAGCCGTCGACCAGTTCGGAGAGCCCGGTGCTCCTGATCTTGCCCTCCTGGTTGTCCGCCATCCCGTTGGTCGCGATCCCGATCGTCCAACCGGCGGCGCGGAGCTCGACGAGAGCAGCGCGGTCATCATCGGTGCAGCGGACGAGGCCGGGCATGCGTGCGCGGTAGTCGTCCCAGACATCCGCCGCCGCGACCGGCAGGGCGAAACGCCGGACCAGTTCGCCGAAGACCTCGCCCTTCGGGCGAGGCTGCGCCAGCGCGGAGGAGATCACATCGCAGGCATCCGGGTCGAGCGACCACGCACGCGCGAACTGCAGCGTCCACTCCCGCGCCGCACGCTCCTGATCGACGAGCGTCCCATCCAGGTCGAAGATCGCGAGCGGCACTGCCACAGCCTACGCCGCGCCGACGTGGGGCCGTGGCGCTGCACCCCTGCGACGGACCGTCTCGCTCACAGCCCGGTGTGCCCGAGCGCCACGAGGCGCTCCCTGCCGCGCGCGGTGATCGTCAGCGCACGGTCGTCGCGGCGCCGTCGCAGCCAGCCGTCATCGATCATGGCAGCGAGGATGCTGTGCCCGAGCCGCCCGGCGATGTGCGGCGCCCGCTCGGTCCAGTCCGCGCAGGGCCGCACCGCCGGCCGCGACGACCGCTGCCATTCGAGCGTCAGGCCGAGCTCCTCGCCGATGCCGGTGATGTCCTCACCGGCCGGCAGCGTCCAGGCCCCGGCGGAGTCGGCGATCCATCCGCGTTCCATTGCGAGCTCTGCGATGAACACACCTGCGCGCCCAGCCAGGTGGTCGTAGCAGGATCGCGCCTCGCGCATGGCCTCGCGCCGGTCGAAGGTGGTGGCGGAGTTCACCTTCGCCTCGCCGGACAGCTGCAGGAGCGCCTCGACCGCGGTCGCGACGGCGGGATCGGTGAGGCTCGCCAGCCGTGCCCGCCCTCGCTGCTCGATGGTGATCAGGCCGGCGTCGTGCAGCTTCGCCAGGTGCGCGCTGACCGTGGACGGCGCGAGCCCGAGCCGGGTCGCCAGCGCGCCCGCAGGAAGGGGCGTCCCGCCGAACAGCTCGTGCAGGATGCGCAGCCGCGCGGGCTCGCCGAGCACTCGTCCGAGCTCGTCGAGCGGCAGGCGCACCTCGTCGGTCATGACAGCGCCGCCCTCGCCGCGTCGGGGTCGTCGACGATCAGCACCTTGCGGTTGCCGTGATCGCTGTACTGCGCCAGCAGGTGCACATCCGCATCGGCGAGGCGCGTCATGATCCTGCCCAGGGCTCCCGGCACATCGGCGTCCAGCGGCACGACGAGCCCCCGCCGCACGACAACCCCTCGGATGCCGGCGCACTCGAGCGCGTGCGCGGCCGCATCGCCCTCGGCGACGAGGTAGTGCGCGACGTCCGCCCACATGCCGCCTCCTTCGAGCGAGATCCCCGCCTCGCCCAGGATCGCACCGATCCGGGCCAGCGATGTCGCGCCTTCCGGTGCCGGGACTGTGATGTCGTACATGCTCACGCCACGACCTCCGCATCCGTCACGTACGCGGCGCGGCCGCGGACCCCGGGGTCCTCGACGATCTCGACGTCGGCGACCACCGTCACCGGCGTCGCGAGCGTGTTGGCGATGTAGCACTGCTCGTGCGCCGTCTCGAGCAGCTCGCGCACCGTCCATTCGTCGGTGCCGCGTGCCACGACCGCGACGCGCAGGGTGATCTCGGTGATCCGCATCGGCTCGGCGTCCGCAGGCATGATCGCCTCCGCCGAGTCGGAGTAGCCGACGATGTCGACCCCTGCGATCGCGGCGACCGCAAGGAACGACAGCAGCTGGCACGAGCTGGCCGCCGCGAGCAGCAGCTGCTCGGGGTTGGGCAGATCCGCGTCTCCGCGAAACGCCGGGTCGGCGCTCACCGTCAGCGGGCCCGCCTCACCGAGGCCGACCGCGTGCGCGCGCCCATAGGCCCGGTAGCCCTGGCCGGTGCTGCCCGTCCAGTCCAGTTCTGAGGAGTAGGTGTGCGTGGTCATGTCTTCATCCTGGAACGGAAACGTTTCGATGGTGGACGAAATGTGCGCATCTCTCGCCCGACTACAGCAGGACGACGTCGACCAGATCTCCCTCGTCGATCGATGAGACCGCCTCCGGCACGACGGCGTACGCCTCGGCGCAGCCGAGGCCGACCACCAGGTGCGATCCCGGGCCGCGCGGCCGGCCGGCCGCACGGAGGGCCGCTCCGGATCACTGCGATCGACCACCGCCGGCAGGTACTGCCGCCGTCCCGGAGCGGAGCGCCACGGTTCCGCCGCGGGCAGCCGCCATATCGCACGCGTATCCGTCCGCCCCTGCATCCGCAGCAGCGCCGGGCGCACGAAAGCCTCGAACGACACCGCCGCGCTCACCGGGTTGCCGGGCAGCCCGAACAGCAGCATCCCCCCGTCGGCGACGCCGAAGCCCTGCGGCTTGCCGGGCTGCATGGCGACCCTCGTGAACTCCATCACGCCGTCGAGGCTCTGCCGCACCACCTCGTACGCGCCGGCGCTGACGCCGCCGGAGAAGATCACCAGGTCCGCGTCGAGGTCGGCGGCGAGCGCCACCACCTCGGCGGGTCCGTCGCCGGAGTCGTCGACGACCCGTCGCACGACCACTTCGCAGCCGAGCTCGGCGACCAGCCCCGAGATCAGCAGGCTGTTGGACTCCGGGATGTTCCCTCGGGTCAGCGGCTGCCCGGGCGGCACGAGCTCGCTGCCCGTCGCCACGACCGCCACCCGCGGTCGGCGGGCGACGGCGACCCGCGCGACTCCCGCGGACGCCAGGGCCGACAACTGCCGGGCGCCTAGAGTCGCTCCGGCGGGCAGCACGGCGGCTCCGGCCGCGATGTCCTCCCCGCGGCGCGCACGTGCATGCCGCGTCGGCTCGGCGCGGCCAGGACCACGGCGGATGCCAGGGAGTCGGCCAGTCCGCCGGCGGTGTCCTCGAACGGTACGATCGCGTCGGCGTCGGCGGGCTTGGGTGCGCCGGTCATGATGCGCGCCGCCTCGCCGGGGCCGATCGCCGGATCCAGCGCGCTGCCGGCCGGGACGTCGGCCACGACCCGCAGCGTGACCGGGTGTTCCGGCGCCGCGTCCGCGACATCCGCGAACCGCACCGCGAAACCGTCCATCGCGGAGTTGTCGAACGGCGGGACGGCGTTGCGCGCGAACACCGGCTCGGCCAGCACGCGCCCCGATGCCTCGGCCAGCGGGAGGGACTCGGAGGCGGTCGGCCGCACGGCCCCGAGCACGTGGGCCAGATGCTCGTCCACGCTGCGCAGTGCCGTCACGGGCGAGCCTCCGGGCTGCCGAGGCGTTTCGTCTCGCTCGTTCCTCGCTCGCTCAACGACCGGAGATGTGTCACGGGCGGCGCAGCCGCGCGGGGTCCGGTGCCGCCACCGGATCCCAGCCGCGCTTCGGGGCTCGCGAGCCGCGCTGCTCGTCGCGCGAGCGGTAGACGATGTACGGCCGGAACAGGTAGCCGACCGGCGCCGAGAACACGTGCACGAGACGCGTGAACGGCCACAGCGCGAACAGCAGGCTGGCCGTGATCACGTGCAACTGGAACAGCAGCGGCACCCCCACCATGAGCTCCGGGTTCGGCCGGAAGATGATCATCTCCCTGATCCACGGCGAGATCGTCTCGCGGTACGCGAATCCGCCGCCGAACACCTGATGCACCACGGTCGCGGCAGTGCCGAACAGCAGCGTCGCTCCGAGGAACACGTACATCACCTTGTCCATCGTCGTGGTGGCGAGGAACACCGCCGCCACCGTGCGGCGCCGGAAGACGAGGATCGCCAGCCCGGCGAGCGTGAGGATCGCGGCCGCCGTCCCGAGCACGGTGGCACCGATGTGGTACATGTGCTCATCGATGCCGATGGCGTAGAGCCACTCCCGCGGGATCAGCAGGCCGACCGCGTGTCCGGCGATCACCATGAGGATGCCGAGGTGGAACATCGGCGATCCCCACTGCAGCAGCTTGTTCTCGTAGGTCTGCGACGAGCGCGTCGTCCAGCCGAACTTGTCATAGCGGTACCGCCAGATGTGCCCCAGGATGAACACCGCGGCGCACACGTACGGCAGCACCACCCACAGCACGATCTGCAGAGTCGACACGATCACTCCCCCTGACTCGAGACCGACCGGAAGGCCGGCATGGGCAGACTCAGGCCGACCGTCTCGGTCGGCGGGCCCTCGTTCACCAGCGCGAGCACCCGCTCCTGGGTGCGCTGGTCCACCTTCGGCAATGACAGGGTCACCGCGCGGATCAGCAGCGCCCAGGGGCTGTCCATGCCCTCGAGTGCGGCCCGCAGCACCTCGATGCCCTCGCGATGGGCAGTGAGCAGGGCGCCAGCCACCTCGGAATCCGACCGGGCCGAGAACTCCAGCACAGCGGGCAGGTAGTCCGGCAGCTCCGCTGCGTCGAACTCCCAGCCCGCCGCCCGATACGCGTCGAGGAATGTCACCAGCGCGGTGCCGCGGCGACGGGTGTCGCCGGTCGCGAAGTAGCTGAGGTACAGCGAGCACTTCCGCTTCAGGTCGAACGTGTTCACGTAGTCGCGCTGCCAGCCGGATGCTCCGGCCCCCGCCGCCGCGTCCATGAACTCCGTCAGCGGCGCGGCGACTGCCGCGGGCAGACCGGCTGCGTGTGCGCGCAGCTCACCGAGACGCGCGAACCACGCCGCATCCGGGTAGTCCAGCAGCAGCGAGGCGAGCATGTGCACCGTCCGGCGCTGCGCGCCGGTCAGCGCGACCGGGACGAGCGCCTGGTCCGGCATCCGCCGGCGCGGCGTGACGCGCGGCGGGAGGACGGTGCTCATGAGCGGTCCTTCCTCGGTCGTCGAGCGAGCGGCGGTCGTTGAGCGAGCGGAGCGAGCGCCGTGCTGAGCGAGCGAAGCGAGCCGAAGTGACGAAACGTCGTGACGTGTCTGGCGGACGCGGCGCGTTTCGTCTCGGTCGCTCCGCTCCCTCGCTCAACGACCCGGGAGCTGACGGTGCTCATGAGCGCTCCTCCGGCGGGAACAGCCCGTCGGGATGCCCGTTCCCGTCCCAGTTCAGCAGGTTGACCCGGCCAGGGGACGAAGGACGATCGGCGGTCTGCCGGTCGGCGAGCACGTGGAAGTTCTCCACCGCGACCGGGACGGACTGACCGCTGGCGGCGCCGAACGGCCCACCGGCTCCGCCCATACCCGGCCCGCCGTCGTAGTCGAGCGAGCACGCCATCTCTTCGAGGTCGTGCGCCTGCTCGGCGTGCGCAGCGGGGATCACGTAGCGCTCCTCGTACTTCGCGATCGCCAACAGCCGGTACATCTCCTCGATCTCGGCACCGGTCATCCCGACCGCGTTCGCGATCCGCTCCTCACGCACGTCGTCGATGCTCACACCGCGCATGTAGGAGCGCATCGCCGCGAGCTTGCGCAGCGCGGCATCCACCGGCGCCACATCCCCGGCGGTGAACAGCTCGGCGAGGTACTCGATCGGGATGCGCAGCTTCTCGATCGCGGCGAACAGCGTCCTGGCGTCCTCGCCGTCGTTGCCGGAACCGGTCACCACGTCGACCACCGGCGACAGCGGCGGGATGTACCAGACCATCGGCATGGTGCGGTACTCGGGGTGCAGCGGCAGGGCCACCTCGTACTGCTGGATGAGCTTCCAGATCGGGCTGCGCTGGGCGGCGGTGATCCAGTCGTCGGCGATGCCGTCACGGCGGGCGGCCTCGATCACGGCGGGGTCGTTCGGGTCGAGCAGCACCGAGCGCTGTGCGGCGAGCAGGTCGTGCTCGTTCTCGGTCGCGGCGGCCTCGGCGACGCGGTCGGCGTCGTAGAGCACCAGGCCCAGGTACCGCAGCCGGCCGACGCACGTCTCGGAGCACACGGTCGGCAGGCCGACCTCGATTCGCGGATAGCACATGGTGCACTTCTCGGCCTTGCCGGTCTTGTGGTTGAAGTAGACCTTCTTGTACGGGCATCCGCTCACGCACATGCGCCAGCCGCGGCAGGCGTCCTGGTCGACGAGCACGATGCCGTCCTCGGCCCGCTTGTACATCGCGCCGGAGGGGCAGGATGCCACGCACGACGGGTTCAGGCAGTGCTCGCAGATGCGCGGAAGGTAGAACATGAAGGCCTTCTCGAACTCGGCCGAGACCTCTTCGCTCATCTTCTTCAGGATCGGGTCGTCCTGCATGGTCTCGATCGACCCGCCCAGGTCGTCGTCCCAGTTCGCCGACCACTCGATCTTCATGTCCTTGCCGGTGATGAGGCTCTTGGGCCGCGCCACCGGGGTGTGCTGCTCGCCGCTGGGCGCGTTCACGAGCATGTCGTAGTCGTAGGTCCACGGCTCGTAGTAGTCGTCCATGCCGGGCAGTTTGGGGTTCGAGAAGATGCGCATGATCTTCGCGAGACGCCCGCCGGAGCGCAGCCGCAGCCGGCCGCGCTTGTCGCGCACCCAGCCGCCCTCCCACTTGTCCTGGTCCTCGTATCCGCGCGGGTAGCCGAGGCCGGGGCGCGTCTCGACGTTGTTGAACCACACGTACTCCACGCCGGTGCGGTTCGTCCAGGCCTGCTTGCACGTGACGGAGCAGGTGTGGCATCCGATGCACTTGTCGAGGTTCATCACCATCGACATCTGGGCCATGACCTTCATAGTGATGCTCCCTTCACCGGTACTGCACCGTCTGGTTGCGGCGACGGATGGTCGTCACCTCGTCACGCTGGTTGCCTGTCGGTCCGAGATAGTTGAACGCCCAGGCGAGCTGCGCGTACCCGCCGATGAGGTGGCTCGGCTTGAGCAGGATCCTCGTCAGGGAGTTGTGGATGCCGCCGCGCTGGCCGCTCATCTCGGAGATCGGGACGTCCACCGTGCGGTCCTTCGCGTGGTACATGTACACGGTGCCCTCCGGCATCCGGTGCGACACGTTCGCCCGCGCGACCACGACGCCGTTGCGGTTGTACGACTCGATCCAGTCGTTGTCGCGCACCCCGATCTTGGCGGCGTCCTGAGGACTCATCCAGATCGTGGGGCCGCCGCGCGAGAGCGACAGCATGAACAGATTGTCCTGGTACTCGGAGTGGATCGACCACTTCGAGTGCGGCGTCAGATAGCGCACGTGCACGTCCGTGTGCGTTCCCGTGCCGGGCACCACATCGCCGAACAACCGGTGCATGTCCAGCGGCGGCCGGTAGATCGGCAGCGCCTCGCCGAGTTCGTCCATCCAGTCGTGGTCGAGGTAGAAGTGCTGTCTGCCGGTGAGCGTGTGCCACGGCTTGAGGTGCTCGACGTTGATCGCGAACGCCGTGTAGCGCCGGCCGCCGTGCTCGGAGCCCGACCATTCCGGTGAGGTGATGACACTGCGCGGCTGCACCGAGACGTCCTGGAACGACAGGTGCGTGCCCTCATGCTCGTCCGCGAGGAACGCCATCTGCTGGCCGGTGTGCTTCTCCAGCGCTTTGAAGCCCTGCACGGCCAGGCGGCCGTTGCTCGTGCCCGAGAAGGCCAGGATCATCTCGCAGGCCCGCTGGTCGGTGTCCAGTCGCACGGACCCGGCGCAGGGTCCCGAGTCGACGGTGCCGTTCACGTGCTTCAGCCGCTCGATCTCCGGCTCTGCATGGTAGGTGATGCCCTTCGTGGTCATACCGAGCTTCTCGGTCAGCGGGCCCAGTGCCTTCCACCGTTCGGCGAGGCTCGGGTAGTCGCGTTCGACGACGATCAGCTTCGGCATGGTCACGCCCGGCACGCGCGGGAGGTCCTCGACCCGTCCGTGCGGCGTGGCCATCACATCGGCGGTGTCGTGCTGCAGCGGAGCGGCGACGATGTCCTTCCGCACGCCGAGGTGCGTGCGCGCCATCTCACTGAACTTCTCCGCGAGGATGCGGAACGTGTCGAAGTCGGTCTTCGTCTGCCATGGCGGCGCGATCGCCGGGTTGAACGCGTGGATGAACGGGTGCATGTCGGTCGACGACAGGTCGTACTTCTCGTACCAGGTGGCCGCCGGCAGCACGATGTCGCTGAACAACGTGGTGCTGGTCATGCGGAAGTCCGCCGTCATCAGCAGGTCGAGCTTGCCCTCGGGCGCCTTATCGCGCCAGGTCATGCTGACCGGTCGCGAGTCGGGCTCCGCTTCGGATGCCCGGACCGCGGCATCCGTGCCCAGCAGGTGCTTGAGGAAGTACTCGTTTCCCTTGCCCGACGACCCGAGCACGTTCGCGCGCCAGATGTTCATGACCCGGGGGAAGTTCTCCGGGGCATCAGGGTCCTCCACGGCGTAGCGCAGCGAACCGTCGTTCAGGCTGTCGACGACGTGCTGTGCGGGCTCCTTGCCCGCGGCCTCCGCCTCGGAGGCCAGGTCGAGCGGGTTGCGGTCGAAGGTCGGGTAGCTCGGCATCCAGCCGCGCTGCACCGACTCGACCAGGCAGTCGGCGGTGGTCCGGTCGGCGAACCGGCCGGTTCCCAGCGGCGAGGCCAGCTGGTCGGCCGGCAGCCCGTCGTAGCGCCACTGGTCGGTGGCGAGGTAGAAGAACGCGGTGCCGATCGTGTATCGCGGCGGGCGCCCCCAGTCGGATGCCCCGGCGTACTGCTGGTAGCCCGTGATCGGGCGCACCTTCTCCTGGCCGACGTAGTGCGCCCAGCCGCCCCCGTTCACGCCCTGGCATCCGGTCATGGTGGTCAGCGCGAGGAAGGTGCGGTAGATGGTGTCGGAGTGGAACCAGTGGTTCGTGCCGGCGCCCATGAGGATCATCGAGCGGCCGCCGGAGCGGTCGGCGTTGTCGGCGAACTCACGGGCCACGCGGATCGCCTGCGCGGCGGGCACCGAGGTGTGCTCCTCCTGCCATGCGGGTGTGCCCGGGCTGGTCGCGTCGTCGTAGCCCTCCGACCATTCGCCGGGGATGCCCTCACGGCCCACGCCGTACTGCGCGAGCATGAGGTCGAAC
This sequence comes from Microbacterium sp. KUDC0406, assembly GCF_021582875.1. Classification (NCBI taxonomy): domain Bacteria; kingdom Bacillati; phylum Actinomycetota; class Actinomycetes; order Micrococcales; family Microbacteriaceae; genus Microbacterium; species Microbacterium sp. KUDC0406. The sequence goes on along the minus strand of NZ_CP091138.1, from coordinate 3,590,205 downwards.
ACGGTGGTGACCGTCTTGCCCGCGATCTGACGGGTCGGGACGCCGCGCACGACCACACCGGAACCGCCGGCGTGCTCCTGCCCGGGCTCGGGGTCGAGGTCGAAGCGGGGCAGTCGCACCTCGGCGGCATCCCCGGTCCAGTCGGCCAGATCGGTGACCGAGAGCGGCGGCACGACATCGCCGAGGTCGAGGTTCCAGCGGCCCTCGTCCTCGGGGCTGAAGCGGTGACCGAGCGATCCGTTCGGCACGACGGCTCTGCCGGCGGCATCCATCAGCACCGGCTTGAAGTCGGCGCGCGCCTGAGCGGCTGCGTCGCCGCCCAGATCGGAGGCCGTGACGAACTTGCCGGGCACCAGGCCGCCATCGCGCTGCTCGAGCTCGACGAGGAACGGCGCGTCGGTGTACCGGCGCATGTAGTCCTGAAAGCGCTCGGTGCGCTTCTCGACGAAGTGCTCACGAAGGATCACGTGACCCATCGCGAGGGCGAGCGCGGCATCCGTTCCGGGGTGCGGCGCCATCCACTCGTCGGCGAACTTCGTGTTGTCGGTGTAGTCCGGCGAGACCGTGACGACCTTCTGCCCGCGGTAGCGGGCCTCGGTCATGAAGTGCGCATCGGGTGTGCGGGTGACGGGGACGTTCGAGCCCCACATCATCAGGTAGCCGGCGTTCCACCAGTCGGCCGACTCCGGAACATCCGTCTGGTCGCCGAACACCTGCGGGCTGGCGACCGGCAGGTCGGCGTACCAGTCGTAGAACGACAGCATGGTGCCGCCGATCAGGTTCATGAACCGTGATCCTGCGCCGTGCGAGACCATCGACATCGCGGGGATCGGCGAGAAGCCGGCGATGCGGTCGGGGCCGTACTTCTTGACCGTGTGCACGTGCGCGGCGGCGGCGATCTCCATCACCTCGTCCCACGTGGTGCGCACCAGCCCGCCCTTGCCGGCGGACCCGCTTGTACCTTCTCGCCTGCTCCGGGTCCTCGACGATCGACGCCCAGGCGTCGACCGGATCCGGATGCTGCGCCTTCGCCTGCCGGTACAGCTGGGCGAGCGTGTCACGGATGTAGGGGTAGCGCACTCGCGTCGGCGAGTAGGTGTACCAGCTGAACGCGGCACCGCGCGGACAGCCGCGTGGCTCGTACTCCGGGGAGTCGGGCCCGACGCTCGGATAGTCGGTCTGCTGGGCCTCCCAGGTGATGATGCCGTCCTTGACGTACACCTTCCACGAGCAGGATCCGGTGCAGTTCACGCCGTGGGTGGAACGCACCACCTTGTCGTGCGACCAGCGGTCCCGGTAGAACACGTCACCGGAACGGCCGCCCTCCAGGAACACCGCCCGCAGGTCCTCTGAGACCTCGCCGGGGCGGAGGAACCGCCCCATGTTCAGCAGGGCGTCGGCGAGAGGTCCGTCTGTCGCAGGATCGTTCTCGGTGCGGATGGCGGGGGTCATCGCTGCTCCTTCCCGGGAGGTCACGTTCTACTCAGCATCCTGCCCGTGGCCCCGGACCGTGACAAGGGCACGCCGTGTTTATTCATCGGACGAGCATTCCGTGTGCGGGGTCCGGTGCGGGGCCGGGTTTGACACGGCGGAACGGGTGGTGCGCGCGGGCGCGCCCCGCTACTCTCTGGCACAAGACCTCGGGAAGGGACTCCTCGATGAGCGCGCAATCCACGGTGATGCCGTCCACCGAAGCATCACTCAAAGGCGGACTCGGCCAGGTGATCCTCGCCACGCTGGCCTCGACGGTCGGCTTCTGGGCGTGGATGGCGATCGCCCCGCTGCAGAAGACCTACGCCACGGAGATGGGCCTGGACGAGGGACAGATCTCGCTCATGCTCGCCACTCCTGTGCTGGTCGGCGCGCTGGGACGCATCGTCGTCGGCGCCATGACCGACCGATTCGGCGGCCGGAAGATGTTCACCTTCGTGCTGCTCGTCTCGATCCCCGCGGTGCTGCTGGTAGCGCTGGCCGGATCGATCAGGAGCTTTCCGCTGCTGCTTCTCGCCGGGTTCTACCTCGGCGTCGCCGGCACGATCTTCGCCGTCGGCGTGCCGTTCTCGAGCGCATGGTTCCCGCCGGAGCGGCGCGGGTTCGCGAACGGTGTGTTCGGCATGGGCATGATCGGCACCGCGGTGTCGGCGTTCTTCACGCCGCGGCTGGCGGAGTCGATCGGCTACTTCCCCACGCACCTGCTCATCGCCGCCCTGCTGCTGGTCATGGCGGCGCTGAGCTGGTTCTTCCTGCGCGAGTCGCCGGTCTGGCAGGCGAACGACGCCAAGCTCATCCCGAAGGTGATCGGAGCCCTGAAGCTGCCGGTGACGTGGGAGATGTCGTTCCTGTACGGGATCGTGTTCGGCGGGTTCGTCGCGTTCTCGACCTTCCTGCCGAAGTACCTCACCACGATCTACCCCGACGAGGTCGACGTGGTCGGCGCCGGGACGCGCACCGCACTGTTCGCTGTCGCCGCGGTGATCGCGCGGCCGATCGGCGGTGTGCTGGCCGACCGGTTCGGGCCGAAGGTGATCGCGCTGATCTCGCTGGGCGGCATCGTGACGCTCGCGTACGTCGTGGGTCAGCAGCCGCCCGAGGGCATCGTCACCGGCGTCACGTTCATCATGATGGCGGCCGCGATGGGCCTCGGCATGGGCGCGGTGTTCGCCTGGATCGGACCGTCCACCCCGAAGGACAAGGTCGGCGCGGTCAGCGGCGTGGTCGCTGCGGCAGGAGGCCTCGGCGGGTACTTCCCGCCACTGCTCATGGGCGCGACGTACCACGCCGAGACGAACTCGTACCAGCTGGGGCTGTGGTTCCTGGTGCTGGTCGGGGCGTTCGCGCTGGTCGTCGCCGGCATGCTGCGCGACGTCGGCAAGAAGAAGTAGCGCCGCACCCCCGGTCGTTGAGCGCGGGAGCGGAGCGACCGAGACGAAACGCAGTCAGGTCCGCCAGACGCCTCACCACGTTTCGTCTCGCTCCGCTTGCTCAACGAGCGGTGGCGAGCCGTCAGCGCAGCACGACGTGCACGCTGCGCCAGCCTCCGATCGGCGGGTCGTGCGGAACAGGCGGATGCTCCGGCGCGAGCTCGATCGACGTCGTGACGCGCAGCAGCTCGACGATCGCGGCGTGCAGTTCGGCGAGCGACAGGTCTCGTCCCGGACACACGTGCGGGCCGATCCCGAAGACCAGGTTGTCGTCCGCATGGGCGACCGGGTCGAAGTCCTCGGAGAACACGGCAGGGTCGAGATTCGCAGCTCCCCAGTCCAGCAGCACCGCCGTGCCCTGCGGGATGTCCTGGCCGCCGAGGGTGGTCACCGGACAGGTGGTGATGCGGCGGTTCGTGACGAAGGGGTCCTCGATGCGCAGGCATTCGTCCAGAATCGCGTCGAACTCGGCTCTCCGGTCCCGGTCGTCGCCGATGACCCGCATCCGCTGCTGCAGCGCAGGGCGGTCGGCGAGACGGCGCACGACGACGCCGACGCAGCGGGCGAGCGAGCCCAGGTCGCCCGCGGTCCAGTTGCGCAGGATCGAGATGATCTCGGGCTCGGTCAGCGGCCGCACGCCGACCCGCTCGGCAGCGAGGCGGGCGGTGACCGTGCCCGGTCCCGCCCGGTGCAGCTCGTGCCGGACGATGTCGTCGAACGCGGCGGCGACGGACGCGTTGCGTTCCGGATCGGGATGCCGCGCGGCGGCGTAGTTCTCCTCCATCCACATCCGCAGCTCGTCCTCGACGGCGTCCGGCCAGCCGAGCCAGCGGCACTGTGCGCGCACGGCGAAGACCTCGCCGAACTCGCCGACGATCTCCACCGGCGTCCCCCGCTCCAGCTCCTGCGCCGCGTCGCGGGCGACGCCCGCGAGCATCGGCTCGAGCTCCGCGACCGCCTGGGGCGTCAGATACCGGTCGATGACCGCACGGAACGCCGCATGCTCGGCGCCGTCCATCCCGTTGGGCACGTGCAGATGGGTCGAGGTGCGACTCGAGAATCGCGTCGGGTCGGTCGCCGCCGCCACCACGTCCGCATGCCGACCCAGCCTGATCGCTCCGCTCATGCCCCCACTATCCCCGCGCAGGCGCCGGCGCGCCAGCGTCCGCCCCGTGAGAATCCGCGCCACGTGGGTTCGCGACCACGGTGCGCCGTCCGGCATCCGGCATCCGGCATCCGGCATCCGGCATCCGGCATCCGGCATCCGGCATCCGGCGGCGAGATTCCCGCCAGCCCCCGACTTCTGCGTGAGACACGCGCGCAGAACAGGGGTCTCATGCAGAGGTCAGGGGTTCGCGCGGAAGTCAGGGACAGAAGCACCTCATGCGTGAGCCCCGTCGTGTACGACCGGCTCGCGCGTGAGGATGCCGCGCAGGCGCGCACGGGCACGGTGGTGCCGGCTGCGGACCGTGCTCTCCTTCATCCGCAGGATGCCGGCGACCTCAGCGAGCGAGAATCCGTCCCAGTGCACCAGCGCGATGATCTCGCGGTCGACCGGATCGAGGGTGCGGAGCGCCGCGTGCAGATCATCGAAGTCCGGTCCTTCCGCGAAGCCCGATTCGGGCATCAGCTGCTCACGCAGCCGTTCGACGATCGCGCTGCGCCGGGCGCGGCTGCGCCAGTGGTGCTGCAGGACGTGCTGCGCGATCCCGAACATCCACGGGCGGATCTCGTCTTCGGATGCCGGCATCCGCTCGGCCTTCCGCCAGACGATCAGCAGGGTCTCGGAGAGCAGGTCAGCGGCGTCCTGCGGCTGGTCGACGCGACGGCTGAGCGAGGCGAGCAGGGCTGGGGCGTGTGCGCGCGCCGCGACGGCGACGCGAGAGCGCAGGACGTCGTCGTTCACGGCACGTCCGGAGCGCAGCGGAATCCGTACGCGGTGACCGCGGTGCGACCGGCATCGTCTTCCATCCAGCGGACCCCGGGGATCGTCTGCTCGGCGAACGCGCGCAGTTCCGGCTCGAGCCGCGACGCGGTCCGGCCTTCCCCGCCGGGGTCGTCGGCGACCGGATCGCCCGTGTCGTACAGTCGCTGGCCGAAGCCCGACCAGTCGTGGGCGCGGATCGCGTCGTCCAGCGCCGTCCGGTCGCCAGGCCCGGGGTCGCTGAGCTCGATCCACGCACCGCACCGCTCGGCGTGCCCGTCCTCGGTCACCCATTCCAACGGGATCGGCACCGTGCTGCGCACGTTCCCCTCGGGCATGGACACGCCCTGCCACTGCGCGAGCTGGATCGCTGTGAGGCTCGCGCCGGCGGTCAGCGCGAACGCCCCCGCGATCAGCGCCGGGATGAGCCAGCGTCGGCGACGCCTCGATCGCGCTCCTCGTGCGACATCGTCCGCAACGGATGCCGCGAGGTTGTCGGCCGCGATCGGCAGCGGCCGCGCCGCCCGCGCGAGCAGTTCATCGAGTTCGGTGTCGTTCATACCCCAGTCATTCCCGGATCTCCCCGAATCGTTGCACAGGTTTCGAAACCGCCAGATCTCACGTTGCTCGCGCGCCTGAATTCAGATGCCACAGCACCACCCCCGCACGGATGCCGGATGCCGGCCGCCCCGGCGTGTCGCCCGCGACATGCGAAGTTGAGCACACGACGAGCGTCAGCCGGCACGAAGACACCGACTCCAGAAACGCCACGCCCATACCTCCCCCTCAGATGCCGTGCCCTTCCCCGAAGCATCAGCGGGACGGGATGATCCCGGAGCGAACCCTGGGAGGGGCCGCCAGGAGGGACGGGCTTGCCCGGCCTTCCTGGCGGAGGATCCCACCGCGAGAGCGAACGGATCATCCCGTCCCGCTCCACGGACTCGCTCCCCCGGACCGCCCCCGACCGCAGATCGGCTCACCACGTTTCGACTCGCTCCGCTCGCTCAACGACCAAGAAGCTGCGTTTCGACTCGCTCCGCTCGCTCAACGACCAGAAGGCTGCGTTTCTGGCTCCGCTCGCTCAACGACCCTGATGCCGCGAGCACACCGTGTCCGCTCCCCCGGATAGCCTTGCGACATGGCATCCAAGCGCTCCGCTCCCCCGCTTTCGCGTGCACCGAGTGCGGGTGGACGACGGCGAAGTGGGTGGGCCGCTGCGGGGAGTGCCAGCAGTGGGGCACCGTGATCGAGCAGGCCGCGCAGACCGGCATCCTGCGCCGGATCGACGCCGTGGCGCCGGCAGCGGCGCGCGCCGCGCGCCCGATCACGCAGATCACCACGACGGATGCCCCGCGCCGGTCCAGCGGCGTCGGCGAGTTCGACCGGGTGCTCGGCGGCGGCATCGTGCCGGGTGCCGCGATCCTGCTCAGCGGCGAGCCGGGCGTCGGCAAGTCGACACTGCTGCTCGAGGTCGCCGCCCGCGCCGCCCGCAGCGGCCGACGCGTGCTGTACGCGAGCGCCGAGGAGTCCGCGGCGCAGGTGCGGCTGCGCGCCGAGCGCACCGGCGCACTGCACGACGAGCTGTACCTGGCCAGCGAGACCGACCTGGCCACGATCCTCGGCCACATCGACGAGGTCCAGCCGCAGCTGGTCATCGTCGACTCGGTGCAGACCGTGTCGTCGTCACTGTCCGACGGCGCCGCCGGCATGCCCGGGCAGGTGCGCGAGGTCGCGTCCACGCTCATCCGCGTCGCCAAGGAGCGCGACCTGCCGATCGTCATCGTCGGGCACGTCACGAAAGACGGTCAGGTCGCCGGCCAGCGGATGCTGGAGCACCTCGTCGACGTCGTGTGCCACTTCGAGGGCGACCGGCAGACGTCGCTGCGGTTCATCCGCGCGCTGAAGAACCGATTCGGTCCGACAGACGAGGTCGGCTGCTTCGAGATGACCGGCAGCGGCATCGCCGAGGTGCCCGATCCGAGCGGGCTCTTCCTGTCGCAGGGCGCCGCGGAGCCCGGCACCTGCGTCGCGATCTCGCTCGAGGGGCGACGTGCGCTCCCGGTCGAGGTGCAGGCTCTGACCATCGCCGCGAAGGGACCGAACCCGCGGCGCGTGGTGCACGGCCTCGATTCCTCGCGCGTGGCGATGGTGCTGGCGATCCTGGAGCGTCGCGCGGGCATCAAGACGGGCGAGGTCGATGTGTACGTGTCCACGGTGGGCGGCGTCCGCTTCACCGAGCCGGCGGCGGATCTCGCGATCGCGATCGCCGTGGCCGGCTCGATCCAGCCGTTCTCCGTTCCTCGGACGGTCGCGGCTGTGGGCGAGCTCTCGCTCGCCGGCGAGGTGCGACCGGTGACGCAGGCCGCGCAGCGGCGCGCCGAGGCCGCGCGCCTCGGCTACGAGCAGGTCATCGACGACCGCTCGAAGTCCCTGCGCGCCGCGCTGACCGATGTCCGGTCGCGCGCGGCATCCCGTCGGAGCGAGGACGAGATCCCCGCGTTCTGAGCCGCGCTTCGACAAGCTCAGCGACCCAAGACAGGCTCAGCGACCTGTGGGTCCCTGAGCCTGTCGAAGGGTCACGCGTTCAGGGCCTTGAGCAGCTCGTCCGGCGGCGCCTGCATCGGATGCGGGCCGGCGATGTCGAGGAACACCGTCGTGATGCGCTCACGGTGCGTGGTGAGGAACGCCTTCAGCCAGGCGGCCGAGTAGATGCCGACGCCGGGCGGCAGGTTGGCCGGCTTGTTGCGGGCGTCGCTGAACAGCAGCAGCGCGATCTCGCCGGTGCCTGCGTCACGATAGGTCCACACCTCGCCGCCGTCGAGCGGGTTGTCCCTGGCGCCCGGCCGGATCAGCGGCACGATCGTCGTCCCGTTGCGCAGCGCCAGGGCCACCGCGGCCATGTCCTGCTTCTCGAGCGCCTGCGCCAGCGCCTCGGAGCGGAACTCCTCGGGCGCCGGCTTCTTCCGACCCTTCTTCGCCATGCACCCAGCTTATGGGCGGCGGCGGGAGGGAAAAGATGGGGCCCTCTCGAATCCTCCATTGGGGACTGGGGTACTCGAGAGGGCCCTCGCGGTCTTGATCAAGCCGATGTCGAAGCGCTGGGGACACTTATATCGACGCCACTGGGGATGGCATGTCCGGCTTGAATGAACCTCAAGACCACGGTTAATGGTATCCCAAACATGGGACCTCGTCACCCCATCCGGCTGAGTTTCTCCGCCGAGTCGCGGCGCTGCTCGGTAGAGCAGGATCTGCTGGGACTGCGCACTGTCGAATCCGCCGATCGACACCGATACGTGGTACGAGGCTCCGCCGCCCGGGGCATGCGGGCGATTCTTGTCGCCGCAGGTCTTCACCGACGACCGCGTGCGGTCCCAGACCACCGGCTGCACGCTGTCCACGGACTGCCCGGCCTTCAGAGTGACGATCATGTCGCTGGGGTTCTTCTGGCAGTCCGTCGACCGCCACCACACGTCGCTGCCGCTGGACACCGTGAACTTCTGCGTGGTAGAGCCGACATTGATCGTGCAGTCATTCGCACCGGTGTTCTTCAGGCGGATGGAGAGCTTCGGGTTCTTGCCCGCGGCGTAGGTGCTGGCGTCCGTGACAGCCTCGACGGTGACGTCCGCCGCGGAACACGCGACCATCACGGGCGTGTCTTCCGGCGTGGGCTCGACCTTCGGCGCGACCTCGGTGGGCGTGGGCGACGGGGACTCGTCCGTGGTCGCGGACGTCGACGGCGCCGGTGTGCGCGTCGCCGTCGCGTTCGTCTGCTCCGACCACGGCTGGGCGACGGCGAGCCAGACTCCCCCGCCGATCGCCGCGACCAGCACGACCGCCAGCGTGATGACGACGAGTCGTCGCCGGCGGTACACGGCGGCGGAGTGACGAGGGCTCATGCCTCCAGGCTAATTGAGCCTCTTGAGCATCCGAGTGTTGCCGAGCGTGTTGGGCTTCACGTGCGCGAGATCGAGGAACTCCTCGACGCCGGCGTCGCCCGAACGCAGCAGCTGGGAGTACACGTCGGCATCGACGACCTGCTCACCGATCGGCGCGAAGCCGCGGCGGATGAAGAAGTCCGTCTCGAAGGTGAGGCAGAACAGCCGCGACAGGCCGAGAGCGCGCGCGTTCTGCTCGAGCTGCTCGACGATTCCCCTGCCGATGCCGTGGTGCAGCCAGTCGTCGCGGACGAGCAGGGTGCGGATCTCGCCGAGGTCCTCCCACATCACGTGCAGTGCGCCGCATCCGATCAGTTCGCCGTCGGCCTCGGCTACGACGAACTCCTGCACCGCGCCGTAGAGCACGGCGAGGTCCTTGCCCAGCAGGATGCGCTGGTCGACGAGCGGCTCGAGCAGACGGTGGATGCCGAGGATGTCGCCGCTGCGCGCCGAGCGGACCGCGTAATCTGTCACGACTCCAGGGTAGAGCGGACCCGCGCGGTTGGCCCTTCGACAGGCTCGGGGGCCCGGTGGTTTCCGGGTCCCCGAGGTCGCGATGTCAGCGCGGGTCGTTCCACGACCAGATGTCGTCACCGCGCAGCGTCGCGTCAGCCCCGCCGTCGTCGTAGATGACCTGGCCGGCCATGTGCGTGTTCTGGACGCTCGTGAGCCAAATCAGCAGCTGGGCGATGGACTCCGGCGGCTGGTGGCTGTTCAGCGGCATCGGCACGCTGGCGTCGACCATCGCGCGCCCTTCCGCGGTGGCGAGCAGCTGTGCCGTCATCGGCGTGAGCACCGTCCCGGGCGCGACGGCGTTCAACGGGATGTGCGCTCCAGCCCAGGCCGGAGTGATCGATTCGCGGCGCACCCAGCGCGCGAGTGCGCGCTTCGACGACGGGTACACGGCGTAGCCGACCTCCGGGCCCTGTGCGGCGAGGCCCTCAGCGATCTCGACCGCCTTCGCCTCGTCGCCCGCGAGGGCCGCGTCGACCATCTCGGGCGAGTTCGGCTGCAGCGACGCCATCGACGACACGACGGCGGCGCGCGGAGCATCCGACTTCGCCAGCGCCGGAAGCAGCGCCTCGAGCAGTTCGGTCACGCCGAAGTAGTTCACCGAGATCGTCTTCGCGATCGGGGCCGAGATGCCTGCGCAGGCGATGACGGCGTCGATGGTGCCGCCGGCGAGCTCGGTCGCCGCCGCGGCGGCATCCGTGCGCCCCTGCGGGGTGGACAGGTCGGCCTCGACATCGGCGCCCTTCAGATCGATGCCGATCACGCGGTCGCCGCGGTCGCGAAGCAGCTGGGCGGTGGTCGCACCGATGCCGGAGGCCGAGCCGGTCACGACGTAGGTACGGGTCATGTTCGTTCTCCGTTCTGCGATCCGGATGCGGATCGCGCTGGACCGGGCGCGGGTTCGCGACCGGAGTCGGGGTCGACGCCGAGGGCGCCGACGAAGCGGGCGAGCTGCGAGGCGAAGGCCGCGGACTCCGCCGACGACCAGCCCGTCAGCGCATCCGAGACCATGACGATGCCCTGCTCGACCAGTCGCGCATGCACCTCGACGCCCCGCCGGGACAACTGCACGATGCTCGCTCTGCGGTCGGCGGGGTCGGGGACGCGTTCGATGTATCCGGCCGCGGCGAGCCGGTTCAGCTGCTTGGTCGTGGTGGGGCGCGAGATGCGCAGGGACGCGGCGAGGGCGCTCGCTCGCGAGGGACCCTCCAGCCCGAGCATGTACAGCGGCGGCAGGTCGACCGGGTCGATCTGCACGCCGGCATCGGCGGCGACGGCCGCCTGCGTGCCGGCTGACGACCACCGCGCCATCAGGTGGGTGAGCGACGCCAGCAGGATCTGCTCCGGACTGTTCACACCGGCATTCTACGCCACTTAGTTGCCTGCGGCAATCAGATTGAGGCGATCGCGCGGGCAGGTCCGGTGTGGCGAGAACCCGCTGCCGGGGCTACAGTCCGGCTATGAGCGCGCCATATCTGGTACTCGCGATCATCACGGTGATCAGCACCTGCCCGAGTCTGTTCTTCTCCGCCGTCGAGATCCGCAGCACCGATCCGAAGACGCGCCTGGTCGCCCAGTACACGACCGCCCGCAGCCTCGCCCTCTTCGCGCTGGCCGTCGTCCCCTTCTTCGGCGTGTTCGACGGCTGGCTGCTGGCGATCGCCGTGGCGATGCTGGTCGTCCAGGCGCTGGACGGGATCATCGCCTGGCGCGCACGTGCGACCGGCGCGGGGACGCCGCTGCTGAATGTCGTCGGCCCCTTGATCAGCGCGATCGCGAGCGCCTTCGGGCTCTGGTGGTTCCTCACCGCCGGATGACCGCCGCGGACGCGCCTGCGCCACGGAGACGCGAAAGGGACGGATGCCGGAGCATCCGTCCCTTTCGCTGGGCCGCTGAGGCCGTCGAAGCGCTGCGGGTCAGTCCGTGCCGGTGGCCGCCAGGTCAGGCGTGGCGGAGATGCCGCCGCCGGTGTTGACGCCGACCGAGACCTTCTCGCCGCGGGGAGCGGCGTCGAAGGTGAACTTCCCGTCGACCGCATCGACCTTCACGTGGTCGCCGGGGTTCAGCTCGCCGTGCAGGATCTTCTCGGACAGCATGTCCTCGATCTCGCGCTGCATGGCACGGCGCAGCGGACGAGCGCCGAGCGACGGGTCGAAACCGATGTCGATGAGCTTGTCCTTCGCGGCATCGGACAGCTCCACCGTCATGTCGCGGTCGAGCAGCCGGTCGCCGAGCTGCTTGGTGAACAGGCCCACGATCTCGCGCAGCTCGTCCTTGTTCAGCTGCGGGAAGACGATGATGTCGTCGACACGGTTCAGGAACTCGGGCTTGAAGTGCCGCTTGAGCTCCTCGTCGACCTTGCCCTTCATCCGCTCGTAGGTCGTCTGCGAGTTGCCCTCGACCTGGAAGCCGACCGGGCCGCCGGCGATCGCCGACGAGCCGAGGTTGGTCGTCATGATGATCACGGTGTTCTTGAAGTCGACCACGCGGCCCTGGCCGTCGGTCAGGCGGCCCTCTTCGAGGATCTGCAGCAGCGAGTTGAAGATGTCGGGGTGGGCCTTCTCGATCTCGTCGAAGAGCACCACGCTGAACGGCTTGCGCCGCACCTTCTCGGTGAGCTGGCCGCCCTCTTCGAAGCCGACGAACCCGGGAGGGGCGCCGAACAGGCGCGAGACGGTGTGCTTCTCGCCGAACTCGGACATGTCGAGCGAGATCAGCGCGGCCTCGTCGTCGAACAGGAACTCGGCGAGGGCCTTGGCCAGCTCGGTCTTTCCGACGCCGGTCGGACCGGCGAAGATGAACGAGCCGGAGGGGCGCTTCGGGTCCTTCAGGCCGGCGCGCTGGCGGCGGATCGTGCGGGAGAGGGCCGCGATGGCCTCTTCCTGACCGACGACGCGCTGATGCAGCGCCTTCTCCATGAAGACGAGTCGCGAGGACTCCTCCTCGGTGAGCTTGAAGACCGGGATGCCGGTGGCCTGGGCGAGCACCTCGGCGATCAGACCCTCGTCGACGACGGCCTTGGTGGCCACATCGCCCGAGCGCCACTGCTTCTCGAGGCGCAGCCGCTCGCCGAGCAGCTCCTTCTCCTGGTCGCGCAGCGACGCGGCCTTCTCGAAGTCCTGCTCCTCGGACGCCTGCTCCTTGGCCTCGCGCACGGCGGCGATCCGGTCGTCGAACTCGCGCAGCTCGGGCGGGCTGGACAGGATCGAGAGGCGCAGGCGGGCGCCGGCCTCGTCGATCAGGTCGATCGCCTTGTCGGGCAGGAAGCGGTCGGCGACGTACCGGTCGGCGAGGTTCGCGGCGGCGACGATGGCGCCGTCGGTGATCTGCACCTTGTGGTGCGCCTCGTAGCGGTCGCGCAGTCCCTTGAGGATGTTGATCGCGTGCGGGAGGCTCGGCTCCTGCACCTGGATCGGCTGGAAGCGGCGCTCCAGCGCGGCATCCTTCTCGAAGTACTTGCGGTACTCGTCGAGCGTGGTCGCGCCGATGGTCTGCAGCTCGCCGCGGGCGAGCAGCGGCTTCAGGATGCTGGCGGCGTCGATCGCGCCCTCGGCGGCGCCCGCGCCGACGAGGGTGTGGATCTCGTCGATGAAGACGATGATGTCGCCGGCGGGTGCGGATCTCCTTGGTGACCTTCTTCAGGCGCTCCTCGAAGTCGCCGCGGTAGCGGGATCCGGCGATCAGCGAGCCGAGGTCGAGCGAGTAGAGCTGCTTGTCCTTCAGCGTCTCGGGCACGTCGCCCTTGACGATCGCCTGAGCGAGGCCCTCGACGACGGCGGTCTTGCCGACGCCGGGCTCACCGATCAGGACCGGGTTGTTCTTGGAGCGGCGGGAGAGGATCTGCATGACCCGCTCGATCTCCTTCTCGCGCCCGATGACGGGGTCGAGCTTGTTGTCGCGCGCAGCCTGGGTCAGGTTGCGACCGAACTGGTCGAGCACCTGCGAGCCGCCCTGTGCCTGCTGGTTCTCGTGCTGCGGGGCGCCGACGGCGGTGGGCTCGCGGCCCGGGGCGCCGGAGAGCAGCTGGATGACCTGCTGGCGCACCTTGTTGAGGTCGGCGCCGAGCTTGACGAGCACCTGGGCGGCGACGCCCTCGCCCTCGCGGATGAGGCCGAGCAGGATGTGCTCGGTGCCGATGTAGTTGTGTCCGAGCTGCAGCGCTTCGCGCAGGCTGAGCTCGAGAACCTTCTTCGCGCGCGGGGTGAACGGGATGTGACCGGTGGGCTGCTGCTGGCCCTGGCCGATGATGTCCTGCACCTGCTCGCGCACGGATTCGAGCGAGATGCCGAGGCTCTCCAGAGCCTTGGCGGCGACGCCCTCGCCCTCGTGGATGAGACCGAGCAGGATGTGCTCGGTGCCGATGTAGTTGTGGTTGAGCATCTTCGCCTCTTCTTGGGCGAGGACGACCACTCGACGGGCTCGGTCCGTGAATCTCTCGAACATGCTGGTACTCCCCTGCTGATGCCGGTACTCCGAGAGTAACGACCGCAGGATGCCTGTAAGCCCGTGTTCGCCGTCGGCATAGTGGGTTGCACTCCACGACGGACAGGGATTCACGAGAGGTGTTGACCTGCATATCGAGAGTCGTTATGTTAACGAAAGTCGATAACAACGATAGTCGTTATGGAGTTTCTCATGAACAGTCGCAGCGGAAGGCCGTCGATGCTCGAGGCCGTCACCCTCGGCCTCGTCGCCACGGGGGCCGTGAGCATCGCGATCGCGGCCCTGACGGGCGCGATCCGTGCCGGATTCGAGATCTTCGGATCACCGGTGCCGGTGGCTCTGCCCGTGCACGACGCGGAGATGGGTTCGCTCACGGATGCCGCAGGAGTGGCATCCGCTTCGTACACGCAGTCGCTCGTGTCGTTCGAGACGCTGGATGCCGGCATCCGCTGGCTGCTGCTGGGCGAGCAGGCTCTGCCTGCCCTGGCCACGATCATCGTGTGCATGTCACTGTGGTGGCTGGGGCTGTCGCTGATCCGGCAGCGCGCATTCCGGAAGTCGATGGCGCCGGTGCTCGGCACCGCCGCGATCGCGCTGGTCGTCGCCGGGATGATCGGTCCGCTCCTCGGAGCCTTCGCGCGAGCGGAGGCGGTTCAGCAGCTTCCGGCATCCGACGGTGAGTTCTATGCCTTCCTCTATGAACTCGACCCGTCGCCGATCGGCTGGGGCATCGCGCTCGCGCTGGTCGTCAGCGCGTTCGAGGTCGGACGGCGGCTGCAGCGCGAGACGGAGGGGCTGGTCTGATGTTCACCATCGGCACTGAGGATCTCGCGGCAGGGCTGTCACAGGTGCTGCTCGTGCTGGTCATCCTCGGCTTCATCGCATCAGTCGTCGGCATCCGGGCGCGGAAGTCCGGCAACAACGCGATCGCCCTCACGATCGCGTCGTCCGTGTCATTCGGATGGATCGTGCTGTGCGGCATCGGTGTGCTGTTCATCGGGTATCAGAACCTGTTCGCGCCGACTGTGGACGTCAGCGCGAACGTCACCAGCACTCAGCCACCGGAGTTCGGCACATGCGGCGGCATCGTCCCCCCGGTCGACACGGCCACCGTGGTGTGCGGCTGGCCCGACGGAACCACTCTGCAGATCGCCGGGCTGGCGTTCGGCCTGCGCTCCCTGCTGTTCTTCGCGGCACTTCTCGGTCTCGTGCTGTTCGCTGTGCCCGGCTTAGCGGTGCGACTGGTCACCACACGCGCCGAAGCGGGTGAGCCCTTCGATCCGCGAGTGGCGCGGGGGCTGGGCATCCTTGCGATCATCGTGCTGGTCCTCGGCATCATGCATGATCTGCTGCTGCCGATCTCTCAGACTCTGGCAGCCCATGCCGCTCTCGGGAAGGAAGACCCGAGCGGCCCGCCCGTGTTCGAGTTGAGCGTGCAGCTCTGGCCGTTCGGCGCGGCGCTGGTCCTGGCCGCCGTGGGAGTCGTGTTCCGGCACGGTTACCGACTGCAGCGTGAGACGGAGGGGTTGGTCTGATGGCGACGACGACACGTGAACGCCGGGATGCCGCGACGGTGGTGGGCGTCGGGATCCTGGCCGCGCTGTTCACTCTCTACTGGGGCGCGATGCGCGCCTGGCAGACCTTCGGCTCGCCGGACGGCGTCGCCTGGAACATCGCCGTCGACGAGACGCCGGCGAACGTCACGGTCGGGTCGGAGACGGGATCGGTCGATGTGATCGTGCGCGAGGGGGTCGTCTACTCCGATCAGGTGAACGTCGTCTCGGTGGTGATGATCGCGGTGTCCGTCGTGGCATCCGTGCTGACCGCGCTCGTCGTGATCGCGTGCGTCGTCTATCTTGCACGCTGCGCCCTGCGCGGGGACCTGTTCCGCAAAGGCACGATCCAGGTGTGGAACGTGATCGCGGGTGCCCTCATCGGCGGCGGAGCGCTCATGCTGTTCGGAGACACGCTCGGCGGCAACGGCGTGCTCGCGGCTGTCGGGCTGGGCGATGCCGACGCATCGCCGTCCGTCGGGTTCCAGGGGTACGCGCCGATGTTCGCGGTCGCGATCGTATGTGGCCTGATGAGCATCGCGTTCCGGCGCGGGGTGCAGCTGCAGAAGGAGACGGAGGGGCTGGTATGAGCATGTTCCACCTCGCAGCGGTGGCCGTGGTGCTGCTGCTCGTCGCGGTGATCCTGGTCTTCCTGTGGCAGCTCGCGCGGGGTCTGTTCGCTGACGACGAGAGGACGTACCGGTTCGTTCGCCGGGTCGCCTCTGCAGCCGCGTTGGTGCTGCTCCTCTCGGCTCTCGGATGGGTGGCAGCCGATCTCATACCCGTAACCGTCACGATGACGGTGCCGATGGTGAATGTCTGGCCCACCCTGCCTGGTGCGGAGCTCGAGCCGAGCGGAGCGACGATCGAGTCCTCTGGAGTCGCCCTCGCTGAACTCACATTGAGCGGGGTGTCGTGGCCGACGCGACTGCTGTGGGCATTTGGACATCTGGTCTCGCTGCTGCTGCCCGCGGCGATCGCCGTGCTCGTGGCGCTGGCGGCCCGAGAGCTCGAGCGGGGCGCTCCGTTCTCCCCTGTGCTCGTGCGCACGACTCGGGCATCCGCGGTCATCGTGCTCGTCGCGGGGGTTGCGGGCCCTGTGGCGATGGGCATCGCCGGTTCGATGGCCTCGTATCAGGCCCTGTTCATCCGGAGTGCGAGTTGGACTGGGTACCCCGATGACTGGAGCCCTACCGAAGCGCTCCCCGAGGCTACGGTGTTCGTGCCCTTCGAGTTCTGGCCGATCGGGGTCGCGATCGCGCTGTTCGCCTTCTCGGCGGTGCTGCAGCACGGGCGACGGCTGCAGAAGGAGACGGAGGGGCTGGTATGAGTCCTGCCGACACCGACGACGAGGACACCGGCATCCACTGCCGGCTCGACGAACTGCTCGCCGCGCGCGGGATGACGCTGACTGAGCTGAGCGCGCGCGTGGGCGTGAGCGTGGTGAACCTGTCAGTGCTGAAGAACGACCGGGCCCGGGCCATCCGCTACTCGACTCTGCGCGCGATCTGCGATGCGCTGAAGTGCGAGGTGGGTGAGCTGCTGGTGCTGGCGCCGCGCGGGTGAGAATCGGCGTCCGGTATCGGCATCGGCGCCGGCGCCCCGTGCGGTCGGCGTTCAGCGCGGTCGGCGCCGGGGATCAGCGACGCAACATCGGTGAAAAGTGCCATAGTTCATGGTCGCACTGGCCTCCGACATTGGAATCTATTGCCGCATCACCCGCGCCCGTTGGATGGTCAGCGCCCTCGCCACGCCGGCGAGGGCGTCGCGCCGGACTGCAGCAGCCCCTCTGCCGCAGCAAGATAACCGGCCAGCAGTGCGCGTGCGGTGAGATCGACAGCGCTCTCGCCGGGCAGGAACCGCGCGTGATGCAGAGTGGGCTGCGGATCCTCCCCGGCGGTCTCGACGCCGACGAACAGCATGGCAGAGGGGACAGCCTCGCAGAAGTAGGCGAAGTCGTCCGCGCCGAGCGACCGCATCGGATCGTCACCGGGGATGCCGAGCCGCGTGAGCCATCCGTTGATGCCGAATGCCAGGTCGTGGTCGTTGATGAGCGCCGGCTGCCCCTCGACGAGCGTGACCGTCGCGGTCGTGCCGTAGGCCTCGGCGGTGCGCTCGGCCATGGTGCTGACGGCGGCGAAGAGCGCGGCGCGGTCACCGATGTCCGTGGTGCGCATCGTGGCGCGGATGTGCGCGTGGGCCGGAAGGACGTTGGCGACGCCGAGACCCGCGTTCAACGTGCCGACGCTGATCAGCGCCGGCCGCACCGGGCTGACCGTGCGGCGGACGACTTCGGGGATGCCGAGTGCGATGTGCGCGATGGCCGCGACGGTGTCGCCGGCCAGGTGCGGATAGGCGCCGTGCCCGCCTCGGCCGTTGATGCGGATGTCGATCTCGTCCGCGGCGGCGTTGATGAACCCTCCGGCCGAGGCGATCGCGCCCGTCGCGACTGCGGGATGCACGTGCGCACCGATGACGTGCGCGATGCTGTGCTGGTCGATGACACCGGCCTCGATCATGTCCCGCGCTCCCGGAGGAGAGGTCTCCTCGCGCGGCTGGAGCAGTCCGACCAGGCCGAACGGGAGGTCGATGCGCCGCGCCGCGCGCATCAGAGCGACGAGAGCGGCCTGGTGCACGTCGTGCCCGCAGGCGTGCATCGCCCCGTTCTGCGAGGCGAAGGATGCCCCGGTCTGCTCTGTGACGGGGAGAGCGTCCAGTTCTGCGCGCAGCGCGATCGACGGGCCGGATGCCGGGCCCAGGCGCCCCACGGCACCGGCATCCGTCATCGGCTCGAAGGGCAGGACGTCGCTCAGCGCAGCAACGATGCGGTCGCGAGTGGGCGCCTCCTGGCCCGACACCCGCGGGTCGGCGTGCAGCTCGCGGCGCAGGGCACGCGCGGCGGGGAGCTCATCGTCGAGGGCGGTGGTCCAGAGGGTGGCGAGTGCGGTCAGGTCGGGGGTGGGAGTCATCGGGTCTCATCCTCGTCGTCGATCGCGAGATCCGCACCGACGTCACCCAGGCTCGCGATGTACCGATCCCGGATGTCGGCGAGCGAATCCCCGGTGGCGACCAGACGCCAGAAGTGCCAGCCTTTGACGCCTCGCCCTACGACGGCCCGGCCCGCTCCGGAGGGCGTGTCATAGGCGACATCGCCGATGTACACGCGCCCGTCCTGCGCGACCGCCGCACGCGCTCCGCCGTACATGCCCTCGCGCGAGGTGAGCTCCGTGCCGGCCTCCAACCACCCGGATGACACGAGTTGCGCGAGATCGATCGCCGCCGACGGCACAGCATCTGCGGCATCCTCCTGCTGTCTCCGGTGTCCATCGGGGGCAGGCCACACAGCGAGGATCTCGTCGATCAGCTGTTCGGTGCGCGCCTCGATCGCCGACTCATCCCATCCGCCGTTGTCGTCGGCGAGTTCGATCGCGTCGCGGGTGAGAAGCACGTCGTCCGACTTGCGGAAGTGAGAGCGCTTCGCCTCCCACCCGCCGTTCGAGACTCTGCTGTTCAGCGTCTGCGTGACAATCGTCAGGTTTCCCAGCTGCTGGATCGCACGACCGCGAGCCGCCTCCTGCTCCTCATCGAGACCGGTGTCCCAGTTCTTGCGCCACTCCTGCGGCATCAGATGCTCGATCGTCGCCTTGCTGCGCACGATCGGCCCCATCGTCAGGCGCTGCCCGTCCGGATAGCCGCGCCGGTGGTCCTCCAGAGCCTCGAGCACCATGCGCAGCCTGCCCCGCAGATAGCGCCAGTACGCCGGCGCACCGGTGAGCGCTTCGCGCACCTCGTCATCGCCCGGCCAGTAACCGACCGAGCTCTGGCTCGCGACAAGAAACTCCTCCACGGCCGCCGCGACCTCGTCCTTGGGCCGCGCATCCACAGACTTCAGCAGGTCGACGATGAAGCGGTTCGACCCCTGGGACTGCACCTTCACCAGCGCCCTGCGCACGAACCAGCTCTCCAGCACTTCGAGGATGCGTCGGCGATCAGCATCTGCGATGCCCTCCTGTTCCGGCTCGTCCAGCCAGATCAGCAACGGTCGCGCGACCTCGGAGTCCAGCACGCCGATGCGGTAGCCGAACAGCTCATCGCGGCTGAGCGGCCCGCTCTGACGCTCAGCCCCCTCGACCAGCGCCCGGTACCGGTCGGCGGCACGCTTGATCTGCGGCAGCAGCAGGGCGACGTCCTTGGCGACGGTGTTCACATAGTGCTTGAACTGGGTGAAGACTTCACGGATCGGGAAGTCGTTCAGCGTGCGAGCGACGAGCCACTGCCACAGGAACAGCGAAGACCGCGAGTGCTTCACTCGTCCGGTGGTGACTTCGGTCTCCCACCATGGCGTCTCGAAGTCCGCCCAGTACTCGAAGTATGCGCGCTCGGCAGCGGTGCCCTCGATCTGCTGGAAGACAAAGTTCTTGATGAGATCTGCAGCCGACAGTGGCGTGCCGCGGGCGTTCAGCGTCTCGAAGATCGCCTGAGCGTCTTCATTGGCGTCCAGGCTGATGCTGGCGATCTCCAGCCGATCGGTCACCGTCGCAACGAGCACGCGCGCACGCCGCTCGGCATCCCCGCCTTCACCGAGCCATGCAGTGATCGACTCGGCGAAGTAGCGGTGCGCATCGCGGAGCCGGGTCGGATCGAGCGACGCGTAATCGACGGGCGTCGGCGCCGACATCACCGTCGAGAAGCTCTGCCGATCGCGATTGGTCGGCCACAGCTTGAACCGGTCGTCGGCACCGTCGCAGTGCTCCGGCGGGTTCTCCACGAGCGAGCTCACCCGGCTGGCCTGACCCGTGAAACCGCGACGCTCGAGCTCGGAATGCAATGCGTCGAGCAGCAGCTGCAGGGTCGTCAGCCGCTGCTGGCCGTCGATCACGTTCCAGGCGGGCAGGCTGCCCAGGCCCACCGGAACCTGCTGAATGACGATCGCACCGAGAAAGTGGGTCGCTGCGGGGTCATGGTGCTCGATGACCTCGATCAGGCGGACGATGTCCTGCCACAGCGGCTCCCACTGCGTCTCCTTGGACCACACGTACGGCCGCTGGAACAGGGGCACGACCATGCGCACCGGGTTGAAGAAGATGCCCTGCGGCTTGACGACGTCGGTCTTCATACTGTGATCTCCTGATCCGGGTCGACTGAGGGCCCTTGGCTGCTGGAGCTGCGACACCTACTGCAACATCATGTTGCAGCAGATGTGGCAGTAGCGCGATTCTCAGAGCCAGTCCCGAAGCCGCGCCGTCGCCAGGCGTCGGATCCGCCGCCCGTGCTTCTCGTATTCAACGAGAAGATCGGAAGAGGCCCCGGTTCGCGGGTAGATGCGGCCGTCGATGGAGACGATCGCGATCGCCTGACCGTCGCGCATGAGTGCCCAGAAATGGCTGTGGGGTTCGCCGAAAATGCCTATGCGCGGGATCAAGTCCAGGTCGGCAAGAGCCTCAGGAAAGTCCTTGAGATAGCCGTTTCGTTCGATGCCGTCCGACGAGTCCAGCAGTTCGCATCGAGCATCCCAGTCGTGACGGTCATTGACGAACGCGTTCAGCGAGGCAGCGAGGAACCGGTATGCGAGGCTCCGTCGCGTCGCGCTCGGTGTGCTGGCGGGTGAGCTCCACCCTGCAGCAGCCTCCAACCGCAGAACGGTGTCGAACGGCGCCGGCGCCGTCAACGCTGTAGCCCAGTCGGAGACGACGGTCGCCTCCCCTCCGGCATGGATCTGAAGCGTTCCGACGCGATTGAGCATCGCAGCTGCCAACCCGACCGGCGCGTTCGGAGCGAAGTGTCGAACCGGTGCGACGGCGAGCACGTCGTACATGCCGCCTCCCGGGTGTTCCTCGTACACCAGGAGCTCAGGGTGGCGACGCGCAAGCTCCGAAGCGACCCACCATGAGTGAGCGATCACACGCTGCGGGGCGCCCCAGCCGGCCGCGTCGACAACCTCCTGCGTCGCAGCTTCTCGTGCCTGGTGACGCGCCTTGGCCTGCTTCGCCGCACTCGCGGCCGCAGCTTTCACCTCGGCATCGGCCAGGATCTGTTCGAGGTCGAGTTCCATCCCGAAATCGAACGACGCCTCCGCCTGATGGATCTCCCAGTTCGGCGACGTGTCCGCCTTGTAGAGCGCCCACTGCGTAGCCGGCATATCGGGACGATGAAACAGAGCCTTGAACCCACGCGACTCGTACTTCTCGCGGCCGTCCGGATAGTGGTGGCGCTCATGATCATCGTCGATCGCCCAGACTCCGACGGGTCGCAACCCCGCAGCTTCCGACATGGCAACGCGATGAATCAGAATGACGGTCATCAGTCGACCGCTACGACGGTGTCGTACAAGCCGTACCGCCTCAGGCCCTTGTGCGACTCAAGGCCTGTGTATGAGAGCGACGAGTCCTCGTACCTACGGAAAGCGAACACGGCCTGGTTCATGTGCACGGCGTTGAACACGCCGAGCCCGACCAGCAGGTTGAAGTCCTCGACGGTGAGTCCCGTGACGGCCTTGAAGAGGTCGGGCTCAATCTTGGTGATCACGTCGTAGAGCGTGTTCTCGCGGTAGTCGGTGAGATACATGAACGCCGGGATGCGGGTGGCGAACTTGATCAGCTTCTCCTGGATCTGCTTCCGCTTGGACTTGTACTCCTTCTCCTCCTCCGAGAGCTCCTTCTTCTCGGTGGGCGTGATCTCGTCGCCCTTCTCCTTCTTCGTCTTCGACACGGCCTCGCTCTTGTTGACGACGGTCTCGAACACGCTTGCACCCAGCGCACGGAAGCCTTCGATGTTCATCACCGCATTCATCGCCGCGTCCGACGCCATGATCTTCTTCAGCGTCAGGTTGTCGACGTTGACGAGCACCGCGGACTCCCATTTGCGGGCCAGCAGCGTCGCAGAGGTACCCGACATGGCGATATCGAGAATGCCGGCAGCATCCACCTGAGTCATGTGCGAGCCGTCGTAGGCGAGCACCGGCAGGAAGGACACCAGTTCCTCGACCGCGCGCTCGGGGTTCGGATTCTCTGGTGCGAGCCCCCGACCGTACTCGCTGATCTGCCGGAGCGCCCTGGTCGGCGCGAAGTCGAACACGAAGCATACCGGCTTGAGGATCTCGATCCGCGAAGGGTCGTCACCTTCAGGATTGCGGATGGTCCACGGCGACTGCACCCGGAAAGCGGCCTGGAAGTACGTCTCCGGCGCGTGAAGATTGCGCAGCATCAGGATCGACGACCACTGCGGCACGGTGACGCCAGTCGTGAGCTTGCCGACCGTCAGCGTGATGGTCTTCGTATCGTGCCCGTTGCCGATAGCATCCCGCACCGGCGGTAGCGCCGCGAGACCGACGCCGACGCCCGGGGCGGACACGTTGACTACCGTGTAGTCGTGCCAGAACACGTTGTGCTGTTCTGCCAGCAGGTTCGCCATGGCATCGCAGGACGCACGGTACGGCAGCATCCACAACGAATGCTGCAGGTACGGGAGCAGGCGCGTGTCCGAGTACGGGAACGGCGGGCGGGCGCCGGCCTTCAATGCGTCGACCTGGGTGGGCGCGTAGTTGCCGCGGATGATGTCGAGCCACTTCTGCACATCGGTCTTGTGCACGAACTCGGCTTCAGCGCCGGTCCCCTTCGCCTCGAAGAAGGCATTCAGATCGAACTCGTCGAACTCGCCCTGGCTGGCGATCGCGAGCAGCTCTTCAGGCATCTGATAGGTCAGCAGTCGCATCTCCGGCAACGATGCGTACGGGTTCGGGAGATCCGGATGCTGCGCCGCGAACTCCGCCTTCGCCCTCTGCTCGTCGGTGTACGTCCAGTTGTAGATCTGCTCCTCGATGAACCGCCCTTCGTTCAGAACCTTGAAGGGGGTGCCGGAGAGATAGAGGTAGGCGGATGCTTTGATCGGCACGAAGTCGTCCTCGTCGAGGCCCTGCTCCTCGCGTTCCTGGGCGAACTTCTCGAGATCGGCGCCGAATTCGTCGTCGGTCGCCTTCTTCTTCGCCTTGTCGTCCTCGCCCTCGAACAGCTCCTTCGCCGCATCCCGCCAGGCGCCGAAGTGATACTCGTCGAAGACGACGAGATCCCAAGTGAGCTCGGTGAGCCAGGCATGCTTCGCCTTGAAGTTGCCGGCCGCATCGCGGCCCATGAGGTCCTGGAAAGAGCCGAAGAAGACGAGCGGATGCTGAGGATCGACTTCTGCCGGGTCCCCACCGGTGGACTTCGAGATGTACTGCCAGCCGTCGAAGTCGACGTGTGATCTGAGGTCGGTCTCCCAGGCATCCTCGACCGCAGGTTTGAAAGTCACGACCAATACGCGCTTCGCGCGGAGCTTCTTGGCGAGCTGATAGGTGGTGAAGGTCTTGCCGAAGCGCATCTTCGCGTTCCAGAGGAACTCCGGAACCGCATCGGCGTCCTCGGTCCACCTCGACTCGTAATAGCCGAGGGTCTTGTCGACCGCGGCCTGCTGCTCCGCGCGCGGCGGGAAGTCCAGGTGATGCGTGCCTTCGAACTGCTGCCCGGTACGCAACTCGGCGATCGCCGTGCGGACGTCATCGAGCGAACACTTCATCCACTCGAGCGTCGGATTGGTGAAGCCCTTGGACTTGAGCCGCGCGCGGACGTCGTGGTCGCTGAAGGTCGTGCCGTCGTGACGATCGGCCGGTTCATCGAGCACGATCTCGTAGTTCTGAATGGCGGCGGTCTTCACCTGCTGTGCAACGCGGACCTTCACATTCTGCGTCGTCTGTCCGACCTTGAGCAGGCCGGCGTGTGCCTCGTCATCGATCGAGTACGCGTAGATGCGAAGGCGGGACTCCGGCTTCGGGGGAGTAGTTCCGACTCAGGCCGAGGCATCGTCGGCCTGCTCGTCCTCGCGCGACTCGTGCGACGAGGAGTCATGGGCGGCGACCTGAGACTCGATGAACGCGATCTCTTCGGCAATCAGGCCATAGCGTGCATATAGCGATTCGTCCGTCCAGACACGGTCCAGAGGAACATCCGGCACGAACGCATATACATCTCGCGTCGCGTGCTGCGTGGACTTGCGAAGCGATACTAGAAAGCGCACGAAGCGGGTGCTGAGGTACGAAGAGAGCCGCAGTGCTGCTCCTTCTGAATCGAAGAGACCTGCCACGAGATAGGTCTCGGTGCACGCAGTTCCCGGGCCAGCGACGATCGGTCGAGAGAGGAACTTCGTCTCCACCGCTGCACTGGTCCCCTGGACGGCGGTCATCAATACCTTCCACTGGTCGACCCATTCGATGTTCCCCGGCACGTCTTCCCGACCGATCCAGCTGACCTTTCTGGAGCCGTACAACTGCACTGGATCGGCAATCCCCTCTGATGTCGTCGCGCCATGCACGAACGTACGAAGGCCGAACGGCTTGCCTGTGGACACTCGCGCATCGAGCGTCGGCTCACCCTTCGCTCGAACCTTCTCCAGAATCGGAACCGCCGCGTTCCATCGCACAAGGACGTCGAATTGATCGAGGTACCTCGCGACCGGCTCTCCGACGGGCTGACCATCCCACATCGTTTGGATGGTGCAAGGTCCGTCGTACTCCCGATCCCAGAGGAAGTAGGAGACACCGCCACGGATCTTCACCCCTGGGAAAGCCTCATAGAGCTTGGGGTAGTCGACGATGTCGTGCAGGCGGTGGTCGCTGAGCATTCTTTCGCGATATGCGTCGAGCCCCTTGCCACCCGCGAACCACCGGGACGGCGTGACGAACACGCCGTAGCGCGGGTCGAGTTCGAGTGCCTTCTCAACGAAGAGCTGATAGATCGGGGCAGCAGAAGTTCCGAAGCCGCCGTCGCTGAGCTGGTACGGCGGGTTCCCGATGATGACGTCGAACTGCATGTCTGCTCCGAACAGCTCAGTGACTCGAGCCTTGATGTCATGTGAATGGATGAGCGCGTACGCGTGGCTCTCGAGTTCAGAGTTTCGGCCGTACTCCGACTCGACTGCGCCACAGAACTCGCATCGCCCTGTGCCGTCCGCCTCGATCAGCTCTTCGTCGCCGGTGAGCGGATGAGCGCGTCGCACCTTCTTGCGACCCACCCAGGTGTGCTCGGTCCGTTCGAACCAGATGTTGCCCCAAGCCCGGTCGAAGCTCCTCGCGATGGAGTGCTTGCCGATCGCATCCTTCGAGCAGTACACGCTGCGCCGCGCGAGCAGCGAAGTGAGCCGGGTGATCCCGATGCCGAAGACCTGTTTCGTCAGGATGTGATCGACGCGATCTGCCAGATCTGGGATCGCATCCTCGAGCCCGAGCGTGAGCCGGCGCGTGATCTCTCGAAGGAAGACCCCTGACTTCGTGAACGGGTCGAGGAAGGTGACGCTCGGGTCGGCCCAGATCGATGCGCCGTCATTCGACTGCGCCCACGCCTGCTCGAGGGTGTCGAGCATCTTGTTCGCGAACTCCGGCGGAGTGAACACCTCGTCGTTCGAGAGGTTCGCGATGCAGGTGAGAACGTCGGGGTTGTGACCGCGCAGCGCAAAGCTGGCCTTGCCTTCGAGAACCGGTGTCGTCATGGCGTTTCGTCTCGCTTCGCTCGCTCAACGACCGAGAGGTGTGCGATCTGGTCGACGGACATGGCCGCATACGTGCGCACCGGCGTGAAGATCTCGTGCTCTTCGAAGGCGTCGAAGAGAGTCCCCGAGGCCGCGGACCGCTGGGTCAACGCGTCGAAGCGGAAGTCACGGCGCTGATACTTGCCGCGCCCGAGGTACCCCCACTCGGGGAAGACGATCGGTTCGCCCTTGGCGTCCGTCATCGCCAGCGCATCGCCCTGCACGATGTTCGCCTCGAGCAGCGCACGTGCCGCGAGCAGCAGAGCATCATCGGCATCCAACTTCAGCACCCGAGCGAAAGTACCCTGCAGGTTCTCGCGACACTCGGCAGCGTTATCCGGGAGCAACTCGATGCCATAGACGCACATCAGCGCGAAGAGCGCGTAATGCCGCTTCTCGAAGTCGCTCCTGCCGTAGCGAGCCTCGACGGCGGCGAGCTTGCGCTCAAGCACCGGAACGAGGAAGTTCCCCGATCCGCAGGCCGGCTCCAGGAACCGCGAGTCGATCCGCTCGGCCTCTCGCTTGACCAGGTCGAGCATGTCGTCGACGAGCCACCGAGGCGTGAACACCTCACCGTGATCAGCCACTCGCTGCCGCGACTTGACCAGCTTCTCTGCCATCCACCCTCCCAGGCGAACCCAGGGTGGTACTAGTACCCGGGTTTGTTAACCCTGGCACAAGTCGCGGACATTCATGACGCTTGATGAGTGCCCCGCGTCCCCTCTCCAGCCGCCGCCCGCATCGGCGAGCTGATCTCGGCGGAACGCGTGAGACGAGGCATCACCCAGGACGAACTGGCCGTGCTCAGCCAGATCGACTCGGCCAACATCCGCGGCTATGAGAAGGGGCGCTCGCTGATGAACATCCCGACCCTCATCCGCATCGCGGACGCGCTCCGCGTCGAACCCGGATTCCTGCTCGACGGCGTCACCGTCGAGATGCTCCCCGCGCCGAAGCCGGATGCCCGGCGAAGGAGCGCCTGAGGGCAGCTGAGACCGTTTCGTCTCGGTCGCAAGCTCCCTCGCTCAACGACCCGGGAGACGAAGCAGGTGCGCTCAACGACCCGGGAAGGCGACCAGGAGGCGACCCGCCTGGGAGGCCCGTCCAGTGTCATTCCGTACCCTGGTCCGCATGAGCACCAAGCGCCTTCTTCTCGCCCTGCCCGCCGCGGCCATCGCGTTCTCTCTGGCCGCCTGCAGCGCACCGGCGCGACCGAGCGTCGACGAGCTCTCCGGTGGCATTCAGAAGATCGCGACCTCCGTCGGCAGCGGCGACGTCTTCACCGACGCGATCTCGGACTGCATCGCTAAGGAGCTGCTCGACTCGAAGGTCTCCGACGGAGCCCTCGCCACCATCGCCGAGGGCAAGGAGCCCTCCGGAGCAGAGGATCAGAAGCTCATCACCAAGGAGCTCGAGGACGCCTCGAAGACCTGCGCGACGTCTGAGTAGGCACGTCACCGCGTTTCGTCTCGCTCCTTCGTCGCTCGCTCAACGACCAGAACGGGTCGTCATCCAACGTCACGAACCACCGGGAATGGAATGCCGCCCCTAGCGTTGACTCCCATGGCGCGCACCCGGCGCGCACACTACTTGGAGTCCTGATGAGCACCACGACGACCCGCCGCGAGAAGGCGCCAGACACCCGCGGTCCCGTCCGCAAGCTGCTGACCTCGTTCGGCTTCCAGATCATCGCAGCCCTGGTCCTCGGCATCGTGGCCGGCCTCATCGGCCGCGGCCTCGGCGCGAGCGCCACGAACCCGACAGTCCTGTCCGACACGCTGGACAGGATCGGCAGCTCGTACGTCACGATCCTGAAGGCCGCGGTCGTGCCGCTGATCTTCACGGCGATCGTCGCGAGCATCGCCAACCTGCGCCGCGTGCAGAACGCGGCCCGTCTGGCCGGCCAGACCATCCTGTGGTTCGCGATCACCGCTTTCATCGCCGTGACGATCGGCATCGTGCTCGGCCTCGTGATCCAGCCCGGTGCCCGCGCCGGTCAGGACCTCGAGACCGGCGACCCGTACGCGGTCGGCACCTGGTGGAACTTCCTGCTCGGCCTCATCCCGCAGAACTTCCTCGGCCTGAGCGTCTCGACCGGACAGGACCCGACGACCGGCGCATTCTCCTCGAGCGTCGGCTTCAACATCCTCCAGGTCATCGTCGTCGCCGCCGTCGTCGGCATCGCCGCGCTGAAGGCCGGAAGAGGGCAGAGCCGTTCCTCGCCTTCACCGAGTCGCTGCTGAAGGTCATCCAGCGCGTGCTGTGGTGGATCATCCGCATCGCCCCGATCGGCACCTTCGGCCTCATCGGATCGGCCGTCATCAAGTACGGCTGGGACCGGCTCACCTCGCTCGCCTGGTTCGCCGGCGCGATCTACATCGGTCTCGCCCTGGTGATCTTCGTGGTCTACCCGGTGCTGATCAAGACGCACGGCCTGTCGATCAAGCAGTACTTCTCGGGTGTGTGGCCGGCCGTGCAGCTCGGCTTCGTCAGCCGCTCCTCGATCGGCACTCTGCCGCTCACCGAGCGCGTCACCGAGCGCAACCTCGGCGTGCCCCGTGCCTACGCCTCCTTCGCCGTGCCGCTCGGCGCCACCACCAAGATGGACGGCTGCGCCGCGATCTACCCGGCCATCGCCGCGATCTTCGTCGCGCAGTTCTTCGGCATCGATCTGAACGTCTTCCAGTACCTGCTGATCGTGATCGTCTCGGTCGTCGGCTCGGCGGCGACGGCCGGCACCACCGGCGCGGTCGTGATGCTCACGCTGACCCTGTCGACCCTGGGCCTGCCGCTCGAGGGCGTCGGCCTGCTGCTCGCGATCGACCCGATCCTCGACATGGGCCGCACCGCGGTCAACGTCGCGGGCCAGGCGCTCGTGCCGGCCATCGTCGCTAAGCGAGAGGGCATACTCGACCTCGACCTCTACAACGCGCCGCGCAACGGCCTGCCGTTCGCCGAGGACCTGGACGACTCGGATGCCGCTGACATCGAGGACGCCGCGCACGCCGCCCTCGCCGATGCGAAGCATGAAGCCGCCGAGGAGGCCGCGGATGCCGCCGGAGCCTGCCTCCGCGCGCTGACAGCTGAACACGAGAGCGGCGCCCCGGAGCATCCGGGGCGCCGCTCTCGGTCGTTGAGCGAGCGCCAGCGAGACGAAACGTCGCGAGGTGCGCGGCGGAAGTGAAGGCGTTTCGTCTCGCTCCTTCGTCGCTCGCTCAACGACCGGGAGAAATCAGCGCTCCCTCGCGCTTCCCGGGTCGTTGAGCGAGCGCCAGCGAGACGAAACGCTCTGATGCGCCCGGCGGAAGCTGAAGCCTTCCGCCTAGCTCCATCGTCGCTCGCTCAGCGCCCGGCGGTGTCCGCCCTCGTGTCCAGGGCGAGCTCCTCGGCATCGATCGCGGTGATCAGCTCCCGCATGACCTCCTCGCTGAGGTTGCCGGCGTCCCGCTCCGAGATGAGCAGCTGCCGGCGAACGTCGAGCCAGCCCTTCGAGAGCGCCATGAACTCGGCGTGCGTCGGGCGCGCCGCCTCCGCCTGCGCCTGATCCGTGTTGTTCTCCACTCGCACCAGGCGCTGCGCGAACGCGTCGAACGCAGGGAGCCTGTCCTCCCCGTGCTCCCGCGCCCAGTTCTTCCGCACCTCTCGCAGATAGGCCTTGCCCGCCTCGCGGCTGCGGGAGCGGACCGCGGCGATCTCCGCGGCGTCCTCGACGGCCTCTGCACCGTCTGCCACGCCGAGCCGGCGGATCAGCCACGGCAGCGTGAGCCCCTGCAGCAGCAGTGTCCCGACCGTGACGACGAAGGCGACCACGACGATCGCGTGCGCAGCATCCGGCTCGAGACCTGCCAGGTCGGCGGCCGCGAGTGCGGTGGCGAGGGTGACCACCCCGCGCATTCCCGCCCACGAGACGACTGCGTTGTCGCGCCACGACAGCGCGGGCTCGGTGAGCTCGGCTCGGATCTGCTCGGCCGACTTGGCGGGACGCACCGGACGGGCCGGGCGGCCGCTCGCGGCCGCGGCCGCATCAGCCCGCTCCTTGGCGGCATCCGCTCTGCGCTCCATCTCGGCGACCTGGCCGGACTCGAGGGCGTGCTCCCAGCGGCGGATCCGGAGCCGCTGCCACCACTGCCCCCATGCGCTGGCCGGGTACACGAACGCGGGACGCACCAGCAGCGTGGCGATGAGGACTGCTGCCGACAGCCACAGCACACCGCCGACGCTGCCCGACCCGAGCTCGGCGATCGCCCGCGGCAGCTGCAGCCCGATGTAGGCGAACACGAACGACTCCAGCAGGAAGTCGGCCGACAGCCACAGCGGCTTCTCCTGCTGCCGGGTCGTGTAGCTGGTGCGCGGCGCGTTGAAGCCGACGTAGAGCCCCATCGCGACGACCGCGAGCACTCCGGAGCCGTTCAGGTGCTCGGCGATCGCATAGGCCCCGAACGGGGCGAGCAGTCCCAGCGTGCCGTTGATCACCGGGTCGTCGCTGCGCATGCGCACCAGGTGCAGCACGGCACCGAACACCGTTCCGATCGCGACGCCTACGACGACCGCGACGGCGAACTGCCAGATGCCGCCCCAGACACTGAAGCTCGCCGCCGGTGAGGGCTGCCGCCGAGAAGACCCGGAACAGCGTCAGCGAGGTGGCGTCGTTGATCAGGCTCTCGCCCGACAGCACCGACATGATCCGACGCGGCAGGCCGAGTTTACGGCCGATGGACGCCGCGGACACGGCATCCGGCGGAGCGACGATGGCACCCAGCAGCAGCGCACCGAACAGTGTGAGCGAGGGCATGATCCACCACGCGATCAGCCCCACGACGACGGTCGTGACCAGGACCAGCCCGATGCCGAGGCGACGGATCTGCGGCAGGCTGCGCTTGAAGCTCACGAACGACACATCCAGCGACGCCGAGTACAGCAGCGGCGGCAGCACCAGGATCAGCAGCAGGTGACCATCGATCTCGAGGTCGGGCACGGCGGGTATCAGAGATGCGGCGAGCGCTACGACAGTGACCAGCAGCGGTGCCGGCCAGCCCTTCCACCGGGCGATCGCCGCGACCAGCACGGCGCCCACGAGCACGTAGAAGACTTCGGCATCCATGCCGTCAGGCTACGGGGAGGAGCCCGGCCGGCGCAGGATCAGTCCCGCGCGGCGCGCAGGAGCGCGACGACTTCGGCGTCCGCGGTCTGGCGGAAGTCGACGTAGTGCATGCCGACGGCCATGAACCCGGCCGGCGTGCGGAGGCACACGATCTCGTCGGCAGGGATGCCGGCGAGCGAGTCCGGAGCGGCGACAGGTGTTGCGAAGACGACGGATGCCGCTCCCCGCGTCCGTGCGATCGCGCAGCCGGCTCGGGCCGTGGCTCCCGTCGCCACCCCGTCGTCGACCACGATGGCCGTGCGTCCGTGCAGGTCGACAGCCGGCGTCCCCTCCCGGAAGAGGTCGACCCGGCGGGCGACCTCGGCGGACTCTCGTGCGATCCTCTCGGCGATCGCCGCCTCATCCGCGTAGTGGTGCGCGTCGTCGTTCAGCACCCTCGCTCCGTCCTCTCCGACCGCACCGATCGCGAACTCGGAATAGCCCGGCGCACCGAGCTTGCGCACCACGAGTACGTCCAGCGGGGCACGCAGGATGCCGGCGACCTCCGCGGCGACCGGCACGCCGCCCCGCGGAGGCCCAGCACCACGGCATCCGGCCGAGGCTGCTCGGCCAAGCGCTCGCCGAGCATCCGCCCGGCCTCGCGTCGATCCCGGAACCTGTCCATGCCTCCGGACTACGCTCCCGGCGTCGATCGGTCAACCGTGATTCCGCTCCGGTCGCACCGGATGCGGGCTCGCCCGCCCGAACACCCGCAAGCATCCGAACCGGAACAGCGGGATCCGGCCCTGACGACGACGGTCCGCCTGCTCCGGTCTCACCCGATGCGGGTTCGCACACCCGAACACCCGCAACTGTTGAGATCGGAGCAGCAGAGGCAGTGAGTCGGGCGACGAGGGATCGGGCCGGGGCAGTCGCAGGAATGCTCTCGGCCCGAAGCGGGTTGCATCCTTCGATGACTACTCCCGCGCTCTCCGTCCTCGACCTCGTCCCGGTGCGAACCGGGCAGACCAGCGCCGAGGCGGTGGGAGCCTCGCTCGCGCTCGCCCAGCGCGCCGACGATCTCGGCTACCGACGGTACTGGTTCGCCGAGCACCACAACATGCCGGCCGTGGCATCCACCACTCCCCCGGTGCTGATCGCGGCCGCGGCCTCCCGCACTCGCCGCATCCGGGTCGGATCCGGCGGCGTGATGCTGCCCAACCACGCGCCGCTCATCGTCGCCGAACAGTTCGCCGCGCTCGAAGCCATCGCGCCAGGACGCATCGACCTGGGCATCGGGCGCGCCCCCGGCAGCGATCCCGTGATCACGCAGCTGCTGCGGCAGTCCGGCACGGCGGGCGACGTGGAGCGCTTCCCATCGCACGTGCAGGACATCGCGCTGATGCTGCAGCGCGACGGCGCGACCGTGCGCTTCACTAGCGGCGGGGAGTACTCCGTGCGCTCCACGCCCGAGGCATCCGGCGCGCCGCAGGTGTGGCTGCTCGGATCGAGCGACTACTCCGCGCAGCTCGCGGCGTCGCTCGGCCTGCCGTACGTGTTCGCGAACCACTTCGCAGGGAACGGCCTGCAGCGCGCCCTCGACCTGTACCGCAGTGGATTCAAGGCTTCGGAGTGGCTGGACGCACCGCTCACCTTCCTCACCGCGAACGTCGTCGCCGCGCCGACGGCGGAGGAGGCCGAGGCCCGCGCGCTGCCGCAGCTGCGGGCGATGGCGCGGATCCGCTCCGGCCGTCCGCTGACGCCGCTCGAGACCGTCGAGCAGGCGCAGCAGGGCGTGCGGGATGCCGATGAGGTCGGCTCCGCCGAGCAGCTCGACGCCATCGGCGCCGGCTGGTTCGTCGGCGAGGGCGCCGACGTGCGCGCGAGGCTGGCCGCGTTCGCAGCGGAGCACGGTGTGGACGAGATCATGATCTCGCCGGTGTCCGGCTCGTTCGAATCCGAGCCGACGGATGCCGCACCCGGCCGGATGCAGACCCTGGACCTGCTCGCCGGGTGAGGCGCGGTCAGTGCTCGGTCACGACCGACCGCCCCGAGCCCCGTCCGGGACGCGCGCGGGGACCGCTCGGGGATGCGTTTCGGCGGTCCGACGCCCGCGAACCGCCGAAAATCATCCCTCAAGGTGCACAGGGGCGCCCACCGACTCGCAGTCCACAGGCGCGGGACCATCGGCAGGTGCTCACAGTGCCGGGAACGGCGCTGCCGGCGGCGAGCGCAGCCGGGCACGATGGGCGGCATGCGCCATCGAATCGAGCTCCCCGCACGCCTCGGCACTCGGTTCAGCCTGCGCGAAGCCCAGGCTGCAGGCGTCGGCGTCTGGCGCAGCAGCACGCGGGACCTGGCGCGCCCGTTCCGCGGCGTCCGCGCCACGGAGGCTCCCGAGACCTTCCTCGCAACCGCGAAGTGCTGCTCTCCGCGCATGCGGCCGAGTCACCGCTATGTGGGACGCACCGCGATGCGCATCTGGGGCATCCCGCATCCGGTGCGCTGGACCAAGGAAGAGCCACTCCACATCGCTGTGCCGCGCGAGACGACACCGCCGAAGATCACCGGTGTGAAAGGCCGGCGACTCGACAGGCATCGTGCACGGACTTCGCGGGTACACGGCATGTCTGTGATCGACCCGATCGCGGCCGTGTTCAGCACGGCCCACGAACTGACGGTCGCGCAGCTCGTCACCGCGCTCGATGCCATCCTCGCCACGTGCGACCACTATCCCGACCTCTACGCGGGGAAGCCGCTCATCACTGTCGCTGAGGTCGAGCAGCGCCTCGTGGAGTGGGCCGGATTCACAGGATGCGGCAGGGTGCGCGCCGCCGTGTCCCTGGCGCGGGTCGGCGTCGAGTCGCCGAAGGAGACCGAGACCCGACTCCTGCTTATCGAAGCTGGCCTGCCTGAGCCCGTCGTCCAGCACGAGGTGCGCGACGCCGGCAGGTTCATCGCCCGCGTCGATCTCGCATACCCGGAACTCGGGATCGCGATCGAGTACGAGGGCGACGGGCATCGGACAAGCAAGGACCAGTGGCGCACCGACATCCGCCGGCAGCGGGACCTCGAGGATCGTGGGTGGATCGTCATCCGCCTGACCCAGGCCGACCTGGAAGCGTCCGGCCGGGAGGCCCTCCTCACTCGGGTGCGCAATGCGATCGCATCCCGCACCCGCTGACGCTGATCCTCAGGGATTCGCCGCACGGCCCAAGGATGCTTTTCGGTGCCAGGATGCCCTGGGACCGGCGAAACCCATCCCTCGCCAAGCCGGACGAGCGGGGCGCGGGGCGGACGGCGCGGGGCTCAGGCCTCCGGCTCGCCGCCGATCAGGCCGCGCAGCCAGTCGCGCGCCTCGACGAAGATCTCGTCCGCGTAGCGCTCGGGGTACTGCACGATGCGGCGGTCGGCGCGCGGGTAGGAGCCGAGGAACACCACGCGCGGGCTGAATCGGCGGATGCCGAGCAGGGCGTCCGCCATCCGCTCGTCGTAGACGTGGCCGTCGGCGTCGAGCACGAACCGGTACCGGCCGAGCTCGTCGCCGATCGGACGCGACTCGATCAGCGACAGGTTGATGCCACGGGTCGAGAACTGCTCGAGCAGTTCGAGCAGCGCGCCAGGGTGGTCCTCGGGCAGCTCGACGATCAGCGAGGTCTTGTCGGCACCGGTCGGCGGCACCGGCGTGGTCGTGCGGGTCACGAGCACGAACCGGGTGACCGCGTTGGCGTTGTCGCCGATGTCCTCCGCCAGCACCTCCAACTCGTGGTGCTGCACGATGCCGGGAGCCGCGATGGCTGCCTGCGCGGGCAGGCTCCCGTCGAGGATGCCGAGGGCGGATGCCACGTTGCTGGCCGCCGGCACGTGCGAGTGCTTCGGAAGGTGGGCGCCGAGCCAGCTGTGGCACTGCGCGTAGGCCACCGGGTGCGCGGCGATCACCGACACGTCGTCGAGCGTCGTGCCCGGTGCCGCGACCAGCACGAAGTTCACCTTCACCAGGTACTCGCCGACGATGCGCAGCCCCGGCTGCGTCGCGAGAGCATCAAGAGTCGTGGAGACCCCGCCCTCGATCGAGTTCTCGATGGCGATCATCGCCGCATCCGAGACACCGGACAGCACGTCGCCGAGCGCCTCACCCACGTTGTGCACCGGCTTCCAGTGGTGGCCGCGTGCCTCCGGCACCTGGTCCAGCGCCGCTTCCGTGAAGGTTCCAGCGGGGCCCAGGTAGCTGTAGGTGCGGCGTTCGGTCACCCGGCAAGCCTAGTCCCGGCGCCAGCGCCGAGAACGGTTCGTCACCGAAGGTGCGCATCCGGGCGACGCGGGGCAGACTATGCACATGAGCAGCCGTGCCGGCCTCCCCGCGGAGGAAAGCGACCTGATCGACGTCGACGAGCTGATCGCCGCCTACTACGATCGCCATCCCGATCCGAACGTGTCCGCCGAGCGGGTGGTGTTCGGCACCAGCGGCCATCGCGGCTCGGCGCTGTCATCGAGCTTCAACGAGGACCACATCCTCGCGACCACGCAAGCGATCGTCGACTACCGGAACGGGCAGGGCATCGCCGGGCCGCTGTTCCTCGGCCGTGACACCCACGCACTGTCGCTGCCGGCGGAGCGCACCGCCATCGAGGTGCTGATCGGCAACGGCGTCGACGTACGCGTCGACTCCCGCGAGTCGTGGGTGCCGACGCCGGCCCTCAGCCACGCCATCCTCACCTACAACCGCGCACTTCGACAGGCTCAGGGACCCGGCGCAGCATCCGATCCCGGCCGTGCCGACGGCATCGTCGTCACCCCCTCGCACAACCCGCCGCGCGACGGCGGCTTCAAGTACAACCCGCCGAACGGCGGACCCGCCGACACGGATGCCACGGGCTGGATCGCCGAGCGGGCCAACGCGCTCATCGCCGCGGGCCTCGAAGGTGTGAAGCGCATCAAGCACGCCGACATCGACGACTCCACCATCGGCACCTACGACTTCCGTGACGCGTACGTGCGCGACCTGCCCTCGATCATCGACGTCGAGGCGATCAGGCGCGCGGGCGTGCGGATCGGCGCAGACCCTCTGGGCGGAGCATCCGTCGAGTACTGGGCTCTGATCAAGGAGATGCACGACCTCGACCTCACCGTGGTCAATCCCGAGGTCGACCCGACGTGGCGCTTCATGACGCTGGACTGGGACGAGAAGATCCGGATGGACCCGTCGTCGCCCAGCGCGATGGCATCACTGGTCGCGAAGAAGGGCGACTACGACGTGCTCACAGGCAACGACGCCGACGCAGACCGGCACGGCATCGTCACCCCGGATGCCGGGCTGATGAACCCCAACCACTACCTGGCCGTCGCGATCGACTACCTGTTCTCGCACCGTGAGGAGTGGCCGCTGGATGCGGCGATCGGCAAGACCCTGGTGTCATCGATGATCACCGACCGGGTCGCGGAGTCACTCGGCCGCCGGCTGCTCGAGGTGCCGGTGGGCTTCAAGTGGTTCGTGCCCGGACTGCTCGACGGCTCGGTGGCCTTCGGCGGGGAGGAGTCGGCCGGAGGGTCGTTCCTGCGTCGCGACGGATCGGTGTGGTCGACGGACAAGGACGGCATCCTGCTCTGCCTGCTCGCCGCCGAGATCATCGCAGTGACTGGGAAGAGCCCGTCGGAGCGGTACCGGGAGCTGGAGGAGGCGTTCGGCGCTTCGGCCTACCAGCGCGTGGACGCCCCGGCGACCCCGGAGCAGAAGGCGACGCTGTCGAAGCTCGCCCCCGATGCCGTCTCCGCGACGGAACTCGCCGGTGAGCCGATCACCGCCAAGCTCTCGCACGCGCCGGGCAACGGGGCCGCGATCGGCGGGCTGAAGGTGCAGACCGAGCACGCCTGGTTCGCCGCCCGCCCCTCAGGCACCGAGGACGTCTACAAGCTCTACGCCGAGAGCCTGCGCGGACCCGAGCACCTGGCCAAGGTGCAGGAGGAGGCGCGGGCGGTGGTGAGCGCAGCCCTCTCTTCCGGACGTTGAGCGAGCGCAGCGAGACGAAACGCTTCAGGTGGCCTGAGAGCGTTTCGTCTTCGCTCCTTCGTCGCTCCGCTCAACGACCACGTACCTCGCTCGCTCAACGAGCGGTAAGCCGTCGACGTCAGTCGCCGCCGGGCGAGCCGAGCAGCTCGCGCACCCGGCTGGAGATGCGGTGGAACTCCGGCGTCTCGAGCACCTCG
Source organism: Microbacterium sp. KUDC0406 (assembly GCF_021582875.1). Lineage (NCBI taxonomy): Bacteria > Bacillati > Actinomycetota > Actinomycetes > Micrococcales > Microbacteriaceae > Microbacterium > Microbacterium sp. KUDC0406. The sequence goes on along the minus strand of NZ_CP091138.1, from coordinate 3,553,075 downwards.
GCGTAGCCGCGCTCGGCGGGCAGGTCGACCCGGTGCTCCTCGAGGATGCGCCCGGGCCGCGGGCTCATCACGATCACGCGGCTGGCGAGGTAGACGGCCTCGGCGACCGAGTGCGTCACGAGCAGCACGGTGGTGCCGGTGCGCGCCCAGATGCGGTTCAGCTCGACGTTCATCTTCTCGCGAGTGAGGGCGTCAAGCGCTCCGAAGGGCTCGTCCATGAGCAGCACGCGCGGCTCGTGCAGCAGCGCGCGGCACAGCGACACGCGCTGCTGCATCCCGCCGGACAGCTCGAACGGCATCGCCTTCTCGAACCCGGTGAGCCCGGTCATCTCGATGAGCTCGTCCGCCCTGGCGTTGGCCTTCTTCGAATCCATCCCGCGCATCTCGGCCTGCAGCAGGATGTTGCCGCGGACGTTGCGCCACTCCAGCAGGGCGGCGCGCTGGAACACGAATCCGATGTCCTGCCGAGGACCGGTGACATCCTCGCCGTTGAGCCGGATACTGCCCGCGCTCGGGAGCGTGAGCCCCGCCACCGCCTTCAGCAGCGTCGACTTGCCGCAGCCCGAGGGACCGGCGATGGTGATGAACTCGCCCTCTTCGACGGTGAGATCCACCCCCTCGAGCGCCGACACCTGCCGACGCTTCGAGGCGAAGGTGATCGCGACGTCGTTGATCTCCAGGGCGGTCCTGGTCTGGGTCTGGGTCATCAGCTGGTCTCCCTCTGCGGCCCGACGGTCACTCGCCCGGGGCGAAGGACGCGTCGAAGTAGGTGTCGACCTTTCCGTCACCCGAGATCAGACCGGCCTGAGAGAGCACATCGAGCGTCGACTCCCAGTCCTCGGTGGCGTTGACGCCGGGTGCCTGTCCCTCGGTGTTCGCCGTGGTCAGGAGCTTGATCGTCTCGTTCCACTGGTCGAGCAGCACGGCCTTCTCAGGCATCTGCGGGTCCTTGCCGTCCATGGCGCCGACCGCGGCCTCCGGGTCCTTCTCGGCCGCGGCGAACGACTCACTGGTCGCGGCGACGAGCTCCTTGATCAGGTCGGGGTCGTTCTTGATCGTCTCGTCGTTCGCGATCAGTCCGTTGCTGAAGAAGTTCAGGCCGGCATCCGAGTAGCGCAGGTACCGCATCTCCTTGCCGCTCTTCGCGGCGATCGTCGGTCCCTGGTCGTGCGCGAAGCCGATCAGCCCGTCGGTCTTGCCCGAGAGGACCGCGGCGATCTTGCCCGCGGGGTCGAGGTTCTGCTGCTTGACGTCGGACTCCTTCAGGCCGACCGCCTCGAGATACATCGGGAACGTCGTGGTCGGAGCATCTCCGGCCGAGACGGCGATGGTCTTGCCCTTGAGATCGGTCGGCTGCTCGATGCCGGAATCGGCGAACACCTGCACGGCCGACGGCGTGGTCTGGAGGAACACGCCGACGCTCTTGATCGGCACGCCCTTGTCGATGTTGGCCAGCACAGCGGGGGTGTCCGCCCAGCCGAAGTCGACCTGCTTCTGGCCGACGGCCTGCGCGGTCTTCGTCGAGCCCTGGCCCGCCTTGATCGTGAGGTTGATGCCGTGGTCCTCGAAGATTCCCTGGTCGACGCCGTAGTAGAACGGCGCGTGCTCGCCGTAGGGGTACCAGTTCAGCATGAGGGTGACGTCGGTGAGATCTCCGTCGCCGCTGCCGGAGTCACCCCGCTCTGCGCGGGCGATCCGCTGCACCCGGCGAGGGCGAGGACGGATGCGGTGACGAGCGCGAGGCCGCCGAGGATGGATGCTGACTTCTTCATCAGGTCTCCTTGTGTCTTGGTGAGGGTAGGTGGGTTCAGAGCCGCACGGTCGCGGCGCCGACATCGCGCTTGGACGCGTGCCAGGGGATGAGGAATCGCTCAGCGATCTGGATGATGGCGAACAGCAGCACTCCCATGAGCGACATGATGATGAGCGCCGCGAAGAGCATCGCGGTGTCGAGGTTGCCGTTGGCCTGCAGGATGACGTAGCCGAGGCCCTCGTTCGCGCCGACGAACTCGCCGACGACGGCACCGGTCACGGCGAGGGTCGCGGCGACCTTGAGCCCGGAGAGCAGCTCGGGCAGCGCGGCGGGCAGACGCACCTTGGTGAACGTCTTGAAGCGCCCCGCCCCCATCGTCGAGGTGAGCTGCAGGATCTCGGGGTCCACGGTGCGGAGTCCGGCGAGACCCGAGATGACCACGGGGAAGAACGCCATGAGGACGGCGACGAGGATCTTCGGTCCCATCCCGAATCCCAGCCAGACCACGAACAGGGGGGCGATCGCGATCTTGGGGATGACCTGCGCGAACAGGATGACCGGGTAGAGCGTCTGCTCGAGTCCCCGCGAGTACACCATGACCACCGCGACGAACAGGCCGACCACGACCGCGATCGCGAAGCCGACCAGGGTCTCGTAGGTGGTGACCCAGGTGTTCTGCATGAGGTAGGCCGGGTTGTCGGCGAAGGCGGCCCACGTGTCTGCCGGCGAGGGGATGATGTACGGCTGCACCCAGCCCAGCGCGGTGACGAGCCACCACACGATGAGCACGACGATCACGAAGACGACGGGATGCCAGTTGCGCAGCCACCAGCGTGCGAAGGCGTTCGGCTCGTTCGCCTGCTGGCCGACCGCGAGCGTCATGGTCGCGTTCTGCGTTGTCGTCGACATTCGGTTCCTCGACATCTTCGTCCGGGATCAGGGTTGGAAAGCGTATTCCCACTGCCTCGATAGTAACACCTGCAGACAGGATGGCAACACCGTCGCGAAGGTCAGTGCACGAAGCCGCGGGCCAGCTCTGCCCCGGCCGCCCGCAGCCAGCGGGCGGTGTCCGCCATGGCCGAGTCCGCGGAGCCGGACAGCTCCGTCAGCGAGACGGATGCGGCGAAGAGCGATCTGTCGGCATCAGCGGCGATGCGTCCGGCGACCACGGCAGCCGGCACCCCGGCGTCCGCCGCGACACCCGCGACGAACGACGGCACCTTGCCGTCGCCGGACTGCCCGTCGTAGGAGCCCTCGCCGGTGATCACGAGGTCGGCGTCGGCGATCGCCTCGGCGAGGCCGATCAGGCGGGCGACCTCGGATGCCCCGGGCAGCAGCCGCGCACTCCAGGCGACGAGTGCGCCTCCCACACCTCCGGCGGCGCCGGCGCCGGGGGTCGCCGGGTCCAGCCCGAGCAGCGCGGCGAGCGCCGCGAGTCCGGCATCCGCTCGCGCACGATCCGCAGCATTCGTGAGACCCTTCTGCGGGCCGAACACCTCGGCCGCCCCGCGCGGGCCCGTGAGCGGATTCGTGACGTCGGTGAGCACGAGCGTCTCGGGCGCGGGGCGCAATCCGCGCAGGTCGGCCTGCGCGATCGTGTTCAGGCCACGCGCGCCCCTCGGCACCGCTGCGCCCGCGGCATCCGTGAACCGCGCGCCCAGGGCGCGCAGCATTCCGGTGCCGCCGTCGGTCGACGCACTCGACCCGATCCCGACGATCAGCCGGGAGACCCCGTGATCCAGCGCTGCGGCGATCGCCTGGCCGAAGCCGGTCGAGTCGGCATCGAAGGGGCGCAGTTCGCCGAGCAGCTCGATACCCGACGTCGAAGCGAGGTCGACCACGGCGGTGCCGTCGGGGGCGTCCTCCGTCGCGGGCAGCAGCAGCCAGGCGGTGTCGACCGGCTCGCCCGCCGGACCGTCCACGGTGACCGGCATCCGCACCGCTCCGGGCACCGCCGCCGCGAACGCGGCGACCGTGCCCTCTCCCGTCCGCCATCGGGCGCATCACGAACTCCGCGGCGGCACCCCAGCCCGCAGCGAGAGCGGATGCCGCGTCCGCGGCGGTGATCGTGCCCTTGAAGCTGTCGGGGGCGAGAACGATGCGCATCAGCCGAGTCCGGGAGTGCTCTCGCGTACCACGACCTCGAGCTGGAGAGGGGGCTGCTGCCATTCGGCATCCACGGTGGCGCGGAACGCCTGGTAGCCGAGCTCGCTCAGCGGCACGCGCACCGTCGTGAGCTGCGGCGTCACGTCCCTGCTCACGGGCACGTCGTCGAATCCGCAGACGGCGATGTCGGAACCGACCGCTCGGCCCGCGTCACGGACGGCGGTCATCGCACCGACGGCCACCACGTCGCTGAGCGCGAAGACGAGCGTGCCGGGTTCGATGCCATCGGCCAGCGCGGCGGTCATGCACTGCGCGCCGGACTCGCGCGCGAATCCGCCGCGATAGGTGCGCTCCACGGCTCCGCCTCCCGACGAGAAGCCGGCCTCGAAGCCGCCGAGACGATCGTCAGACGTGCGCACGCCCTCGGCCGCGCCGAGAACGATCGCCCTCCGGTATCCGATCGCCGCCATCTCACGACCGAGCCGCTGGGCGCCGTCGCGGTTGTCCATCTGCAGGCTGCGTTCGCCGCCGGTTCCGAACGTCACGGTGCGCGCGCCGAGCGCGGGGAACGCCGCCAGCTCATCCAGCGCGTCCTTGTCATCGGCGCCGGTGCGGGATGCGGCGAGGATGACACCCTGTGGCCGCTGCCCGCGCAGCGCACGCAGGATGCGGGTCTCGCGCTCGGGGTCGCGCTCGGTGATCGCGACGGTGACGATGAGGCCGTGCTCGTCCGCACCGCGCGCGACGCCGGAGGCGATCAGGCCGAAGTACGGGTCGGCGATGTCGGCGACGAGCAGCGCGATCACCGGCGAGGTGCCCCGGGCGATCGCCTGAGCCGAGATATTGGCGGTGTAGCCGAGCTCGGCCGCGGCCTGCTCGACGCGCTCGCGGAACGATTCGGCGACCTTGCGCTCCGAGCCGTTCAGCACGCGCGACGCCGTGGCGAGTGACACCCCCGCCGCGCGTGCGACGTCGTGCAGCGTCGGGGTCGAGGCGCGCCCCGCGCGCCGGGCCTCAGCGGTCATGCGTTGAGCCTATCCGCCGCGTCCGTGGCGTCCGATCGTCTCTTCGGGTCGCGATTCGTCGCCCAAAGCCGCCCACCGCTCCGCTCAGGTCGCGATTCGTCCCGGAAAGACCGCCCAGAAGCGGGACGAACTGCGACCTGGGCCGAATCGCGGGACGCGAAGCGGGACCGACTGCGACCCGAGTGGTGGCCGACGCGGCAGACGACGCTCATGCCGCGCCGGCGAGCCAGCCGCGCAGCGTCGCCGCCTCTGCGGCGAGAATGCCGGGATCGTCATCGGGGACGAACTCCAGCAGGGCGTCTCGCGGCGGCGCGGCCGAGTCGGATGCCGCAGCGAAGAAGCCGCGCCACAGGCTGTCGCGCTCGCGCAGACGCAGCCGCTCGGCGGCGGGCCACCACGAGAAGACGTGCGCGGCGCTGACCCGGTCGGCCAGAGCGATGTAGTCGGCGATCGCCGACTCGTCGGAGGCCGCGACGTTCGGCTGCCAGTACGTGGAGAGTCCCGGCACTTCGTCGAGCAGCCGCCTGGTCGTGGCCGCGGTGTCGGTGAGCGTGCGCGAGTGGTACTCGAGTGCGAGGGTGATGCTGCGTGTCGAGGCCTGCTCCACGGCAGCCTGCAGCCGGGCGATCACGAACGCCCAGTGCTCGGCGGATGCCTCGGCCGAACCGATGCCGCCGGCCCAGATGCGCACCCGGTCGGCGCCGACGGCCTGTGCGCTGTCGAGCACGGGCTCCAGGTCGTCCTGCACGCCGGGGCGGAAGTACGAGCCGTACGAGCAGACGGCGAGTCCGGCATCCGTCGTCGCGCGCGCGACCGCGGCGGCGCGGGCGGTGTCGCCGGGCGGCACGTGCACGTCGCCGCCCCACTCGATCACCTCGAGTGCCGCGGCTGCGCACGCCTCGACGACCTGCTCGGCCGTCAGCTGCCGGAAGGTCACGGAGCAGAGTCCAGGTCGCATGGTCATGTTCCTATTCTGTTTCGAATCGCGCAACTGGCAGCTTCCGGCCAGGAAAAGCGGCAAGTTGCGCGATTCGAAGGTGAGTTCAGAGGTGCGGGGACACCGTCGCGGCGAAGGACGCCGCGGTGCGGGCGACAACCGTCGCCGGGTCCGTGTCCCAGATCTCCTGATTGAAGATCTCGACCTCGATGTCGCGGTCGTAGCCGGTCTCGACCACGGCGCGGGTGAGTGAGGCGAAGTCGATCACGCCGTCGCCCATGTAATGCCGCGAGAGCAGCACGTCGGCGGGCAGCGGGGTCTTCCAGTCGCACACCTGGTAGGTCGCGATCCGGCCCTCGCGGCCGGCGCGCGCGATCTGCTCATACACCTGCGGGTCCCACCAGATGTGGAAGGTGTCCACCGCGGCTCCGACAACCTCGGCCGGGAAGCCGGCGGCCAGATCCAGCGCCTGGCCGAGCGTCGAGACCACGCAGCGGTCCGACCCGAACATCGGATGCAGCGGCTCGATCGCCAAGGTGACCCCGGCGTCCTGCGCGTAGGGCGCGAGCTCGGTGAGCGCGTCGTGCACGCGGGAACGCGCACCGACGAGGTCGCGCGACCCCTCCGGCAGCCCGCCCGCGACGAGTACGAGCACGGCCGTCGACCCCTCAGCGCCGGCCGCGGCGAGCGCCGCGGTCTCGTCGATCGCCCGGCGGTTGTCGTCGATGGATGCCCAGCGCTCCGGCCCTTCTGGCAACGTGAAGAACCCACCGCGGCAGTGCGTCGAGAAGCGCAGCCCGGAGTCGGCGAGCATCTTCGCCGCCGTGTCGAGGCCGACCTCGTTCACCGGCTCGCGCCAGAGCCCGATCGACTGCACCCCGGCATCCGCGGTGACCCGCAGCGCGGTCGCGAGGTCGGCGTACTTGATGGTGGCCTGGTTGATGGAGAGTCTCGGGTCAGCAGACATCGTGGATCCCTTTCAGATGGCGGACGTTCCGACGGATGGCGGACGGATCGCCGGCGGATCGTCCGCCAAGTGCAGATCCGTCCGCCGGGCTCAGGCATCCAATCCGTTCAGTCGCAGCATGCCGTGCCAGCGCTCGCGCGCCAGCTCGGGGTTCTCCAGCGCGAGCGACGCATTGGCCAGCTCGACGATGCGCGAGAGGTGCGGCAGGCTGCGCGCGGAGTGCAGGCCGCCGACCATCTGGAACGCGGGCTGGTGCCCGTTCAGCCAGGCGAGGAAGGCGACGCCGGTCTTGTAGTAGAACGTCGGCGCGGCGAACACCTGCCTGCTCAGCTCCTCGGTCGGGCCGAGGATACGCTGGTAGGCGTCGTGGTCCCCGGCATCCAGCGCCTGGATCGCGGCCGACGCGACCGGCGTGATCGCGGCGAACGCGCCGAGGAGGGCGTCGGAGTGGGTGCGGATGTCGGCGCGTTTCGTCTCAGTCGCTTCGCTCCCTCGCTCAACGACCGGTGAGTCACCGATGAGCGAGACGTAGTTGAAGTCGTCGCCGGTGAACATCCGCACACCCTCGGGCAGGCGCTCACGGACCGAGATCTCGCTCTCGGCGTTCAGCAGGCTCATCTTCACGCCCGCGATCTTGTCCGGGTTCTCGGCGATGATGTCGAGCAGCACGCCCGAGGCTGTCTGCCAGTCGTCAGCGCCGAAGTAGCCGGCCAACTCGGGGTCGAACGCCGTGCCGAGCCAATGCAGCACGACGGGGACGGTCGCCTTCTCGAGCACCGAACGGTACACCCGGCGGTAGTCGTCGGCGGATGCCGCGACCCGCGCGAGATGGCGGGACGCCATCAGCACCGGGCCGGCACCCTGCTCCTCGGTGAACTCCAGCTGCGAGACGTAGGCGTCGATGACCTGGTCGAGCGAGATGTGCGTCTCTTCGATGTGGTCGGTGTTGACGCCGACGACGACCGAACCGCCCTCCTCACGCGCGACCTCGGCGCTGCGCGCGATGAGCTCGCGCGTGGCCGCGGCATCCAGACCCATGTTCCGCTGCGCGGTGTCCATGGCGTCGGCGACGCCGAGGCCCCAGGAGTACACGTTGCGGCGGAACGCCAGCGTGGCATCCCAGTCGATGTCGGCCGGCTGACCCGGCGTGTTATCGGCGTGCACCTTCGGCACCACGTGCGCGGCGGCGTAGGCGACCCGGCTGCGCAGCGGCGCGGTCGGGCGCCGGTAGCCGCCGGAGTCGTTCAGCGCGGCATCCGACAGTTCGCCGGATGCGGCAAGCAGGCGGAGCGTGCTCATCAGAGCGACAGCTTCTCGATCGCGACCTTGCGGCCCTCGGCGCTGGACGCGAGGCCGGCCTCGGCGAACTGCACGCCGCGGGCGCCGGCCATCAGGTCGAACGGGTAGTCGGTACCCAGCACATACGACTCCAGGTACTCCTCCCACTGCTGACGGAACCCGTTCAGGAACACGTCGTTGGTGGGCACGTTCTGCCAGTCGGCGTCGTAGTCGTGGGTGTCCTCGAGGTCGGGGTTCCACACCGGCTTCGGGGTGGCGTTGCGGGGCTGGATCTTCGCGCCGAACAGGCCGACCACGGCCGAGCCGTGCGTGCCGTCGACCTGGAACTCGACCAGCTCATCGCGGTTCACGCGCACGGTCCAGGAGGAGTTGATCTCAGCGACGATGCCGCCGTCCAGCTCGAAGATGCCGTACGCCGCGTCCTCGGCGGTGGCGGTGTAGTGCTCGCCCTTCTCGTCCCAGCGGTCGGCGATGTGCACGGCGGCCTGGGCGTAGACGCTCTTCACCTCGCCGAACAGGTTCTCGAGCACGTAGTTCCAGTGCGGGAACATGTCGGTGATGATGCCGCCGCCGTCCTCGGTGCGGTAGTTCCAGCTGGGCCGCTGCGCGGGCTGCCAGTCGCCCTCGAAGACCCAGTAGCCGAACTCGCCGCGCACCGAGAGGATGCGGCCGAAGAAGCCGGAGTCGATCAGGCGCTTCAGCTTCTGAAGGCCGGGCAGGTAGAGCTTGTCGTGCACGACACCGGTCTTCACGCCGGCCTCGTCAGCGAGGCGCGCCAGCTCGACGGCCTCGTCGAGCGACTCGGCGGTCGGCTTCTCGGTGTAGATCGCCTTGCCTGCGGCAATCGCCTTGCGGATGGCGGTGGCGCGCGCCTTGGTGACGAGGAAGTCCGCGTAGATCTCCCACTGCGGATCGGCGAGGGCCGCATCGAGGTCGGTGGTGTAGTCGTCGATGCCGTGCTTCGCGGCGAGCTCGGCGAGCTTGGCCTCGCTGCGGCCGACGAGGATCGGCTTGACCGTGACACGGGTGCCGTCCGAGAGCTCGATGCCGCCCTGGTCGCGGATCGCGAGGATCGAGCGCACCAGGTGCTGCCGGTAGCCCATGCGTCCGGAGACGCCGTTCATGATGATGCCGATCTCGCGAGTCGCCATGTGTCCGTCCTGCCTTCAGTGGAAGTCGTGCGCTGCGTCGGAATGACTGGGTAAGCGCTTTCCCATATGAAACCAGGTTCGCGGCGTGAGCGCAAGCCTCGGCGTCTCAGTCCGCCTCCCGCTCCGGTCTCACTCGTTGCGGGTGTTCGGACGAAGAACCCGCAGCGAGTGAGACCGGAGCAGAAGAAGCAGGCGTCAGACGGACGCCGGAACCGCCGGCGGAGCGACCGGGGCGGATGCCGGCTCAGGCCCAGCGGCCGCGGCTGTGCGCGCCGCGCGGCGACCGGCCGGATCGAGGGCCGTGAGCACGAGCCCGCCCAGCGCCCACCCGCCGAGCAGCAGCCACTGCTGCGAGACATCCGCGTCGGGGAAGTACGACAGCTCGCGCAGCAGTGTCGCCCCGGCGCCCGGCGGCATCCACTGCCCGATCGTGCCCCACGGCTCGAGCAGGAACTCGACCGGCACGTTCGCCGCCGACAGCGGATTCGCGAACAGGATCATCGACACCGCTCCGACGGCGACGCCCGGGCGGCCGAACAGCCCCGAGAGCGCGGTCACGGTCGACGCGATCGCAGCGATCGTGAGCGCGATGGCCGCGGCATCCGCCCAGAAGTCCGCCTGCAGTGCGCCGACCCAAGTCTGCAGGATGCCGGTGAGCACGAGCCCCGCAGATGCCGAGTACACCAGCACGCCGACGAGCCTCCGCCACACTCCGGTGACCGTGAGCGAGAGCAGGACTCCGCCGAGCACGCCTCCGATGACGAGCGGGAAGATCGAGACGGTGAGGCCGACACCCTGCGGATCCGCGTCCGAGTACGGCGCGAGGTCGGTCACGACGACGGTCACGGTCGGGATCTCGAAGGTCTCGGGCGTCTGCGGCAGCTGTGGTCGCTGACCCGCCATCGCCGCCTGCAGAGCCGCCCCCATCGTGGCCTGCAGCTGCTGCACACCCTGCTCGACCTGGATGCGGATCTGCGCGTCGATCTGCTTCTGCAGCTGTGCGGCCAGACCGTCGAGGACACCGGCGACCTGCGTGCTCGCGGCTGTGGCCTTGAGCACTTCGGGCGCATCCGTGGGTGCGTCGCCGAGCACGATCTCCCCATAGGCCTCGCGGTGCTCGATCGCGGTGACGGCCGCGTCGCGATCGTCGTACCTGATCAGCTCGACGGCTCCGTCGGCCTTCTCGTCGACAGCCTCCTCGACCTGCGCGACCGAGGCATCCGGCCCGACGATGCCGACAGGCAGATCCTCGGCCGAGGCCGTCAGCGACGGCCAGGCGAACGCGAGCAGAATGCCGCCGACGATCAGCGAGAGCCCGACTCCGAGGGCGATCGCGCGCAGCCAGGGAGTGCGCGCCGGGGCGGATGCCGTGGACATGATTCCTCCTAAAACGAATGTTCGTTCTTTATATGATGCGCCTCCTGCTTTAGGCTTGTCAACGGAGGGTGCGGATGCCGAAGATCAGCGAGAGCAGGCGCGAGGAACGACGCCGGACGATCCTCGAAGCGGCGCTGCGGTGCTTCGTCCGCACCGGTTATCAGCAGACGTCGATGGCGGACATCATCACCGAATCGGGGCTGTCGACCGGTGCGATCTACAGCTACTTCCCCAGCAAGCGCGAACTCATCCGCGGCGTCGCGGTGCTCGTCATCGGCGACCGGCAGACCGAGCTCGCGGTCGCGGCATCCGAGCATCCTGTCGGACCCGCCGAGATCGCGAAGCTGCTCATCGACGGCGTGCGCAAGCACGCCCCCGTACAGGCGCTCGTGCAGGTCTGGTCGGAGGCGACGGTCGACGCCGAGCTGCGCGGACTCATCCAGGAGACCATCGGCGGCATGCGCGACACCATCGCGACCACCCTCGAGCCGTGGGCTGAGCAGCATCCTGAGCGGCTGCCGGAGGGCGCCGACCCGGCGGCATGGGCACGCGACGTGACACCGGTCGTGCTCGCGCTCATCCCCGGGTTCGCCCTGCAGCGCACGATGTTCGACGACTTCGACGAGGAGCGCTACCTCGTCGGCGTCACGGAGCTGCTTCGGCGCTGACCGGTCGGCGTCCGGACGACAGCCGACCGCCGTGCGGTCAGCGCCCCAGGGCGTCGAGCAGCTCTGCGAAGTGATCGAGGTCCGCGGCGGACCAGCCGCGCAGCCGCTCGCCGAGCCGGCCCTCGTACTTCGCGCGCGCGATCGCGATGCGGTCCCTGGCGAGGTCGGTCGCCACGAGCAGTCGGGCACGGCCGTCGTCCGGATCGCGCACGCTCTCGACCAGTCCCAGCTCCTCGAGCTGCCGCACCAGCCGGCTCACACCGGACTTGTCGGTCTGCAGCCGCTCGACGAGCGCACTCGCCGTGTTCGCCTTGCCGCTCGCGATCGAGGTGAGCACCTGGTAGCCCAGCGGCGGCAGATCGGGATGCACGGTCGCTGCGGCCTCGCGCCAGCCCACCCGGATGCGTGCGAACAGGCGGCCGAGCTCATGCTCGACGCGGGCGACGGCCTGGTCGAGCTCGGGTCGCTCGTCTGGCGCATCGGAGGGGAGGCTCATGCCGCCCAGTCTATTTGCCGGACGCGACGGAACCCTGCCGCCCGTGAACCTGCAAGCCCGCGCCGAGACGTGGGTGGAACACCCAGGTCTCGGCGCGGGCTTGCGGTCTCGAAGGTGCCGAGGTCACGCCTCCGCGAGGACGCGGAACACCTTCGAGGCCACCTCGATCTCGCCGGGCTCCAGCTCGATCATCGCCGCACGCATTCGCTCGGCGTGATCGGCACGGACGGCGGCGAGCGCCGCCGAAGCCTCAGCGGTCGCCGTCAGCACCCGCAGCCGGCCGTCGTGCTCGTCGGGGCGCGACTCCAGAAGACCCAGGTCCTCCAGCATCCGCACCTGACGGCTGACGACCGACTTGTCCATCTCGAAGCACTCCGCGAGCTGATGCGCATTCGTGCCTTCCGAGCGGGCGACGAATGTCAGCAGCTTGTAGCCGGAGGGCTGCAGCTCGGGATGCACTCGAGCCGCAGACTCCTTCCACAGCGTGCGGGCCTTCGCGAACATCAGGTTCAGCTGACCCTGGAACTCCGCGAGTGCCTCGTCGACGTCGGCCGCGGCCGCCGTGCCGGTGGCGGCCATGTCAGCGGCCCCGCTCCTCGTCCTCGCGCTCGAGGACGGCCACGGAACCCGTCGACGGCGCCGCGTCCTGCGCGGAGACCGTGCGGATGCTGCCCGTGGGGGTGTACGCCCCGACCTCGGCATCCGCGACCTCGATCGCCGACTCCTCCGCCCGGTCACGCAGCTCCTCGGCGGCGTTCTTGGTCGACAGCGGCTTGTTCTTGATGAACGCGATCGCGATGATGCCGAGCACGGCCAGCGGGACGGCCAGGAAGAACGCATCCGCGATGCCGCTGCCGTAGGCCGACTCGACGATGTTGCGGATCGATTCCGGCAGCGACGACATCTTCGGCACATCACCCGAGCCGAGCGCCTTCAACGCCTCGAGCTCCTCCGGAGAGGTGGGCGTGAAGCCGGCGAAGCCGTCCTTGATGTACGCGGTGACGTTGGTGGCCAGCACCGAGCCCATGATGGTCACGCCAATGGTGCCGGCGATCGTGCGGAAGAAGTTCACGCCCGACGAGGCGGCGCCGAGCTGCTGCGGCGGGGTGTCGTTCTGCACGATCAGGGTCAGGTTCTGCATGACCATGCCGAGGCCCGCGCCGAGCACGAACATGAAGACCGCGACGAGGGCGTAAGGGGTGTCGTACTTCAGCGTGGACATCAGGTACACGCCGACGAGGGCGAGCACCGAGCCCAGCATCATCCAGCCCTTCCACTTGCCGAACCGGCTGACCAGCTGGCCGATGATGATCGACGCGCCCATCTGGCCGACGATCATCGGGATCGTCATCAGACCCGACTCGGTCGGCGTGGCGCCACGCGCCAGCTGGAAGTACTGCGCGAGGAACACCGAGGTGGCGAACATCGAGACGCCGATCGCGATCGACGCCAGGACCGACAGCGTGAAGGTGCGGTTGCGGAACAGCGTCATCGGAACGATCGGCTCCTTGACGAAGAACTCGACGATCACGAACGCGACGAGCACCACTGCGGAGCCGATGGCGAGGACGTAGCTGGTCATCGAGCCCCAGTCGAACTGCTGGCCGCCCATGGAGACCCAGATCAGCAGGCCGGCGACGCCGACCGCGAGAAGCACGACGCCGAAGTAGTCGATGGAGACCTTCTTGGCCTGCGGCTTGGGCAGGTGCAGCGTGAACTGCAGCAGGATCAGGGCGACGATCGCGAACGGCACGCCGATCCAGAAGTTGGAGCGCCAGCCCCACACGTCGGTGAGGAAGCCGCCGAGCAGCGGACCGCCGATGGTCGCGAAGGCCATGATGCCGCCGACGACGCCCATGTACTTGCCTCGTTCACGGGGAGAGATGATCAGCGCGACCGCGACCATCACCAGCGACATCAGGCCGCCGACGCCGAGACCCTGCACCACGCGCATCGCGATGAGCATGTTGATGTCCTGCGAGAAGCCCGCGATCACGGTTCCGACCGTGAACAGGACGAGCGACAGCTGCACGAGCACCTTGCGATCGAGCAGATCGGAGAGCTTGCCCCAGATCGGCGTGGAGATCGCGGTGGCGAGCAGGCTCGCGGTGATGACCCAGGTGTACTGGGCCTGCGTGCCGCCGAGGTCGGCGACGATGACGGGAAGCGAGGTCGACACGACCGTGCCCGAGAGCACGGCCACGAACATTCCGACGATGAGGCCGGAGATCGCGGTGAAGATCTCGCGGGCCGAGCGCTTCTCGGCCGTGGAGTGTGTAGTGGAGTTCAAAGGGGATTCTCCTGCATAGAAAGTTGATCTTCGTCAACGATACACCAATAGTTGCGCTTCCTCAACTATTGCCACACGTCAACCATCTCCGACTCAGCGCTGCAGGGGCGCCGTCGACTCCCTCTCGTGCAGCACCGGCACCACCTGCACCCGCTCCACCGGCCGTTCCGGCCCCTCGGTGAGGCGGGCGAGCATCACCTCGACAGCGCGGCGTCCGACGTGGGGTTTCGGCGGGGCCAGCGCCGTGATCGGCGGCGAGGCGTTCTCGGCGACCTCGTCGTCGTAGGCGATGATCGACAGGTCGTCCGGCACCGACAGTCCGCTGTCGATCAGGTGCTGCTCGACGAGCAGTGCCTGCGGGTCGGAGTGGATCATCATGCCCGTGACGCCCGTGGTCTTCACCTGCTCGATCAGGTCGTCGGCGAAGCGGGCGCGCTCGGGACCCTCCATGTAGTCCAGCGACGCATCCAGATCGATCACGGATTCGAGCCCGAGCTCCTCGACCGCCCTCGCCCAGCCCCGGCGCAGCTGCCACGACGTCGGGGACTGGCGCGACGTCAGGATGCCCACCCTCCGATGCCCGAGGGATGCCAGGTGCGATGCCGCGAGAGCACCGCCGAAGACGTGATCGGTGGTCACCCATTCCAGGCTGGTCAGCGCCAGCGAGGTGGGAGCGCGCCGCTCGGCGAGCACGACGGGGATCGGCAGGCTCTCCAGCCAGTTCAGCAGCGCGTACCCGTCCGGCCCCTGGTTCTCGGGCGCGACGATGAGGCCGTGGAACCCTCCGGAGTCGATCAGTGAGGCGATCTGGCGGCGCTGATCCGCGGCCTCGTAGCTCGCCCCGCGCAGCACCAGCTGCACCCCGAGCTCGGTCGCGGCGGCGCGCGCGCCGATGACGACCTGGGGCCAGTAGTAGCTCAGCGACGGAACGATCATGCCCACGCGATACCGGGGCGCGTCGAGCGCGGCGCGCGGGGTCACAGTCGTGTCCAGGCGGCTGCGCAAAGTCGCGCCGCCGTGCACACGGGTGACCAGTCCGCGATCGGCGAGCTCGCCGATGTCGCGCCGGATGGTCAGCTCGGACACGTCGAACTCACGGGCCAGGTCGGCCACGCGCACCGCTCCGGAAACGCGCAGCTCATCCATGATCCGCTCGCGCCGGGCTATGCCGAACACGGGCTTCGATGCGTCATCGGTCATCGGATCTCCCCTCTCATCTCCCACCGGCTCCCGCACTCGGGAGCGAACAGGATGCGCGACACCGTGTCGCCCCAGGATGTGCGCAGGTGCGGATCGACCACCTCGACGGTCTCGATCTCGACGCCTGCCGTGTCGTGCGTCAGCAGCAGGTCCGGCGACCCTTCCCTGCCCGGCACGAGCAGGCCTCCTTCGACGGATGCCGGCACGCCGGTGCAGACGACCACGATGCGGGTCGCGGGGTCCGCGACCGCCGCGCCCTCGTCCACAACGCGGAGCATCCCGTCAGCCAGCACGACGGTGCGCTTCCAGGGGTCCGCTTCCGGATAAGCGTCGGCGAGTTCGATCGTCCAGCCGGCCTCGATCGCGGTCAGCTCGGCCCGCCACTGCGCGCCGGGCAGCTGACGCGCCCCGCGCGGCATCGGCGCGGAGTGCCAGTCGCTGCGCACGTTCCACAGCTCCCACCGGCGATCGGAGAACGTCTGCGCGGTGTACTCCGCCCGACCCAGATCGGGCAGCAGCGGGATGCCGCCGACGGCGACCGCGATGGAGCCGAGGTCGTTGTGGTTGTGGTTCTCGCCGTTGTGTCCGCCCTTGGCGACGACGGTGATCCCCTCGGAGGAGCGGATCCCGAGACCGATTGAGCTCAGCAGCACCGGCTCCGACGCATGCGGGGTCCCGAGCCCGTCGAGGGACCCCGGTTCCGGCGCTTCGACAGGCTCAGCGACCCCAGAGACAGGCTCAGCGGCCCAGGAGACAGGCTCAGCGACCCAGGAGACAGGCTCAGCAGCCAAGGAGACGGTCGCGGCGGCGGCCCATTCCCGGTCTGCGAGCTCCGCGAGCATGCGCCCCAGTCCGGCGTGCACGCCGTCATCGAGGCCGCACAGCGGCCCGGAGCGCTCGGCGGCGGCGAACGCCGCCACGTCGTCCAGCCCGCACAGCCGGGCCGCGCGGAAGAGCGCGTGCCAGGCGACGCCCGCGTCGGCACGCGCCTCGGCATCGGAGAAGCTCGCGAACCAGCCGTGACCGAGCCGCATCCGCTGCGGGAACCGGGCGAGTTCGGCGAGCCCGCCGAGCTGCGACGGCAGCGCACGACGGATGGCGCCGTCGCTGAGGTCGTCGAGCAGCGCCAGCGCGTCGAAGGCGCGTGCGGCTCCCTGCCACCAGTATCCGAAGCCCTCGTCGATCGCCCCGTCCGCGGGCAGCTGTGCGAGGTACCGGTCCAGGCCGTCCACGCACAGCGCGAAGACCTGCGCGCGGAGCTCGTCATCGGCGAAGGCGACGGCGGCGGGCAGCAGGTTGCTGTGGATCCAGGGGGCCCAGTTGTGGACGTGCTCCTCGGTGCCCTCCCACGGCCAGTCGCGGCGGACGACGAACGGCTCCAGCACACGCGTGCGCACCTCCGCCGCGAGACGATCGCGCAGTCCGGGCGAGAACTCGTCCAGCCGCTCCCCCAGCACCAGTACCGACCAGGCGATGAGCGCGGCATCCTCGCCGGCGCCGAGATCGACGCAGGGGCGCGCCGTGTCGGGCACCATCAGTCCGCGCGCGAACGCGTCGTCGTGCGCGGGCCAGCACCAGGTGGTCTGTTCCGCCTTGAACCACAGTCCATCCGCCGCCTCGGAGAGACGCTTCGGGGTCGCGTCGAGTGCGGCGGCGAGCACGGCGAGGCGCACGCGGCGATTGCGCGTGAAGTTCGCCGCCTCGTACGCGGCTCTGTCTCCGGTGCGGACATAGGCCGCCCACTGCGACAGCAGCGGCTGCGGCCAGGCGTCCGCCCGCATCCGGTCGGACTCGCCCAGGATCGTCGCGCGGATGCCGGCATCCGCGCCCTGCCAGAACTCACGATCGGATGCCGCGGCCAGGCGCGGCCGTCCGTGCGGACGACCGTGTCGGCGCCACAGTTCGCGCAGAGTCCCGCGTCGGATCAGCATGCGTCTCCCGGAATGTTCAGGAATGTTCGATTGGGCACTAACGCGTTCGAACTGGTTGCAAATGTTCGAGATTCAGTCTTCACTGAGATGACCGCACTACGCAAGCGGCTTCCTACGCCACTCGATGGAGAGAAACACATGGCCACAACTCGGCCCCGGGCACACGCGGTCATGAGCAACGAGGCCTTCGAGCTGCTGTTCGACGACAGCCGGCGCGAGCGCTTCGCCGCCCTGGCGGACGTTCGGTCGCCGATGCACATCGCTGACCTCTCCGACCCCGCGCTGAGCGCCGAGCTCGACGACGCCGAGGTGCTCATCACGTCGTGGGGCGCGCCGCGCTTCGACGCCGCGCTGCTGCAGCGTCTGCCCCGCCTGCGCGCCGTGTTCCACGCCGCCGGCAGCGTGCGCCACCACGTCTCGGAGGAGTTCTGGGATCGCGGCATCCTCATCACCACCGCAGCCGAGGCGAACGCCGTGCCCGTCGCGGAATTCACACTCGCGGCCGTGATCTTCGCGGGCAAGCGCGTGCTGCCCGGCCTGTGCGCACCCGATCCGGACGGCACCGGCTGGGGCGGCCAGCTGCAGCGGCGATCGATCGGCAACCTCGACCGCACCGTCGGCGTCGTGGGCTACTCGCGCATCGGCCGCCGGGTCGTCGATCTGCTCCGCTCGCTCGAGGGGGTCCGCGTGCTCGTCGCCGACCCGTTCGCCGATGCCGAGGCCGTCGCGGCAGCCGGCGCCCGGCTCGTACCGCTCGACGAGCTGCTGCCGCAGGCGGACGTGCTCTCGCTGCACGCACCGGACCTGCCCTCGACCTTCCGCATGATCGCCGCGGAGCAGCTCGCGAAGCTGCCGGACGGCGCCACCGTCATCAACACCGCCCGCGGGGCGATCCTCGACCATGACGCCCTCCTCGCCGAGTGCCGCACGGGGCGTCTGGACGCGATCCTCGACGTGACCGACCCCGAACCGCTCCCTGCCGAATCCGGGCTGCGCGGTCTGCCGAACGTGGCGATCACGCCGCATCTGGCCGGCTCGCTCGGCACCGAGACCCGCCGGCTCACCGACGCGGCCCTCGATGAGCTGCAGGCGTACGTCACCGGTGAGCCGCCGCGCGATCCGGTGCGCGCCGTCGACCTGGTCCGCAGCGCCTGAGCCCTTCGGGGCGCCGACGAAGCGAGACGAAACGCCCCTGCCGACCTTGAGGCGTTTCGTCTTCTGCGTTTCGTCTTCGCTCCTTCGTCGCTCCGCTCAACGACCCGGCGGGCTCAACGACCCGGCAGGGAGGGCGTTCCGTCTCGGTCGCAGGCTCCCACGCTCAACGAGCAGGGACGGTCGCCGGCTCCTCGTCGAGATCGAGCACCGGACGCAGGCAGTGCCGACTGTTGGCCCACACGACGTACAGCGCCGGCGCCGCAGTGATGCCGATCGCGATGGCCGGCATGGTGGTGAACACGCCGAACTGCACGCCCAGCACGGCGAACGACAGCAGCTGGAGGTACCAGCGCCGCACCCCCAGGACCACCGACGCGCGCAGCACGTCGCGCAGCCGGGCATCCGGCACCTCGGCGACCGCGGCGAGACCGAGCAGCCCGCTGATCGCCGCGAGCGCGACGAGCAGCAGGAGCAGCGGCACGACCACCACGGCGGCATCCGTGTCCGCCAGCATCCGCACGTCGACCAGCAGCACGACCGCCACGGCGACCACGATCGCACCGATCAGCAGCGCCGGCCGCACGGTGGCCCGCCAGGCCCGCCAGAACGCGCGGACCACGTGCGTCTCGCCCTCGTCGTGCGCGCGGAACGCACCGAACGCGGCGGTCAGCGCCGGGGCCGCCAGCGGCGCAGCCGCGGCCATCAGCGGCCAGGAGTGCACCGGGTCGGTGGTCATCAGCAGCACGACCAGCGGCAGGGCGGCGATGAGCACGAGCAGGTTGACCATCAGCCCGAGGTAGAGCACCCCGAGGATGGACGCCCAGGTGTCGTGCGCGACCCTCCTCATGCCGTCATCCCTTCATGCCGCTGGTCGCAATGCCCTCGACGAAGTACTTCTGGCCGAGCAGGAAGATGATCGCGATCGGGATGACCGAGATCGTCAGTCCGGCGAAGAGCAGGGCGTAGTTGGTGTCGAAGAGGTTCGAGACGAAGCTCTTCAGACCGAGCTGGATCGTCCACAGGTTCGGGTCGCGCAGGTAGATGAGCGGACCGAGGTAGTCGTTCCAGGTGTTCACGAACGTCAGCAGGGTCAGGCTCGCGATCGCGGGCACCGACAGGGGGATCATGATGCGCCGCCAGATGCCGTACTCGCTGAGCCCGTCCAGGCGGGCCGCCTCGCTGAGCTCCTCCGGGATCGTCTCGTAGTACTGCTTCATCAGGAACACCCCGAACGCTCCGAACGCCTGGATCAGGATGATCGCCCACAGCGTGTTCGACACCTTCAGGTTCGACAGCAGGATGAACTGCGGGATCATGTACGACTGCCACGGCACCGCGATGGTGCCGATGTAGGCGAGGAACAGGATGTCGCGACCGCGGAAGCGCATCCGGGCGAAGCCGTAGGCGGCGAACGATCCGGTGAGCACCTGCAGGAAGGTCACCACGACCGACAGCAGCAGGGTGTTGCGGATCCAGGTGAGCATGTCGGACTTCGACCAGATGTCGACGTAGTTCTGCCAGACGAAGGTCTCGGGCCACCACACCACCGGCACGGAGAAGACCTCGTTGGCGTTCTTCAGCGAGCTGAGCACCATCCACGCGAACGGCATCAGCAGGCCGATCGCGAACACGATGAGGGCGACGTATCCGAAGAGCCGGCCGATCCGGCGGCGGGTGGTCGGCTCCCCGGCGCGGCGGGACGGGACGGGCGCGGGGTCGGACAGCCGGCGCAGCCGGCGCTGCCCGGTCACCATGAGCTGGGTCTCGGTCATCAGGCGCTCCTCCTCTTGTTCCAGAGGAACTGCACGATCGTGACCAGGATGCAGATGAAGAACAGCACGACCGCCGCCGCAGAGGCGTATCCGAACTGGTTCTCACCGAAGCCCTTGCGGTAGATGAACTGCGAGAGCACCAGAGTCGCCTGGCCAGGGCCTCCGTTGGTCATGACCAGGATCAGGTCGAAGATCTTCAGCGAGTTGATGGTCAGCATGACGGTGACGAAGAACATCGTGGGACGCAGGCTCGGCAGGGTCACGTTGGTGAAGCGCTGCCAGGTGTTCGCGCCGTCCATCCTGGCGGCCTCGTGCAGCTCGCGCGGCACGGTCTGCAGGCCCGCCAGGAACAGGATCATGTAGTAGCCCATGTCCCGCCAGGTGCTGACGATCACGACGGCGGGCATCGCCCACTCCTTCGAGGTGAGCCACCCGGGCGGGTTGTCGACGCCGATCGCGCGCAGGACGGCGTTGATCGGACCGTAGTCGGGGCTGAAGAGCAGGTTCCACACCACCGCGATCGCGACGATGGAGGTGATGTAGGGGAAGAACGCCGCAGTGCGGAAGAAGGCCACCCCGCGGAGCTTGTTGTTCAGCAACAGGGCAAGACCCAGCGAGACGACGATGGTGAGCGGGATGTGCATCGCCGAGTAGTAGATGGTGTTCCAGAACGCGATCCGGAAGCTGCCGTCGCCGAACAGCCGCTGGAAGTTCGCGAAGCCCACCCAGTCGGCCTTGCCGAAGATGTTCCAGCTCGTGAACGCCATGTAGAACAGCACGATCACCGGGATCAGGGTGAATGCCGCGAAACCGGCGAAGTTCGGCAGGATGAACGTCCAGCCGATCAGGGTGTTGCGGCGGCGCAGAGCCGAGCGGCGCCTCGGACCCGCGGCCTGGCCGGCATCCGGCGTGACTGTGGCGGTCATGATGACTCTTTCGGGTAGTGCGGGGCCGTGGTGCGGGGCCGGCCCGGACGGACCGGCCCCGAGTCGGATGCCGCGGTCAGCCGACCTCGTTGGCGACGCGGTCCTGCGCCTCCTCGATGGCCTTGTCCACGTCGGTCGAGCCGGACATGATCGCGGTGTGCATGTCGCCCAGGATGCCCTGGATCGCGGCGGTCTTGGGAGAGGTCGGGTTCTCGGCGAGGACCTTGTGCGTCGACCAGGCGAACTTCGAGAGATCGTCGGTCGGGCGCCTTCGACACCGAAGTAGGTGTCGATGATGGAGTCGTCGATCAGCGCCGGCGTGATGCCGATGGCGGCCAGCACCTTCGCGGCATCCGCGCTGGCGGCGAATCCGAGGAACTTCTTCGCGGCGGCCGCCTCGTCACCGTCGAGCGCGGCGTTGACGCCGAAGCCGGTCGGGTCTCCGAAGGTCACCGGGGTGTTGTCGGTGCCGGCGGTCGAGGCATCCTTCTGCGGCGCGGGGGCGATGCCCCACTCGAAGTCGTCCGCCTCACCGGAGGCCTGCTGGGCGATCAGCGTCGCGGTGAACCAGGTGCCCATCGGCATCATGGCGGCCTTCTGCTTGCCGAACTCGCCCTGGTAGGTGAGCTGGTTGGCGCTGGAGGTGTTGAAGTCGACCTGGGCCCCGTCGTCCTGCAGCTTCAGCGCGCTCTCGTAGTACGGCTTCATGTGCTCGTAGTCGCCGTCGAGGGCGCTGACGTCGTCCTGCGCGTTGGCGAAGCCCTGTACGACCGACTGCCAGCGATGCATGTAGGTGCCCTTGGCATCGCCCTTGGTCAGCTTGACCGCGGCGTCGGCATAGTCGTCCCAGGTCCAGCTGCCGTCGGGGTAGTCGACGCCGGCGGCGTCGAACAGCGCCTTGTTGTAGTACAGCACCCACGAGTCCTGGCGGTAGGGCACCGCGTAGGCCGTGCCGTCGACCTTGTACGAGTCGGCGCCGCCGATGCCGTCGGGCAGCTTCACGTCGGAGACGTCGAGCAGCTGCCCGCCCTCCTGGAAGGTGGTCAGGAACTTGACCTCCTTCTGCGTGATGATGTCGGGGCCGGAGCCGGCAGCGAGGTCGGCGGTGACCAGCGTGTTGTACTCGGCCGCGTCGTACTCCTTGAGCTTGATCGTGATGTCGGGGTTCTTCTCGTGGAACGCGTCGGCGAGTGCCTGGAACTCGGGCGTCGTGTCGATGCTCCATGCCGACAGATTCAGGGTGACCGGGCCGGACGGCTCGTCGGGGGTGTCCGACGTCCCGCTGCAGCCGCTGAGGGCGAGTGCCGCGGCAGCGGCGATGCTGCCGGTGGCGAGGATCTTGCGGTTCATGCTGTGGTGCTCCTTTGCGATGGCGGATGTTCCGCGAGGTGTTCGGTGTTCGGGTCGAGGTTCGGGATGTCGGCGTGGCGCCGGTGTCAGCCGGCGGATGCCGGCGGTGAGGGAGTGCGCGCTGCGCGCGCCGTCGGGCCACGTGACGGTCGCATGATCCGCGTCGAGCACGACGTCCGGAGCGGATGCCGCGACCGAGGCCGCGAGGTGGACCGCGGTGATGACGGGTTCTCCGACGCGGACGGGGAAGCGCAGGACCGGGACCAGCGCCTGCGCGCCGAGCGGGCTCGCGCCGTCGCGCCGCACGAGGTCGGGGACGCCGTCGGCCGAGAGCGCGACGAGCGTGCTCGCGACACCGTCGGCGGACGCCCAGGATCGGGCATCCGCGGTGGACCCGTCGACGACGTCGGCCGCGACGGCCCATCCGCCGACGCGCAGCTCGAGGGCATCGGCGCCGGACTCGAGATCATGCACGGTCGCGATGCGGATCTCCCAGGCGCCGCGGACGATCGACCAGGTGGTGAGTCCGCCGGCGACGACGACCTCACCCGTGATGCCCGATCCGTGCCGCACCTGGACGGCGTCCGGGGCGATCCAGTGCGCGCGGGCGACGGATCCGGCGAGCGCGGTCTCGCCGTCGGTCCGAGCGGCGAGCAGCTCCATCCCGGCGCGATGAGTGCCGCGGCCGGTGGCGTCGACCAGCACGACGGACTGCTCGAGCGGCTCTGACCACGCACGACCGTCGTGCAGCGGCGCGGTGACGGTGGAGTACCCGAGCCTGGCGTACAGCGGGGAGTCGCCCACCACCGATCCGGGCGATGCGTGGTCGGTGCCGTGGTTGATCACGCGCACGATCCCGTCGTCCGCTGTTCCGGAGACGATCCAGCCCGCGGCGTCGACGACCCGCAGGTCGTCGGCGACGGTCGCCGGGAGCGGCCGGGCGGACTCGGACCACACCGGGTGGTCGGCGGGCAGCGCCACGCCGAGGAGGCCCTTCGACGCCCAGTACGGCGATGATGGCCCCGAGTAGTTCTGGGCCAGGCGGCGCCAGGGACCGAACCAGCCCATCGTCAGCAGGTCGTCGTCGTCGGGGCTGCCGTGCTCCTCGAAGTGCGCGGCGATGGCCATCGCGGTGTCGCGCAGCGTTCCGGCGCGGGTGGACGGCACACCCGCGATCACGCCGGCCCAGAACGGCGCGGCGGCGGCGAAGCGGTAGATCAGGCTGCGGCCCTCGAAGAGCGGTGCGCCGCCCCCGCCGACCAGGTGCACGGCGTCCTGCAGATAGCGGTCGAGCGCGGCGACGTCGCCGCCGATGCGCTCGGTCGCGCCGAGCTCGTCGGCCCCCTGCATCCGCGACCACAGCACGGGATACAGATGCAGTGCCCACCCGACGTAGTGGTCGTATCCGCGGTCGTCGCCGTCCGACAGCCAGCCGTCCGATCGCACGAACGACTCGTGCAGGGCGAGGTCGGCGGCGATGTCATCGGCGCTCCACGGACCGCCGACCGAGCGCAGGAAGGTCTGCACGACGATGCGGAACCACAGCCAGTTGTTGCGCGGATAGGTCTCGTCGCCGACGGCCGGGGCGAGGTAGTCGATGACGCGACGCTGCGTCACGGCGTCGAGGCCGTCCCAGATCCAGGGACGGGTCAGATCGAGGATCACGGCGATGGATGCCGCTTCGACCTTGGCCTGCGGGTGCTCGTCGAGACGCACCCAGCGGTCCTCGGCCTCGGGGTCGACGCCGGCCACGATGCCCCGGGAGTAGTCACGGATGAGATGGTCGACGCCTTCACCGCGTGCGCCGGCGATCCGGAATCCCGCGAGCAGGAAGGTGCGTGCGAACCCCTCGAGCCCGTCGACGGCGGTGCCGTATCCGCCGGCGTCTCCGGGCGGGGTGATGCGGGCGAAGTTCGGCGACGCCCAGGCTGCGGCACCGTCCAGCAGCCGGTCGGCGAAGGCGATCAGCGCATCGCGGGATCCGCTGCGCAGAGCGCTGCTCGACGGCGATGTCGGACTGGTCACGGGATCTCCTTCGAACGTCGTAACGGCCCGGCTGAACGGGGCGTCTAGATCAGGAGGTTAGCAACGGGATGTGTTCCATTCAAGGCGATTTGCGTTCTAACGTGATCGATTGTGTTTGTTTTGGAATTTGGGGCGGAAACCGTTGTCCAGACCAGCGTCGCACCTGTCGTCGGCATCCGATCGGTGGTGGACTGGAACGAGACCGACCTGAAGGAGCAGCGATGCGCGCAGTGATCATGCACGGCCCAGGCGATGTCCGTGTCGAGGATGTCCCCGAGCCGTCACTCGTCGAACCGACGGATGCCGTCATCCGCATCACGGCATCCTGCATCTGCGGATCGGACCTGTGGCCGTACCGCGGGATCGAGAAGCAGAAGCGGCCGACCCGCATGGGACACGAGTACATCGGGATCGTCGAGCAGATCGGCGCGGACGTCCGCGACATCCGGGTCGGCGACTTCGTCGTCGGGTCTTTCATGGCCTCCGACGGTGTCTGCGAGATCTGCCGGGCCGGATACCAGTCGCGCTGCATCCACGTCGTGGGCATGGGGTCGATCGGCACGCAGGCCGAGTACGCCCGCATCCCGTGGGCGGACGGAACGCTCGTGCGCGTCGACGGCACGCCGACTGATGCCCAGACGCGCAGCCTGCTGGCGGCATCCGACGTTCTGGGCACCGGATGGTTCGCAGCGGTCGCCGCCGAGGCCGGACCGGGCAAGGTCGTCGCCGTCGTCGGGGACGGGGCGGTCGGGCTGCTCGGCATCCTCGCCGCGCGCGAACTCGGCGCCGAACGGATCATCGCGATGTCGCGTCACGCCGACCGGCAGGCCCTGGCCCGCAGCTTCGGCGCCACCGACATCGTCGAGGAGCGCGGCGATGCCGGGGTCGCGCGCATCAAGGAGCTGACCGGCGGCTACGGCGCGCACTCCACGATCGAGGCGGTCGGCACCCAGGAGTCCATGGAGCAGGCGATTCGTGCGACGCGCGCCGGTGGGCACGTCGGAGTCGTCGGCGTCTCGCACGGCGTGACGCTGGACGGCAGCGAGCTCTTCTACTCCGGTGTGCATCTGCACGGCGGTCCGGCGCCGGTGCGCCGCTTCCTGCCCGACCTCATCGACCTGATCATGAGCGACCGGATCGACCCCGGCGCGGTCTTCGACCTGACGCTCTCGTTCGACGATGCCGCCGAGGGCTACCCCGCGATGGACGAGCGCCGCGCGACGAAGGTGCTGCTCGAGTTCTGAGCCGTTCCGCCCGGACGGGGAGTGCCGTGCCTGCCGTGCCGTGCCGTGCCGTGCCTACCGTGCCGTGCCGTGCGAACCGTGCCGTGCCGTGCCCTGCCTGCCGTGCCTACCGTGCCGTGCCGTGCGAGGAGCAAAACGTCGCGGCGCGACCAACCGCATCGGCACTTTCCTCCTTGCATCCGGATCGTGTCGTCCCGCCGCCCACGGCACCGCAGTGCAAGGAGGAAGACGCCCCTGGGCGGCCCAGCGCCACGGCATTCTCCTCCTCGCAGCTGCGCGGACGACGTCGCGGCCTCGCTGTCTGAGTCCCGGGTCAGGCGCTCGTGCGCAGGATCAGCTCCGGCGTCGTAAGACCGGGTTCGGGCACCGCGGCGCCTTCGATGTCGGCGATGAGAGCCTGCACAGCCTGCTCGCCGAGCGCGTCGAAGTCCTGGCGGACCGTGCTGAGCGGAGGGCTGTAGTCCGCGGCATCCGCGATGTCGTCGAAGCCGATCACCGCGACGTCCTCGGGGACGCGGCGGCCGGCCTCGGCCAGGGCGCGGAGGACGCCGAGTGCCATCTGGTCGTTGGCGGCGAATATCGCGGTCGCGTCCGTCAGCCGTGCAGTCTGCTCATGACCGGATGCCGACGGTCCAGTCTCCGCGCACGACCGGCGGCGCCTCGATGCCCGCCGCGGCGAGTGCCTCGCGCCAGCCCCGCTCGCGCTCGGAAGCCGCATACGAACCGACCGGACCCGCGAGGTGGTGCACGGCCCCGTGCCCGGCGGCGAGCAGGTGCTCGGTCGCAGCGCGGGCACCGACGGCGTGGTCGGTGCCGACGATCGTGAAGCGGTCGTCGGGCGGGGAGTCCACGACGACCAGGCGGAGCCCCGCGGATGCCGTATCGCGGGCGAGCGCAGTGGCTTCGTTCAGGACGACTGCGCCGTCGACGCCCTGGTCGTGCAGCCTGTCGAA
Organism: Microbacterium sp. KUDC0406; assembly: GCF_021582875.1. Lineage (NCBI taxonomy): Bacteria > Bacillati > Actinomycetota > Actinomycetes > Micrococcales > Microbacteriaceae > Microbacterium > Microbacterium sp. KUDC0406. The sequence goes on along the minus strand of NZ_CP091138.1, from coordinate 3,526,450 downwards.
GGCCGCACCGATGTCGCCGCCGGGGCCGAGGGTCACGACCGTGAGGGCGTAGCCGCGGGATGCCGCCGGATTCGGCGACCGCCTGCAGCATCCGCGAGTTGCCGACCGTGGCGAGCGTCTGCGCGACCAGCCCCAGGGTGTGCGTGCGGCCGGTGCGCAGCGCGCGGGCGGCGCGGTTGGGTCGGTATCCGAGCTCGGCCATGGCCTGCTCCACGCGGGCCCTGGTCTCGGCGTCGACCTTCGGGCTGTCGTTGGCGACGCGCGAGACGGTCTGGCCGGAGACGCCCGCGCGGGCGGCGACCATGGCCATCGAGACGCGTCCCTGCTGCGGCATCCGGGTCCTCCTTCGCCCTGATTCTCGGGACAGCTGCACGACCGCGGAACAGGTGCACAGCCGAGACCGGGATTCCGTCGTGCACGCGTTCCCGACTCGTGCAGGTGTTCCGATGTTGACGTTACCACGGAGGGCGGGTACCGTGTTGACGTGAACATCCGCACTCTCGGCGCCGGCGTCATCGCCCGCGACACACGCCTCGCAGACGGCCGCGAGCTGATCTACTACGACGACTCGGACACGACCCTGCCCGTCGAGCGCAGCATCGACGCCCGCGACCTCGACCCGCGGCCCGAGACCGCGATCATGCGGCAGGACGTGCTCACCGGCGATTGGATCACCTTCGCCACGAAGCGTCAGAACAGGGTGCTCATGCCGGGCGCCGACGCCGATCCGCTCGCCCCGCAGACTCCGGCGAATCCGTCCGAGGTGCCGTCGCTGTACGACGTCGCCGTGTTCGAGAACCGCTCCCCCGCGTTCGGTCCGGCCCTGGCATCCGCCGTCGGCACCGCCCCCGCCGCGATCGACCCCCCGCAGGGCCTCGACGACATGGCGCGGGTGGGAATCGGCCGCAGCCGCACCAGCGTGGGTCGCTGCGAGGTGGTCTGCTTCAGCCCCGAGCACGCCGGGTCGTTCGGCACGCTCTCGCCCACCCGCGCCCGCACCGTGATCGAGGCGTGGGCCGACCGCACCTCAGCGCTCTCGGCGCTGCCCGGCATCGAGCAGGTGTTCCCGTTCGAGAACCGCGGCGAGGCGATCGGCGTCTCGCTGCCGCACCCGCACGGGCAGATCTACTCCTACCCGTACGTCACCCCGCGCACGCAGCAGCTGCTCGCGCATGGGACTCCCGGCCTGTTCGACCGCATCCTCGAGTTCGAGCAGGCGTCCTCCCGTGTCGTGCTGCAGGGCCAGCACTGGACCGCGTTCGTGCCGTTCGCCGCACGCTGGCCGCTCGAGGTGCACCTCGTGCCGCACCGGCACGCCGCCGACTTCGCCGAGCTGACAGTCGCCGAGCGCGACGAGCTCGCGCCGCTGTACCTGCGGCTGCTCGGCGGCGTCGACGCTCTCTACGACTCACCGACCGCGTACATCGCCGGCTGGCATCAGGCGCCCGTGCACGTCGGCCGCGACACCGCCCGGCTGCACCTCGAACTGATCAGTCCGCGCCGCGGCGTGGACAAGCTGAAGTTCCTTGCCGGAACCGAGGCCGGCATGAACGCCTGGAGCGCCGAGATCCTGCCCGAGGACGCCGCCGCCCGCCTGCGCGACGCGATCTCGTCTGTTCCCGCCCCCTGACCCCGGCGCAAGATCTCGGAGGTCTGCAGAGACCCGGATGCTCTCCGGCATCCGGCTCGGAAACTCTGCAGATCTCGGAGCGAAGGAGAAGAACATGACCGCACTGTCCGCCGCCCGCGACCTGCTCGGCGAACTGACCGGCACCGCGCCCGACGGCATCTGGTCGGCGCCGGGCCGGGTGAACCTCATCGGCGAGCACACTGACTACAACGAGGGCTTCGTGCTGCCCTTCGCCATCCCGCATCGCACCTACGCCGCGGCGCGACGGCGCGACGACGACCGCATCCGGGTCGCGTCGACGTTCGCCGACGAGGCGGTCGAGGTCGCGCTGGACGATCTGTCCTCGCTGTTCCCCTCCGACGGCGACCTGCGGGTGCCCGAGTGGTCGGCGTACGCGCTCGGGGTCGCCTGGGCGCTGCGCGAACTGGATGCGTCGGCTCCCGGCATCCGGGGCGTCGATCTTGCGATCGCCTCCGACGTGCCGGTCGGCGCCGGGCTGTCGTCCTCCGCCGCGATCGAGGGCGCCGTGGCATCCGCTCTGAACGATCTCTGGAACCTGGACCTCGGCCCCGTCACCCTCGCGCGCGCCGGACGTCGCGCCGAGAATGAGGCGGTCGGTGCTCCCACGGGCATCATGGACCAGATGGCGTCGATGCTCGGCGTCGCCGACGCCGCGACCTTCCTGGACTGCCGCTCGCTCGAGACGCAGTCCGTTCCGACCGGATTCTCGGATGCCGGACTCGAACTGCTCGTGATCGACACCCGTGTGAAGCATGCGCACTCCACCGGCGGGTACCGCGATCGGAGGGACGCCTGCGAGCGCGGCGCGGCGCGGCTGGGTGCGCCGGCGCTTCGCGATGTGTCTGTCGAGGACCTGCCGCGGGCGGCCGCGCTGATGGACGAGACCACCTTCCGCCGGGTGCGGCACATCGTCACCGAGAATCAGCGCGTGCTCGACACGGTCGCCGCGCTGCGGACGGACGGTCCGCAGGCGATCGGCGACCTGCTCACCGCCTCGCACGCCTCGATGCGCGACGACTTCGAGATCTCGGTCGCCGAGCTCGACACCGCCGTCGACGCCGCGCTGCGCGCCGGGGCGATCGGCGCGCGGATGACCGGTGGCGGTTTCGGCGGCGCAGCGATCGCGCTGGTCGCGCACGCGGACGTCGCCACGGTGACGGATGCCGTGGAGGGGGCGTTCTCGGATGCCGGCTTTGCGGCTCCGCACATCTTCACGGTCGCCCCGTCCGCAGGCCCGCGCCGCGACGCCTGATCCGCCCGCGCGCCCGGGCGCTCCTCCGTTCCGGTCTCACTCCTTGCGGGTGTTCCCTCCAGATAACCCGCATCCGTTGCGACCGGAGCGGCGGGGAGACGGACCGGCGCCCAGTCGAGCGGACATCTCCCTGCTCCGGTCTCGCTCCCCGCGGGTGCATCCGGTGACTGACCCTCACCCGTTGCGACTGGAGCCTCGCGGCGCCTTCCCGCCTCGGCGGCCCCGGGCGACGGCCATAGGATGACGGGATGCTGATCCGCCCCGCCACACCCGACGACGCGCACGGCATCGCCGTGGTGCACGTCCGGTCCTGGCAGGCGGCGTACCGCGGGCTGCTGCCGCAGCCGGTGCTCGACGATCTGTCGATCACCGAGCGTGCGAAGGGCTGGCGACGCCTGCTGGAGCCGCACCGGCGAAGCGACGGCCCGGCGTCCCGCACGATAGTCGCAGAGGACGAGGACCGCATCCTGGGCTGGGCGTCGTTCGGCGATCCGCGCGAGGACGAGATCGCGGATGCCGGCGAGCTGTGGGGCATCTACGCGCATCCGGATGCCTTCGGGGCCGGCGTCGGACACGCACTGATGAGCACCGTCGAGCAGTCGCTGCAGGATGCCGGGCATCCGGTCGCGTACCTCTGGGTGCTGGACGGCAACGAGCGCGCCGCGACGTTCTACGAGCGGCACGGCTGGATCGCCGACGGCGCGACGAAGGTCGAGGAGCGCCCGCACCTGCGCCTCTTCGAGCGCCGCCGCCTCAAGCAGTTCGGTTGAGTGTCTGCCTCGTATCCCCTCTGGCGACTCGTCCTCCACAGAAGTCGGACCTTCTTCTGCTCCGGTCTCACTCGTTGCGGGTGCTCCCCGGGTATTACCCGCATCGGTCGAGACCGGAGCCACGAAAGAGGCTGTGGAGAACGGCTTCGAACCAGGCCAGTGCGCACCAGTGTGGAGCGCATGACACAACGCCCTGCACTGGCAGCACGCAGGCTGCATCGCTGACTCCGATGTCAACGGATGCGGGTTCGCCCCGCCCTGACACCCACAACCAGTGAGACCGGAACTGGAGAGGCATGCGGATCCGGACAAGCCCGACGAAGAGTCAGGAGGCGACTGGCCGCACGACGTCCGCGGTGCGGATCGGGTAGAGCCAGAAGCACAGCCAGGCCAGGGCCGTGAAGCCCAGCGGCACGACCGCGAGCATCACCCGCACACCCGCGTCGACCGACGACGGCTGCGCATCTCCGAGCGAGGCGTCGAAGCCCGACGCCGTCAGCACCCAGGCGGCGACCACGGCCTGCAGCACCACCGCCCCGCGCACGATGAAGCCGTTCACGCCGAAGTACACGCCCTCGCGCTGATGCCCGGTGCGCGCCGCGTCGTCGTCGATGATCTGTCCGAGCATGATCTCGAGCAGCTGCAGCAGGCCGCCGACGCCGACACCGACACCGAGCCCGACCAGGGCGGCGCCGAGCACGGATGCGGGCCACAGGAAGCAGAGCACCGCGACCCCGAAGATCGCCACGCCCGTCAGCACCGCGGTGCGCGGCGAGGTGCGCCGCACGAAGGCGCTCCACCCCACGATCGACGGGATCGCGGCCACGAAGATCGCCCCGAGCAGGATGCTGGCGTCCCCCTCCGCCGCGTGCAGCGAGTACCGCACGTAGAACGGGATCGCCGCGATGATGATCGCCACGGAGGTCTGCACCATCAGCGACCCGATCACGTACGGCACGAACGCCCGGTTCGTGAACGTGTGCTTCAGCTGCGCGCGCCACGGCATCGCCGCATCCGATGGGGAGACCCCCGAGACCCGCTCGATCATCCCGCCCCCGAGCGACCAGGTGAGCACACCCAGGCACACGGCACCCAGGAGGAGAGCCATCGCCGGCCAGCCCAGCGACCCGTAGATCAGCGGCGCGATCGCGGTGCCCAGCACCATCCCGAGGATGCCGAAGATCTGCCGCGGCACGTTGCCGGCGGCCCGCTCCCCGGTCGTGCGGAAGATCTCGGGGAACAGTGCGGAGATGTTCAGCACCACGACGACGAAGGCCACGTCGTACACGGCCACGATCACGACGAACCACGCGATCAGGCCGCCGGCGGACAGCGCCGGCGGCATCCAGATCAGCGCGAACGCGACCACGAGCGGCACGATGCCCAGCCCGATCCACGGCACCCGGCGCCCCCACGGCGTGCGCAGCCGGTCCGACAGCGCACCGACCACCGGATTCAGCACGGCGTTCAGGATGCCGTGCGCGATCATCGCCCCCGCCACCCAGCCGGCCGGCACGCCGAGGTGCGCGACGTAGAAGTACACGACGAACGCCGAGAACGTCTGCGTCATCAGCTGGATGGGGAAGCCGGATGCCCCGAAGGCGATGCTCTGCGCCCGTGTCGGCGCGCCGTCGAGACGGCGGTTCCGGATGCCGGCGATGAGGCTCATGCCCGCTGCACATCCCGCAGATCGCGCCATCCGAGACGCACCAGGCCCTCATCCGCGATCGTCTGCGCGACGAGAGGGTCGGTGAGCAGCCGCAGCTCGTGACCGCGCTTGGTCGCCCCGAAGTCCACCGTGGCCCGCAGCTCGTCGTCACAGACCATCGGATGCAGGAAGATCTCGGTCACCCCGGCGGGGACCGCGCGCAGCAGATCCAGAAAACCGGAGACCACCTGCTCATAGGTCTCCTCTTCCGTCGGTGCCCTCGCCGGCGAGCGGGAACGGGTGCGTCCAGCTGCGATCCGGGATGACCACGCCCGCGGCATCCGCGACGGCCGCCGCCTGCGCGAGCAGCGCCTGCATCGCGGCATCCGGCTCCGTCTCGGTGCCGTGGCGCGGCAGCCGGAAGGGCAGCCCGTGCCGCGCGGCGAGCGGCAGCACCTGGGCGAGGAAGTCCCGCCCGGTCTCGAGCCCGTACACCGAGCCCATGTGGTTGTCCAGGTGGGTGACGTCGATGCCGGCGGCGAGCGCCGCCTCGAGCTGTGCGGCGAGCTCCGCCGCGACCTCCTCCTCCGTCGCGTTCTGCTCGACCTCGAGGCAGGTGCGCGGGAAGTACCCGTCGGCGTCGGTGAGTGAAGAGCGGATGCCGGTCAGCGGCCGCCACCGGTATCCGCTCCACTCGCTGGTGAGCACCAGGTGCACGCCCACATCGAGGTCGGTGCGGGATGCTGCGAACGCGGCGGCGGCCGGAGCCCAGGCGCACGGCATCATGAGGGTGGCCGAGTCGAGGTGGCCGTCCGAGAGCAGGCCGGTGATGGCCCGGTTCGCAGCACGGCACATGCCGAAGTCGTCGGCGTTGAGGATGATCGCGCGGGTGCCGGGCGGCAGGCCGAGGCGATCGGTGAGGGGTACGGGCACGGTGTTCTCTACGTTCTGCTGGATTCGGGTGTGAGGATGCGGGTGAACAGGGTGGCGCGCAGCGCATCCGCCGCCTCGTGCACGGCGCCCACGAGCGGCGCCTCGGCACCGAAGGCGGACCGCGCGAACGACAGCGGCAGCTGGTCGGCGAACTCCTCTGCGGCTGCGGCGACCGCCTCGAACAGCACCGGGTGCGCGGCGTCGCCGGCGAGCACGATCAGTCCCGGGTCGAGCACGAGCGTGATCGACCCGGCGATGAGCACCAGCCGCCGGGCGGCCTCGGCGGCCATCACGCGCGCGCTCACGTCGCCTGCGGCGGCGGCATCGAGGTGCACGGGCAGCGGCAGTGCGGGGTCGCGACCGGCCACCAGCGCGAGATCGGCGGTGACCGTGTGCCCGAGCACCGGCGCCCCGATCGGCAGCGGCGGCTGCGGCAGGTAGTTCACCTCGCCGGCCATGCCGGTCACTCCCCGGTGCAGCGCGCCGTCGACGATGTATGCGGCACCGAGCCCGTCGTCGAGCAGCAGCAGCGCGAACGCCTGCCGCTCGGTGCCGATCGGACCGGACAGTTCGGCGAGCGCGGCCAGGTTCACGTCGTTCTCGATGCGCACCGGGCAGCCGAGCCGCTCGGCGAGCGCGGTACGGAACGCTCCGCCGTCGGGCCCCTGGTCATCACGGATCTCGCCGTCGCCGCGCACGATCCCCGGCACCGCGACGGTGGCGACCAGCACCGGCGCGCCCGCCGAGGAACGGCAGCGCTCGATCAGCCCTGCGATCGCCTCGGCTCGTCCGTCGACCAGAGGCAGCGGTCCGTGCTCCTCGGCCCTGATCGCCCCGGTCGCGTCGAGGAGCACGACGTGGATATCGTGATGGTCGACGTGGATCGCGGCGGCGAGTCCCAGCCGAGGATTCAGCCCGACACGCGTCGCGACCGGTCCCCTGGTCGCCCGGTCCACCCCGGCGGATGCCACGGCGTCGCGCGACTCCAGCATTCGCAGCACCTGTGTGACGGCGGTGCGGGACAGCCCGGTCTCCTTCATCAGCTCGCCCCTGGTGAGCGCGCCCCGTCGGGCGAGAGCCTCCAGGATCGCTCGTGCGTTCATCGTCCGCAGCAGGGTCTGGGGCCCGGCGAGAGGTCTGGTCACGTGAGTCCTCGCGTTTCGTCCGGAACAGTCTGGCACAGCGTCTCGGATGCCGCGACACTTCGTGTCATACCGGTGAGGACCATACTGGAGGCGATGAGCGAAGCACCGATCGTCCACACTGAATCCGGGCCCGTGCGCGGCATCCGCCGCGAGAGGGACGCCGCCTTCCTCGGCATCCCGTTCGCCGCGCCGCCCACCGGCGCACGTCGGTTCCTGCCCCCTCAACCGGTCGAGCCGTGGACCGAGGTGCGCGACGCGACCGCCTACGGCGCGACGCCGCAGCGTCGGGAGGAGCCGAACGCGCTCATCCCCGAGCCGTCGATCAAAGGCTCCTCCACGCTGAACGTGAACGTGTTCTCGCCGGCCCTTCGACAGGCTCAGGGACCCGGCTCGGGGTCGGCTCCCGTACTGGTGTGGATCCACGGCGGCGGCTACTCCTCGGGCTCCCCGGCGAGCCCCTGGTACGACGGGGGCACCTTCGCCCGCGACGGCGTGGTGACCGTGACCGTGTCGTACCGGCTCGGCTTCGACGGCTTCGGCGTGATCGACGGCGCCCCTGACAACCGCGGCGTGCGCGACTGGCTGGCGGCGCTGGAATGGGTGCAGCGCAACATCGCGGCCTTCGGCGGCGACCCGACCAGAGTCACGATCGCCGGGCAGTCCGCCGGCGGCGGCGCCGTGCTCACGCTGCTGGGCATGTCCGCCGCGCAGCACCTGTTCCGTTCCGCGATCTCGATCTCGGGTGCGCTCGGCGACCTGCCTCGCGACACGGTCGAGCGGCGCAGCGCGCTGCTGGCCGAGACGGTCGGCGTCGAGCCCACGCTCGACGGATTCCGCTCGACGACCGAGAGGGCGCTCACCCGCAAGCAGTACGAGGCGTCGCTGCTCGGCAAGACCGGCCTCCAGGCGACCACGGCCGTGCTGTCCGACGGGTTGCCCTGGGGGCCGGTGATCGACGGTGAGCTCATCGAGCGTCCGACCGTCGACTCTCTCGCAGCCGGCGTCGGCGCCGGCAAGCCGCTGCTGCTGGGTGCGACCGACGACGAGTTCACCCCGGCGATGGATGCCGCGCCGCGAGCCCTGCGGTTCGTGCCGGCTTCTGTCGCGCTGAGGCTCTTGCGGCCGGCGCGGGCCGCGCGCCGCTCCTGGCTGGCGGCGAACCGCCCGCAGCGCCGCAAGGGCACCGCGGCGACGTTCGGCCGGTTCGTCACCGACACCGTGTTCCGTGCGCTGGTGGTGCGGGTGGCCGAGTCACGGGCGGATGCCGCCACCTGGGCGTACCGGTTCGCGTGGACCTCATCGAAGACCGGCTGGTCGAGTCACTGCCTCGACGTGCCGTTCTGGTGGGACTGCCTGGGCGCCGAGCGGGTCTCCGCGCTGGCCGGGGACTCTCCGCCGCAGGGGCTCGCGGAAGACATGCACGCCGCCGCGGTCGCCTTCATCACCGACGGCGACCCCGGCTGGCCCGCGTGGCGCACCGAGCCGGGGACCACCCGGGTGTTCGGCGATGTGCCGCCGATCTCACGTTCGGCCTACGACGATGCACTGCCACTGGCCTGAGCGGCCGCTCAGTACGGGACCGCGAAGATCTCCTCGCGCGTCCCGGCCGGAGCATCCGCGGGCAGCGGGACGAACTTGAGGAACTCCTCGTCACCGGTCTGCCGGCACCAGAGCAGCAGCCTCGCCCGCAGCTCGTCGCGCAGCCGATCGAAGCGGGACTCGAGCGCGAGATTGCGCTGCTCGCCGGGGTCGTTCCGCAGGTCGAACAGCTGCTCGCGATACCGGCCCCAGCTGTACACCGCGTACTTGTGATCCCCGCACCAGATCGCCCGTCCGCGGGTGAGCGGCGGATCCGCGCGCTCGAAGCGCGTCTCGGCGCCGATCACGCGATCGGTCGGCCCCTCTCCCCGTCCAGCGCAAGAGGCATGCCGTGCAGCCCGTCCGGTGCTGCTGCCCCTGCCGCGCGCAGCAGGGTCGGCAGCAGATCGAGGCCGGCCGAGGCCAGGTGCGGCCTGGTGCCCGCGACCACACCGGGCCCGCTCACGATGAGCGGCACCCGCGTGCACTCCTCGAACAGCGCCGTCTTCTGGTTCCACCGGTGGGCCGCGTCGCCGTCGCCGTGATCGCTGGTGAAAACGACGATCGTGGAATCCGTCAGGCCCGCCTCATCCAGTGCGGTCAGCAGCCGTCCGAGGTACTCGTCGGCGCGTTCCACGAGCCGACGGTAGGCAGCGCGGTAGGCGCGCCAGTCGTCGCAGGTGTAGGCCCCCGTGCCGTACACCTGCTGGGCCGCGTGCTTCTCGTGGCGCACGGCCTCCGACTCGAACGGTGCCGGCAGGAAGTTGGGCGGCAGCGGTGGCGCATCCCGCACCTCACCCGGGTCGACGTCACCGTAGGGCATCGGCTGCCGCCGGGCATACTCGCAGATCGTGTGCGGGTCGTCGAACGATGTGATCAGCAGGAACGGGCGCTCCGCCTCCCGGCGCCCGCGCATCCACTCGGCGCAGGCCTCGGCCAGCCCGCGGTCGCCGAACGGCCGCACCACCTCGAATCCGGCGTCCGGCGGGGCGCTGGCGGCGGTCGCGTGCCACTTGCCCGCGTACGCGCAGTCGTAGCCGGCCGCGCTCAGAAGATGACCGAGGCTGTCCGCGCGCGTCCCCGGTTCCTCGAGCGGGAGTTCCGCACGCCGATTGCCGCCGATGCCCAGCTCGTGCGGCATCCGTCCGGTCAGGAACGACGCGCGTGACGGCACGCAGAGCGGGAACGTGACGTACGCCCGCTCGAACTCGGCGCCCTGCGCGCGCAGCCGATCGAGGTGGGGCGTGTCGACCCATCCCTCGTCCCGGTCGATGACGTGGGCGCCGAGCTGGTCGGCCATCACCACCAGGAGGTTCGGCTGCGGCGCGGCGGTCACTTGCCCATGCCCAGGGTGAGCCCCTCGGTCAGGCGGCGCCCCAGCCAGAGATAGATGGCGAGCATCGGGAGCACGACGATGCAGAGGCCGGCGAACAGCCCGCCCCAGTCCGCGCCCGAGTACGTCTGCTGCTGGATGAACGAGATCAGCGCCACCGGAAGGGTGTACTTGTCGGTGGACTGCAGCAGGGTCAGGGCGAGCAGCGTCTCGTTCCAGTGCGAGATCACCTGCAGCACGAAGGCGGTCAGGATGCCGCCCTTGGCGAGCGGCAGCGTGATGCGCCAGAACGTGCCGAACGCGGTGGTGCCGTCGAGCGCGGCGGCCTCCTCGAGCTCCGCGGGGAGCGATCGGAAGAACGCGATCAGCAGGAAGACCGTGAACGGCATCGAGACGCCGATGTAGACGAGGTTGAGGCCGATCAGGCTGTCGGTCAGGTACACCTCGTTCAGCATCACGAACAGCGGGATGAGGATCACCTGCGCCGGGATGCCGAGGCCGAGCACGAAGTACAGGGTCAGCGAGCTCGTGAACCGGTTCTCCACCCGCCCGAGGTAGTAGGCGGCGGGAGCCGCGATCGCGACGGTGAGGAACGACGAGACTCCGGTCGTCACGACGCTGTTCAGAGTCGCCGTGGCGAAGTCGCCGACCGTCCACGCCGTCACGAAGTTCGCCGGGTCGAGCGAGGTCGGCAGGCCCCACGGGTCGTTCAGGATCGAGCGGGTGTCGCGGAACGCCTGGATCACCATCCAGACCATCCATGCGACGTTGAGCACGACGAAGGCCCAGAGCAGCACCAGCCCGATGCCGCGGACGATGCTGCGGTCGTGTCCGATCGCGGCTCCGCGCCGGCGGGGGCGACGTGCGGGCGGTGTCACCAGCGCACGGGTCGTGATCTCTTCGGGAAGCACGTCTGCAGAGGTCATGGCCACTCCTAGAACTCGATCGCGTCGCGCTTCATCACGCGACGGAGCAGGACGACGAGCACGGACACGAGCGCCAGCGAGAGGATCGCGGATGCGCTGGCCATGCCGTACGCCGGGATGGACTCGCCCGAGAACGCCGTGACGTACGTGTACACGGCCGTGCTCCAGGTCTGGGTGGGCGGGATGCCCTGGCCGGTGGAGCCGCCGAAGATCCAGATGATCTCGAAGATCTTCACCGAGGAGATGGTCCACAGCACCGCGCAGGTTCCGAAGACGTCCCAGGTGAGCGGGAGGATCACGTAGCGCAGTCGCTGCCAGGCGTTCGCGCCGGCCAGGGCGCAGTCCTCGTAGTAGTACGGCGGGATGCGGTCGACACCGGCCATGAGGATGGTGGTGTAGTAGCCGGTGGTGATCCAGGTGAGCATCACCATGATCAGCGGGAACAGGTTGTCCTGCGCGAGCCAGGCGGGCGGATCGGTCACGCCGAGCCAGCCGAGCAGTGTGTTGACGAGCCCGCCCGGGTTGAGCACGAATCCTGCCAGCACGCCGAAGATCATGGCGTTGACCAGATGCGGGAAGAAGATCACCGAGCGGGCGATCTTGCGGCCGGCCATGTCGCGCAGCACCAGCGTCAGGCCGAAGGAGACGATGAAGATCGCGGCTCCCACCACGAACAGCAGGAGCAGGGTGTTGCCGAACGACTTCAGGAACAGCTTGTCCGAGAACAGCCGGATGTAGTTGCCGAGACCCACGAACTCCATCGGGCCGGCTCCGGACCACTTGTTGAAGCTGATCCAGATCGCATAGACCGCGGGGCCGACGAACAGCACCGAGTAGAGCAGCAGGGCCGGCCCGACGAAGGGGACGAACAGCCGCTTGCGCGCCCTCTCGATGGCGTTGCCGCCGGAGCGGGATGCCCGTGAGGCACCCCGTCCGGCGACACCGGGCATCGCTGCCGTCTGGGTCATGAGTTCTGCTTCCAGTAGTCGATCTGACCCGACTTCATGTTCGCGATGAACTCCTTCGCGGAGATCTTCCCGAGGACCAGCTGATCGGATGCCGGCCAGAACAGCTTCTCCGAGTAGCCGGGGTAGCTGATGCCGTCGTTCTGCTGGTAGAACGCGTCGGCGGAGTCGAGCGCCGCCTTCACGGTCTCCATCTCAGGGCTGGTCGCGGCGTCCTGGCGGACGGGCAGGATCTTCGCATCGGTTCCCAGTGCGTCCTGGTACTTCTTCTGCAGGAAGAACGTCGCGAACTTCTGGGCGTTCTCGGAGTTCTTCGCCCTGGCGGGCACCGAGAAGCCGACGAAGTCGGCGCGTGCGACCTTGTCACCGCCGTCGACCGTCGGGAACGGGAACGAGGAGTACTCGAAGCCGTCCGCCGCGTAGGTCCCGGTCTCGGTGGGGATCCAGGTGCCGTTGAACAGCAGAGCGGCCTTGTCGCCCGCCCAAGCCTGCTGCTGGGCGGGCCACTTGCTGGCGTTGTAGCCGGGGATGAAGTAGCCGCCGTCGACGAGCTGCTGCACCATCTCCGCGGCCGCGAGCGCCTCGGGGGCATCCCACGCCTCGCCGGACTTGTCGGCGGCGATCTTGTTCAGGGCGCCGGGGCCGGCGATGTGCACGATCGCGGCCGTGTACCAGTAGGCGTTGTAGCCGGAGACGTCACCGTCGATGGCGATGGGCACCTCGTTCGCCGCCTTGAGCTTGTCGAGCTCCGCGATGAACGCGTCCCAGTCCGCGGGCGGCGCGGAGACGAGGTCGGGGTGGCTCGCGGCGTTGAACCAGATCGCATCGCTGGTGAGCGAGTAGGGCAGCATCCACGGCGCGTCCTCGCCCTTGCGCGTGAGCACGTCGCCGGCCAGGTACGCCTTCGGGATGAGATCGCCGGCCTTCGTGCCCTCGACCTCGGTGGCGTAGGCGTCGGCGAGGGCCTTCGCCTGGCCGCTCTCGGCGAGCACGGGTGCGAGCTTGGCGAACGAGCCGTCGATGAGGTCGGGCACCTTGTTGGTGTTCAGGGTGGGGACGACCTTCTTCGTGTTGTCGCGCCCCTGCCACTGCACGTCGATCGTGATGCCGGTCTCCTTCTCGAAGTCGTCGATGGCGGAGGCGAGGACCTTCTGCTGCGCCTCGCCCTCCTTCCACATCGACCAGTAGGTGAGAGTGCCACCCTCGCTCGAGTCGCCGCCCTGGGTGGATGCGCAGCCCGCGGCGGTCAGCGCCAGCGCGCCGACAACGACGAGTGCGGAGAGCTTTCGGATCTTCGCCATCGGGTTTCCTTTCATTCGGGAGGGCCACGTCGCCGCTCCGAGCACGACTATCACCCGTCGAGAAAGGAGCAATCAATGAGTATTGCCAAGAATCCTCCCCTCCTTTCAGCGGAGCAGGCAGATCGGACCGCGATATCAGCAGAGGAATCCCGAGCAGATCGCAGAATCCCTCTTTATTCCTCTCTCCAGCGGCAGAAGAATGAGAGGACTGCCACGAGAGGAGGCACCATGACCGATCGACGAGGATCCGTGGTGCGCGACGCCGATGCCAAGGGCCTGAAGTTCGAGATGCTCGCCGACCAGCTGCGGCGCGGCATTCTCGCCGGCACCTGGACCGCCGGCGAGAAGCTGCCCACCGAGCAGCAGCTCGCCTCCGAGACCGGCCTCTCCCTCACCACCGTGCGCAGAGCCTTCGACGAGCTCGTCGCCGAGCGCATCGTCGTGCGACGGCAGGGCGCGGGCAGTTTCGTGGCGCACATCCGTCCTCGCGACGAGAAGGCCAGGCGGCGCATCGGCGTGCTGCTGCCGGACACCCAGCTCTACTACCCGCGCGTGCTGCAGGGCATCGACGAGTCGCTGTCGGCGGCGGGCGCCACCCTGCAGCTGTCCACCTACCGGTACGAGCCCGAGCGCGAGGACTCCGCGATCGCCTCTCTTCTCGACGCCGACATCGACGGACTGCTCATCGCCCCCACTCTCACCGGCATCGACGATCCGGGTGCCAGGGCTCGTGAGCTGATGCGGCTGCCCGTGCCGGTCGTGCTGGTGGAGCGCAGCCTGCCCGACCTCGGCCCCGCCGACACCACCGAGCACGTCTGCTCGGACCACCGCGGCGGGGCCTACGATGCGGTGCGGCACCTCGCCGCCCTCGGTCACACCCGCATCGCTCTGCTCACCCGCGAGCGCACGCCCACGGAGGCCGGGGTCGTGCGCGGCTACCGCCACGCCGTCGCCGATCTCGGTCTGGCGGGCTCGCTGGAGTTCGCGCAGTCGAAGGCCGACTGGGTCGCCGACTCCGCGGAGTCGGCGTACCGCCGCGTCCGCGACTTCGAGGCCACCGCAGCGCTGGTGTTCGGCGATCGTGAGGCGACGCTGCTCGAGGGCGCGATCCGGCGCGACGGCCGGAGCGTGCCCGACGACATCGCCCTGGTCTCCTACGACGACGAGGTCGCCGACCTCGCCGAGGTGCCGCTGACAGCGGTCGCCCCGCCGAAGTACCGCATCGGGCGGATGGCGGCCGATGTGCTGCTGCGGCGACTCATCGAGGGCGACGACTGCCCGCTGCATCAGATCAGGCTCCGGCCCCGCATCGTGATCCGCCGCTCGTGCGGCGCACGGGATGCCTGAGATGCAGGACGACGGAACAAGGAGAAACATGCGCATCGGTCTCATCGGAGCGGGAGCCGTGGCGCCGTTCCACGTGCGCGCGGCAGCGGTGCTCGCCGGAGCGGAGCTCACGGCGGTCTGCGACATCGACGAGGACGCGGCACGACGTGCCGCACACCTCGCGCCCGGCGCCCGGGTCTTCACGGACCACCGCCGGATGCTCGAGGAAGACGTCGTGGATGCGGTGATCGTGAACACCCCGCATGCGCTGCACGTGCCGATCTCCGTGGAGGCCGCGCAGGCTGGGAAGCACATCCTGGTCGAGAAGCCGATGGCCACCTCCGTTGCGGACTGCGACCGCATCGCCGAGGCGGCCGTCGCCGCCGACGTCGCCCTGACTGTGGGCCACATCCAGCACTTCCTCCCCGACAAGACCGCCGCACACGCGATGATCGCCTCCGGTGAGCTCGGCGCCGTGCAGCTGATCCGCGACAACCGCAGCACCGACTACCGACCGGGCACGCGGTCGCCCTGGTTCTTCTCGCGGGAGGTGGCCGGCGGCGGCGCCCTCTTCAACATCGGCGCGCACTGCCTGGATCGCTCGCTGTGGTTCGGCGGTGCGACGGCGGCCGAGATCTCCGCATCCGTGGCGAACCGGTTCGGGTCTCCTGTGGAGACCGACGGCATCCTGCGGCTGCGGCTCGAGAACGGGGTCGGCGTGTCGGTCACCGTGGTGAGCGACCCGCCGACGCGCAGCGACAGCCTGACCGTGGTGTGCGAGCGCGGCGTCGTCGAGGCCGACCCGCGCGCCGGCACCACAGTGCGGATCGACGGCCGCACCCGAGTACTGCACGAGCCGACCGAGCACGACATCCAGACCGGGTTCACCGCGCAGCTCGCGGACTTCCTGCAGGTCGTCGAGGGCGGCGCTGCGGCGGTGCCCCTGGAGCACGCCCGGCACGTCGTCGAGCTGATCCTGGCGAGCTACCGTTCGGCGGAGACCGGCACCACGAGCGTCCTCGGGCGAGTGCCCGCATGAGCGACCGCCCGAACATCATCGTCTTCCTCAGCGACGACCAGGGGCCATGGGCACTCGGCGCGGCGGGCAACGCCGAGATCCGCACGCCCGTGCTCGACGGACTCGCCGCCCGCGGCACCCGGCTGGACCGGTTCTTCTGCACATCGCCGGTGTGCTCGCCCGCCCGTGCCAGTCTGCTCACCGGCCGAATCCCGTCCGCACACGGCGTGCACGACTACCTGGACGGCCCGCACACCGGCCCGGACAGCGTCGACCTCCTCGCCGGGATGCCGGCGTACACGGATGCGCTGGCGGATGCCGGGTACCGGCTCGGACTGAGCGGCAAGTGGCATCTCGGGGCGAGCGACGTGCCCCGGCGCGGCTTCGTGCACTGGTACGCCCTGCAGGGCGGCGGCAGTCCGTACCACGCCGCCCCGATGCTGCGCGGTGCGGAACCGGAGATCGCGGAGGGCTACCTCACCGATGCCATCGCCGACGACGCCATCGCGTTCCTCGAAGAGGAGGCCCAGCAGGACGCGCCGTTCTTCCTAGCCGTGAACTTCACCGCTCCGCACAAGCCCTTCGCGGGGCAGCATCCGGACGAGTTCACCGACCTGTACCGGGACTGCGCCTTCGAGAGCTGCCCGCAGGAGGAGCCGCACCCCTGGCTGCAGACGCTCGGCGGCGGTCCCATCGGCGGTGAGCCAGACGCCCGCGAAGCGCTGATCGGGTACTTCGCCGCCGTGACGGCGATGGATGCCGCGATCGGACGCGTGCTCGAGAGCCTGCGCGCGCACGATCTGGAGCAGGACACGATCGTCGTCTTCCTCAGCGACAACGGATTCAACTGCGGTCAGCACGGCATCTGGGGCAAGGGCAACGGCACCTTCCCGATGAACATGTACGACGAGTCGGTGATGGTGCCGTTCATCGTCGCCGCTCCGGGACGGGTGGCGCAGGGACGGGTGGTCGACGAGCTGCTCAGCGCCTACGACTTCCCCGCGACGCTGCTGGAGCTGGCGGGTGTCGACGGCGACGCGTTCGAAGCGGGACCGGGGCGCAGCTTCGCGGCGCTCCTCGCGGACGGGGCCGACGAGGCAGCCGACGACGATCGCGTCGTGGTGGTGCACAGCGAGTACGGGCCGGTGCGGATGATCCGCACGCGGCGGCACAAGTACGTGCACCGCTACCCGTACGGACCGCACGAGCTCTACGACCTCGAGGCCGACCCCGGCGAACGCGCGAACCTCATCGACCATCCGGCTCGCGCCGCCGAGCTCGCGGACCTGCGCCGGCGGATGCACGGCTGGTTCGCCGAGCACGCGACGCGGGAGTTCGACGGATCGGCGCTGCCCGTCTGGGGCGCAGGCCAGCTGACACCGCTGGGCGACGACCCGGCCGGCGCCTTCGCACCGCCCGGATGGGACCCCGCCGTACGCTGAGACGAATCGTCCACATCACCGGAGGCACTGTGACCCGCCCGAACATCCTGCTGATCGTCTCTGACGACCACGGCTATGCCGATCGTTCCGCTCACGGCACTCCCGGCGTGAACACGCCGGCACTCGACCGGCTGGCCGCAGAGGGCGCCACCTGCACCGACGCATATGTGACCGCACCGATCTGCTCGCCGTCGCGAGCCGGCATGATCACCGGGCAGTACCAGCAGCGCTGGGGCGGCCTGTGGTTCGACTCGGCGCACATCGGCACCGCGCCGACCATCGCCGAGACGCTGCGCACCGCCGGGTACGCCACCGGATACTTCGGCAAGGTGCACTACGGCGACGAGACCTCCGCCGACCGTGGCGCGCCGCCGCACCACGGCTTCGACGAGTCGTTCTACGGGCTGGCCGGGCAGTCGATGGGCCGGCTGCACTACCGGCATCACTCCGTCGCGGCCGTCGAGGAGTACGGTGACGCCGCCCGCCCGATGGGCGTGCAGCCGTTCTGGTCGGGCGAGGAGCCGGCCGAGTTCGACGGCTTCACCACAGACGAGATCGCGGACCGCGCGATCGACTTCATCGGACGGCGTGCCGCCGAGGAGCCGTACTTCGCGATGGTCGCCTTCAACGCCGTGCACAACTTCTGCTGGCAGCTGCCCGACGACGAGCTCGAGGCCCGCGGGCTGCAGGGCTTCGAGGACTGGCACCCCGGGGCATCCGAGTATCTGGACTGGTACGACGGCGCGATCAGCCCGAACCTGCCCGACGGGCGCGCCTACTACCTGGCCCAGCTCGAGCTGATGGACCGCGCGATCGGCCGGCTGCTGGACGCGGTGGACGGACAGGACACGATCGTCGTTTACCTCACCGACAACGGCGGCTCGCAGTGCAACTACGGCGACAACGGCGACCTGCGCGGCACCAAGTACACGCTCTGGGAGGGCGGCATCCGGGTGCCCTTCCTGGTGCGCTGGCCCGGGGTGACCGCACCCGGCTCCGTCGTCGCCGAGCCGGTCAGCGCGCTCGATCTCGCCGCGACGTTCGCGGCCGCCGCCGGGACCGAGCACACGGGCGACGGCGTCGACCTGCGCCGCTCGCTGGCGGATGCCACCGGCGACGCCGCTCGAGAGCTGCACTGGGACTGCGGATGGCAGTGGGCGGTGCGCCGCGGCAGTTGGAAGCTGCTGTCGGTGTCGGGCGACGACCCGACCGCGGAGTACGTCGCGCGCACCGAGCACACCGTGACGGGGAACGGCCTGTTCCTCACCGACCTCTCCTCCGACCGCGGCGAGGCGGAGAACCTCGCGGAGGGCCGACCCGAGCTCGTGCGCGAGCTGCGGGCGGCTCACGACCGTTGGCGCGCGGACGTGGGGATCGCCTAGATCCCGATCACCAGGCGGATGCCCGCCGCGATCTGCCCGAGCAGATACGCGGGCACGGTCCCGGCCGGGCAGGGGTCGAGGAACTCCCTGCTCACCGGGCCGACCTGCGTGACATTCGCCACGGAGTCCCGGTCCAGTCCCGACGCCTCGGCGGGCACAAGCACGTTGCCGGGAAAGGCCTCCAGCGCGACGTTGGAGTTCAAGGGCACGACGAGCACCGTGTCGATGCTCGATTCGAGCAGCCATTCCGCCTGCAGCACGACGGCCGGTCGCACCTTCGCTGGTTCCGAACCGCGCGGAACGCCGAAGTCCACCCAGACGATGTCGCCGCGCGAGATCACCAGTCCGCGCCCTCGCGCTGGATGCGCTCGTTCTCCCGTACGAAGAGGTCTTCGTCGGAGTGGGCCGCCCGAGCGAGCACGCTGTCAGCGATGCGGGTCAACTCCGAGCCGCCTTCCAGCGCGTCCGCGAAACGCTCGCCGGCGCGGCGATAGAACTCGGAGCGGTTCATGCCGTGCTGCTCAGCGACCCGTTCGAAACGCTCGAAATCGGGATCGGGTACGGAGATCGCGGTCTTCATGGATTCCAGTATGACCGGTAATACTCAGGTGAGCATCGCTGCCGCGAGCGCGTCGCGCCCCGCCCAAGCATCTCCGTCAGCAGCGAGCCCGGCGAGCAACATCCCGGCGAGGCGCGCGGCGCCCGGAGCATCCGGCCGACTGCCCTGCTCGTAAGGGTCGGCGTTCAGCGCGAAGAACTCGATCTGCAGCCCGCTCTCAGGATGCCAGGTGGCGACGAGCTTCTCGTGCGGCGTGCGCAGCCCTCGGGCGCTGGACGGGTCGCTGCGCGACGCGTAGCGGTAATAGACCACGGGGTCCGTCCCGCCGCCGGCTTCCCCGCGCAACTGAGGAGAACGGTCGTGCCCCTCGAACGCCCCGGCGTGCAGACCCGCCAGGCCCAGGATCGTCGGGGCGAAGTCGAGCGACGAAATGGTCGCGTCGCAGGTCCCAGGCGACACCAGGCCGGGGGCGTGCACGATCAGCGGCAGCCGCATCGACTCCTCGTAGGCGACGTTCTTGTAGAGCAGGCCGTGACTGCCCAGCTGCATCCCGTGGTCGGCGGTGAACAGCAGCACCGTCGGCCGGCCGGATGCCTCGACGGCGGCCACCAACCGGCCGAGCTGCTCGTCGACGCCGGTGATCGCGGCGAAGTAGTCGCGGGCGACCTCGGCCGCCTCCTCGGCGGCGGGCGTGCCGCGCGGCACGTTCGGACGCACCAGCAGTTCCTCTTCCGTGCGGTCGGCGTAGAGCCGCCGATAGCGCTCAGGCACCTGCTCGAAGGGCTGATGCGGCGGGTTCAGCGACACCATCAGCGCGTACGGCCCGTCGGCCGCCGCCAGGAACTCCAGCGCGACGTCGACCTCGTGCTCAGCCGACCAGGCATCCACGTCGACGCGGGCGTCCCGTCCTGCGTCCGTGGTCCAGTAGTGCGGGGCGAGGTGACGATCGGCGGCCCCGTACGAGTACCAGAAGTCGAAGCCGAACCGGCGATTCTTCGGCGACCAGGCATCCCACACCTTGCCGTCATCGCGACGCCCCTCACCGAAGCGCTCATCATCGGCCGCCGGCGGCTCGAGGTGCCACTTGCCGATGTAGCCGGTGCGGTACCCCTGGTCGCGGAGCGCACTCGCCCAGGTGGGCAGCCCGTCGCGCAGGCCGACGCCGTCCTGCGCCGACTCGGAGTGCACGTTGAGCGTGACCCCGTTCTCGGCGGGACGGCGCCCGGTGAGGAACATCGCCCGGTGCGGGCTGCACACCGGGTACGAACTGACGGCCTGGCGGGCGAGGCATCCCTGGGCCGCGAGCCGGTCCAGATGCGGGGTGGCGACCGGGTCGCCGCCCGGCTCGATCGCCGCGGCCCGGAACTGGTCGGCCATCACGACGAGGATGTCGGGTCTCGCACTCATCCGCCCAGTCAACCGACGCACGAGACGAGGAATCAACATTGATTCCTCGTCTCTCCTGCTCCTAGCGTCGCTGGCATCGACCGAAGGAGATCGTATGCTCACCCCCTCCCGCAGGAACGTGCTGCAGCTCGGCGGCCTGGCCGCGGCCGCCGTCCTGTTCGCCCAGACCGGCCCGCTCGCCGTATCCGCATCCGTCCGTCCGCTCGCCGTCGGCGTGCCCGAACTCGAGACCCTGCGCCTGCGCTGGGTCGAGACGCTCACCGGCCGCGGCATCATCGCCGCGAACCCCACCGCTTTCGCCGCCGCCATCGCGAAGCAGGACAAGGCGACCGACACACTGCTCGCCAAGGTGAGCCCCACCGCGACCCGGTTCTTCTCCGATCAGGACTGGGCGATCGGCGCCACCGACATCGCGAAGTCGAACTCGATGAGGATGAATTACGTCGGAATCCTCTCATTGGCGGTGTCGTGGGCCACGCCCGGCTCGAAGCACGAGGGCTCCCAGGCGGTGCTCGACACCGCTCTTCGCGGGCTCGCGCACATGCACGAGAAGATCTACAACACGAGCACCTCGTGGTGGGGCAACTGGTGGTCATGGAACATCGGCGCAGCGCAGCCGCTCGCGAACGCGATGGCGATCCTGCACGACCGGCTGCAGCAGTCCGAGATCGACGCCTACTGCGCTGCGATCGATCACTTCCTGCCCGAGCGCGATCCGCGCAAGCAGCAGCATCCCAGCGGCCCGCAGTTCTCGGACGGCGCCAATCGGGTCGACATCTGCCAGTCGATCATCGTCCGCTCCATCGTGCAGCCCGACGCCGAGCTGCTCCGCAGTGCGGTCTCGGCACTGAGCGACACCTGGCAGTACGTGACCTCGGGCAACGGGTTCTTCCGCGACGGCTCCTTCGTCCAGCACTCCACGATCGGCTACACCGGCACCTACGGTCTGGTGCTGCTCGGCGGACTGGCGAAGCTGTTCTCGCTGCTGGCGGGCAGCTCGTTCGACATCACCGATCCCAGCCGAAGCAACATCACCAAGGTGGTCGAGAGCTCGTTCGCGCCCCTCATGTTCCGCGGCCAGATGATGGACTCCGTCCGCGGCCGTGCGGTCTCCCGCTTCGCCGAACGCAGCATCACCGACGGGAACGACCTCATCGAGCACACCCTGCGCCTTGCGCAGTCCGCGGATGCGAAGACGGCGGCGCGCTGGCGCGGTCTGTGCCGGCAGTGGATCGAGGGCAACACCGCCGCGAACATCACCGCGACCACGAGCATCGTGCGGCTGTCGCTGGTGACCGAGCTGCTCGGATCCGACGTCGCCCCTGTCGCCGACCCGACGGGCCCGCGGTTCTTCCCCGCGATGGACCGGCTCGTGCACCGTTCCGCCGACGGCGCCTGGGCGCTGTGCGTGGCGATGTGCTCGAACCGCATCGCCTGGCACGAGGGCACCGAGGCGGAGAACTTCACGGGAGTGAAGACCAGCCAGGGCATGACGTACCTGTACCTGCGCGAGGACGACGACCACTTCGACGACGAGTTCTGGCCGACCTCC
The DNA here is from genome assembly GCF_021582875.1 of Microbacterium sp. KUDC0406. Classification (NCBI taxonomy): domain Bacteria; kingdom Bacillati; phylum Actinomycetota; class Actinomycetes; order Micrococcales; family Microbacteriaceae; genus Microbacterium; species Microbacterium sp. KUDC0406. The sequence continues at coordinate 3,504,262 of NZ_CP091138.1, read as the reverse complement.
GACCTGGCTGCCCCTGCCGGCACCACGGTCGACCTCACTCCGCTGCCCCGCAACCCGGAGGGCGAGTGGGGCGAGGAGACGCCGCAGAACGAGTGGACCGGCGGTGTGACCTTCGAGGACACCGCGCTCGCGGCGATGCACCTGGTGGCCCCCGGTGGCACCGGTCTGGTCGCCAGGAAGGCCTGGTTCACGCTGCCCGACGGGATCGTCGCGCTGGGAACCGGGATCTCGACCGGCAGCGACGGGGAACTGCGCACGATCGTCGAGCACCGCAACCTCGGCGAGGACGCTCGACGACTCGTCGTGGACGGCCGCCCGGTGACAGTGGAGCGGACGCTCCCCCGAGCCCGATGGGCGCACCTGGACGGCGTGGGCGGATACGTGTTCCTGGACCGCGCCGCGCGGGTCATCGCGGGCGTCGCTGCCCGGGAGGGGAGTTGGCAGGGCATCAACACCGGAACGGCGGCGGGCACCGAGGTCGTTCATCGGCGGATGTACGGCACTCTCGCCCTGTCGCATGGAACCGGCTCGAGAGCGGGCGGTGGATACGCCTACCTCGTGCTGCCGGGAGCGGATGCGAAGAGGACGGCCGCCGCGGCCCGGTCGCCCAAGGCGGAGGTGCTGCGCAACGACGAGACGGCCCAGGCGATCAGGCACTCCCGACATGTGACCGCCGTCGCGTTCTGGAAGGCGGGCAGAGTCGACGACATCTCGGTCGACCGGACCGCCTGCGTCATCGCCCGCAAGACCCCGGGCATGGTGCGGATGTCGGTGAGCGATCCGACTCAGTCGGCGTCGCGCCTGGTGATCGAACTCGCGGACACCCGCGTGCGGCGCGCGAAAGGCACGGATGCCCGCCGCGTCTCGGTGTCGCAGCGCCGTGACGGCGTGCGCCTCACGATCGATGTGTCCGGCACCGCCGGCGAGACGCTGGAGTTCTCGCTGCACTCGTGACCCGGGTGAGGGGTCGGAATCTGCGGCATCCACAGGGCGGGATGCGGCAGATTCTGACCCCTCGGGGATATGGGCGGGTCAGCGCACGGGCTGCAGCACCGGCACCTCGTAGCGGTGCGGGGTGCCGAAGCGGTGCGAGGTGATCGACACGGCCTGCTCGCGCAGGAACGTGAGCAGCTCCACCCGACCTGCGGCGACGACCGGGTTCGCGTACAGCGCGAGGCTCGGCGCGCCGTTGACGGCGGCCGCCGTCTCGAGAGCGGATGCCCCGATCAGGCGCACCCGGCCGTCGGTGGCGGCGAGGCGCTGCGCGTGCGTGGCCCAGGCGGTGCCGTCCTCATAGGCGACGACCACGTCGTGCGAGCCGAGCCAGGTGGCCACGGCGGCCGGCAGCACCGAGGCGGTGCTCACGGTCACTCGCGAACCCGCGCGGCGACCGGCGGCGGCGACGCGGAGCAGCTCGGCGACGCGCTCCCCCTCGTAGCGCACCGTGACCGGCACGGCCTGGTAGCGCAGCAGGTTCTGCTCGGTGGTCAGGCCGGTGGCATCTCGCACCACGCCGAACTCCGACGCCCAGGCGTCGATGTCGGTGGCGATCGCCCCGCGCAGCCACTCCGCGTCCGCACCCTCGACGAGGGTGACGGCCGACGAGCCCAGCTCGTCGAGTGCGGTGGCGGAGGCCACCGGAGCATCCGTCCACTCGGACAGGCCGACCAGGTAGTTCGGGCCGCCGGCCTTTGAGCCGGCGCCGACGGCGGCCTTCTTCCAGCCGCCGAACGGCTGGCGCTGCACGATCGCGCCCGTGGTGCCGCGGTTGACGTAGACGTTGCCGGCCTCGATGCGCGCCAGCCACTGCTGGATCTCGTCCTCGTCGAGCGAGTGGATGCCGCTGGTCAGGCCGTAGTCGATGTCGTTGACGATGTCGATCGCCTCGTCGAGGGTGTCGGCGGTCATGATGCCGAGCACCGGGCCGAAGTACTCCACGCGATGGAACTCCGATCCGCGCTTCACCCCGTCACGGATGCCGGGACGCCAGAGCTGCCCGTCCTCGTCGAGCTTCTCGGGCTTGAGCATCCAGGACTCGCCCGCGTGCAGCGTGGTGAGAGCGCCCAGCAGCTTGCCCTCGGCCGGGCCGATCAGCGGTCCGATGCGGTTCGAGCCGTCCACCGGCGAACCCACGTCGTAGGAGCGCACCGCGTCGACGAGCTGACGGCGGAACCGCTCGGACTTCGCGGCGGAGCCGACCAGCACGACCAGCGAGGCGGCCGAGCACTTCTGGCCGGCGTGGCCGAACGCCGAGTAGGCGACGTCCTTCGCGGCCAGGTCGAGGTCGGCCGACGGGGTGACGATGATCGCGTTCTTGCCGCTGGTTTCGGCGAGCAGCGGCAGGTCCTGACGGAAGCCGCGGAACAGCTCGGCGGTCTCGAAGCCGCCGGTGAGGATGACACGGCCGACGGCAGGGTCGCTGACCAGCTGGGTACCGAGCTCGCGACCGTCGAGCTGAACGTACTGCAGCACGTCGCGCGGCACGCCGGCCTCCCAGAGCGCCTCGATCATGACCGCGCCGGAGCGGCGGGCCTGGCGGGCGGGCTTGATGATCACCGGGGAGCCGGTGGCCAGCGCCGACAGCGTGGAGCCGGCGGGGATCGCGACCGGGAAGTTCCACGGCGGGGTGACCACGGTCAGGCCGACCGCGTGCATCTCGGCGCCGTCGACCTGCGCCAGCTTGCGAGCGCTCTCGGCGTAGTAGTGCGCGAAGTCGATCGCCTCGGACACCTCGGGGTCACCCTGCTCGATGACCTTGCCGGCCTCGGAGCCCATCACCTCGAGCAGGTCGGCGCGACGCGCCTCGAGGACCTCGCCCGCCTTGTGCAGGATCGCCGCGCGACCCTCGGCACCGAGTGCCCGCCATGCCTCGCCGGCGGCGACGGCCGCCTGGATGCGCGCGGAGACCTCGTCGGCGGTGGACAGCGTGTTCGCCGCGACGGCCGCGTTGCCGAGCTCCGACTCGGCCATGCGCGCACGGATGCCGTCGGCCCACTCCCGGTTGGCGGCGAGCGAGGGGTCGGTGTCAGGAGTGTTCACGAAGCCGTCGGTCGGCGCCGGTGCGGCCGCCAGCTGGCGGTTCTGCACGCGGTTCGGGCCGGGAACCTCGGTCGGCACGTCGCGGATGGAGGCCAGGAAGCGCTCCTTCTCGCGGTCGAAGAGCTTCGGGTCGTCATCGAGGTCGAAGACCGCCGACATGAAGTTCTCCTGGCTCGCACCCTCTTCGAGACGACGGATCAGGTAGGCGATCGCGACGTCGAACTCGTCGGGGTGCACGACCGGGGTGTAGAGCAGCAGCGAGCCGACGGTGCGCTTGATGACCTGCGCCTGCGCGGTGGCCATACCGAGCAGCATCTCGAACTCGATGCCGTTCTCGACGCCACGGCGCTTCGCGAGCAGCCAGGCCAGGGCGATGTCGAACAGGTTGTGGCCGGCGACGCCGATGCGGACGTTGCCGACGTGGTCGGGGCGCAGCGCGTACTCCAGCACCGCCTTGTACGAGGCATCCGACTGCTGCTTGGTCGACCAGGTCGCCAGCTCCCAGCCGTGCGACTCGGCGTCGACGGTCTCCATCGGCAGGTTGGCGCCCTTCACGACGCGCACCTTGATCGGCGCTCCGCCGTCCGCGACGCGGGCGGCCGCCCACTCCTGCAGGCGCATCATGGCGCCGAGGGCGTCGGGCAGGTAGGCCTGCAGCACGATGCCGGCCTCGAGGTTCTTGAACTCGGGGCGGTCGAGGATGCCGGTGAAGACCGCGATCGTCAGATCGAGGTCCTTGTACTCCTCCATGTCGAGGTTGATGAACTTGTCGCCCTTGACGGCGATGTCGTACAGCGGCAGCAGCGCCTCGGCGGCGTCGGCGACGGCGGCGTCGAACGCCCACGGGCTGTGCGGGGCGACCGTGGAGGAGACTTTGATCGAGACGTAGTCGACGTCGTCGCGCTGCAGCAGGCGGCGGGTGCCCTCCAGACGCCGCGCGGCCTCGTCGCGGCCGAGGATGGCCTCGCCGAGCAGGTTGATGTTGAGCTTCACGCCCTGCGTCTCGCGGATGTGCTTGATCGCGGCGCCGAGCTTCTCGTCGCGGGCATCGACGATGAGGTGGCGCACCATCTGGCGCAGCACGGCACGGGCCGAGGGGACGACGATGCCGGGCAGCATGGTGGCGGTCGCGCCGCCCAGGCCGATCGCGCCGCGCATCACGCCGGGCAGGAACTTCGGGGTCAGCGGCACGAGCTCCTTGAGCTTCTGCGCGGCGACCCGGGTGTCCTCCGGGCGCACGACGCCGTCGACGAAGCCGACGGTGAAGTCGAGGCCGTTCGGGTCGCGCAGCACGCCGGCGAGGCGCTCACCGGCGGCATCCACCGGCACCTCGCGACTCTCGACGAGCCACTGGCGCACCAGTGCGACGGCGTCGTCGGCGAGGTCCGCGAGGTCGGAGACGGATGTTTCGGCAGCGGGCACAGGGGTGGTCATGATCTCAGTGTGCGCGCTGCGACCCTCTGTGAAAAGCGACCGTTCTCGATGGATAATGTTCGGAATACCTAATCAGTTGATTCAGCGCGTTTCGTCTCGCTCCGCTCGCTCAACGACCGGTCTGGCCCCGGTCGTTGAGCGAGGGAGCGCCAGCGACCGAGACGAAACGCGCCAATTCCCGAAGGAGCCGGATGTTCGAGCTGCGCAGGCTGCGGATGCTGCACGAGCTGGCGCTGCGCGGAACGATCGCAGAGGTCGCCGCATCCCTCTCCTACAGCCCCTCGACCGTGTCGCAGCAGCTGTCGCTGCTGGAGCGCGAGGCCGGCGTCGCCCTGCTCGAACCGGACGGCCGGCGGGTGCGACTGACACCGGCAGGACGGATTCTCGCCGAGCACGCCGCCCGGGCACTGGAGCTCGATGAGGCGGCCCGCGCCGCCCTGACCACCGACCTGAGCGCCCTCGAACCGGCGCGGATCGCCGCCATGCCGACCGCCGCCGAGACGATCGTGCCCGCGGCGCTCACGATCCTCGCCGAGCGGATGCCGCGGTTGCGCGTCGAGCTCGCCGAGCTGCCGCCGGAGGAGAGCCTGTTCGAACTGGCCGCCCGTCGCTTCGACCTGGTGATCGCCGAGCAGTATCCCGGGCACACCCGCGAACGCCACGACGGTGTCGATCATGACCTGCTCGGCGAGGACCCGATCCGCATCGCCCTGCCGCCGACGGAGAAGCCCGCGCCGCTGCACGCGCTGCGCGATCGCGCCTGGGTGATGGAGCCGGCAGGCACGGCCGTTCGGCAGTGGGCCGTGCAGCAGTGCCGGGCGGCGGGCTTCGAGCCCGATGTCCGGTTCGAAGCAGACGACCTCACCGCTCACGTGCGGCTGGTCGAGGCGGGACACGCGGTGGCGATGATCCCCGATCTCATCTGGGGGTCGTCGCAGCCGACGACCACCCTGGCCGATCTGCCGGGGCATCCGGTGCGTGAGGTGTTCACCGCGGTGCGCACCGCCGCGCGCGACGACGACCGCATCCGTGCCGTCCGCGACGCCCTCGCCGAGGCGTTCGCCACCCGCGGTCGTTGAGTGACACCCCGGTCGCTGACCCTCCGGTCGTTGAGCGACACCCCGGTCGCTGACCCTCCGGTCGTTGAGCGACACCCCGGTCGCTGACCCTCCGGTCGTTGAGCGACACCCCGGTCGCTGACCCTCCGGTCGTTGAGTGACACCCCGGTCGCTGACCCTCCGGTCGTTGAGCGAGCGAGGAACGAGCGAGACGAAACGCCCCACGTCGCGGGTGACCCGCCTCCGGTCGCCCCGCGAGCGAAGCGAGACGAAACGCCCCATCGTCCGCCACACAGCCCGCGACGTTTCGGCTCGCTCCTCCGTCGCTCGCGGGGCGGCCCGGAAGAGGACGACGTCAGGCGCCGGGGAGGGTCCGGACCTCGGCGTGCGGCATCCGATCGCGCATCACGCGGATCGCCTCGGGGTTCGAGTCCACGAGCACGGCGTCGCGTCCCAGGGCGGATGCCACGGCGCCGGTCGTCCCCGACCCGGCGAAGAGGTCGAGCACCCGATCCCCGGGCCGGCTCGACGCCTGCACGATGCGCCGCAGCACGCCCTCGGGCTTCTGCGTCGGGTATCCGGTCTTCTCCCGCCCCGTGGTCGGCACGATCGTGTGCCACCAGACATCCGTCGGCAGCTTTCCCCGGGCGGCCTTCTCGGGTGTGACGAGCCCCGGCGCCATGTACGGCTCGCGATCCACGGCATCCGAGTCGAAGAAGTGCGCGCCGGGCGTCTTGACGTACACCAGGATCGTGTCGTGCTTCGTGGGCCATCGTCGCCGCGACTTGGCGCCGTAGTCGTATGCCCAGATCAGCTCGTTCAGAAAGGCGTCGCGTCCGAATGCGGCGTCGAGCATGACCTTCGCGTAGTGCGCCTCACGGTAGTCCAGATGCAGGTAGAGCGTGCCGTCGTCGGCGAGCAGCCGCCACGCCTGCTCGAGTCGAGGCATCAGGAAGTCGCCGTAGTCGTCGAACCGGTCGTCGTAGGTGTGCAGCATGCTGCGCACCCGCTCGTAGCGGTGGCCGTGGAACCCCTGGCTGGTCTCGCCGCGCGCAGCGGATGCGGCATCCGTCGCATCCGCGGCATCCGCATCCGACCGGGTCGCGACGACGCGCTCGCGCGTCTGCGGCCTGCCGGTGTTGAACGGCGGGTCGAGGTAGATCAGCGTGAACGAGCCGGATGCCAGGGTCTCGGCGACCGCGAGATTGTCGCCCTCGATGATCTCGACCGTCCCGGCGACGGGCTCGGGCGCGGCGCCTGACTCCGCGGGCGCTTCGCGCGGACTTGTGCGCTTCCCGCGGCCCGGCGTCCCGGATCCATCCGCGGGAGGCGCACTTCTCCGCGCGGCGTGCCCGGGCCCTCCCGCGGGATCGGGCTCGGTCACGGCTTCCCGCACTCAGGGAACACGGTGCAGCCACGCCTCGGTGGCGAACTTCGACTCGACGAGCGCCTCGGCGTCGGCGTACTCGTCGGGGGTGATGCCGCCGTCCTCGGCGCCGGCGAGCGAGCGGAACGTGGACTTGAAGCGCTCGATGATCTCGGCGCGCGGCAGGCCGGTCTGGCTGCGCAGCGGATCGACCCGCTTGGCCGCCGAGGTGGTGCCCTTGTCGCTGAGCTTCTCGCGGCCGATGCGCAGCACCTCGGTCATCATCTGCCCGTCGATGTCGTACGACAGCGTGGCGTGGTGCAGCACTCCGCCGTTGGCGAGGCGCTTCTGCGCGGCACCGCCGATCTTCCCGGTCGGCGAGGCGATGTCGTTCAGCGGCTGATAGGTCGCGTCTATCCCGAGCGAGCGCAGCGCCTGCAGCACCCAGTCGTCGAGGAACGCGTACGAGTCGGCGAAGGTCATCCCCTGCACGAGGGATGCGGGGACGTACAGCGAATACGTGATGATCTGCCCAGCGGCCATGAGCATCGCCCCGCCGCCGGAGATCCGTCGCACGACGTCGAACCCGTGCCGAGCGGCACCCTCGGGATCGACCTCGTTGCGGTACGACTGGAACGACCCGATCACGACGGCCGACTCGTCCCACTCCCAGATGCGCAGCGTCGGCTTGCGACGGCCCTCGCCGACCCGGCCGGTGAGCACCTCGTCGAGCGCGAGGTTCATCCGTGGCGACACGGCCTTCTCGTGCACGATCTCCCAGTCGAAGTCGCGCCAGCCCGGCGCGGTCACGAGGGCCCGGCGCACCGCGGTGCCGACCGCCTCGGGAGAGAAGCCCAGCAGCTGGGCGCCGTCGGGCAGGGCGCCGCGGACCGCGGCGGCGATCGTCGAGGCGTCGGCCTCGACCGGCATCCCCTCGACGGCGGCGTTGATGTCGTCGAGAGCGGCGTCGGGCTCGAGGAAGAAGTCGCCGGCGAGGCGGAAGTCGCTGATCACGTCGCCGTGCACCTCGAGGTCGACGACGACCAGCTTCCCCCGGGGACCTTGTACTCACCGTGCATGGATCCAGCCTACTGAGCGACCGCACGCCCCGGTCGTCGAGCGAGCGAGCCTGTGACCGAGGCGAAGCGCCCCCGCTCATCTGAAAGCGTTTCGTCACTTCGACTCGCTCCGCTCGCTCAGTACGGCGCTCGCTCCTTCGTCGCTCGCTCAACGACCAGGGGGTGATGCCGGGACGTGCTTGTCCAGCCAGGCGAGCACGTCGGCGCGGACCTGCTGCTGATCGAGATCGTTGAAGATCTCGTGCCGAGCGTCCGGGTAGACCAGCGTCGTGACATCCGTGAGGCCGGCGCGCTTGCGGTAGCCGTCGGCCAGCTTGTGCACGCTGTGCGGCCCGCCGACCGGATCGTCGCGGCCGACCAGGAGCAGCACCGGCACGTCGTGCCCGAGGTCCTTGCGCGGCCGGCCGTACAGTCGCGCCGCTTCGACGAACCCGAACAGCTGCAGCAGCGGCACCTCGGTCGTGAGCGGGTCGTCGTGGAAGTCCTGCCACACCTGCGGGTCGCGCGAGAGCCACTCCAGTCCGTCGGCGTCAGGCCCCTTCCACTTGGCGTTCAGCGGCAGGGCGTTCAGGTCGAGCGGGGTGAGGTGCGCGGATCCGCTGAGGATCACCGCGTCATATGCCTCGGGGTGCGCATTCAGCAGCTTCTGCGACAGGAACGATCCCCACGAGTGCCCGAGGAGCACGAGAGGCAGTCCCGGATGCTCGGACTTGATGATGCCGGTGAGCTGCCAGAGCGCGTCGGTCGTGGCGCGGATGCCGCCCCTGCCGAGACGCCCCAGCTTGGCGGGGTCGTCCCACTGCCGGATGCCGGTGCGCCCGTGCCCGCGGTGGTCGTCGGCGTAGACGTGGAATCCGGCGGCGGTGAGCGCATCGATCAGCGCACCGTAGCGCCCGGCGTGCTCGCCGACCCCGTGCAGCAGCTGCACGACGCCCCTCGCCTCGCCCTGCGCCTGATACACGTCGTAGACGATCGCGATGCCCTCGCCGTCGATGAACTCCGTCGTCCTCGCCTCAGCAGCCATGCGCTCGAGTCTACGGATGTGCCGAGACCCCGCCTGAACGGCGGCGAACCAGACGGTGCCTCGACGACCAGACGGTGCCTCGACAACCAGACGGGGGTCTCGGCCGGGATGCGTCAGAGCCCGAGCGCGCGGACGATGGCGAGCGCGGCCTGCGGGTCGGTGACCTCGTGTCCGCCGTCGGCCGCCGATCCCATCTTCACATCGCCGTCGGCGAACACCATCCGCTTGGCCGAGAAGTGCACCGCGTCCACGCCGACCCTGGCGATCTCGGCGACGTTGGAGGCGTCGATGCCGCCGCCGGCCATGATCTGGATGCCGCCGGCCGCCTCGGCGACCAGGTCGCCGAGCAGGTCCACGCCGTCGATCGCGGACGACCGGCCCCCGGAGGTGAGCACGCGCCGCACCCCGAGCTCCCGCGCGATGCGCAGGCTCGCCAGCGGGTCCGGCGTCACGTCGATCACGCGATGAAGCGTGACGGATGCTCCGCCCGCGGCATCCACCAGCCGGGCCATCGCGTCGCGGTCCAGCGACCGGTCCGCGCCCTGGCATCCGATCACGACGCCTGCCGCACCGGCCTCGAGCGCGAGCCGGATGTCGTGCTCCATCAGGGCGACCTCGTCGCGGTCGTAGCGGAACCCGCCCGCGCGGGGCCGCACCAGCACGTGCACCTCGACCTCTCCGGCCGAGGCCTCGACCGCACGGTCGAGCGTCGCCGGCGAGGGCGTCAGCCCGCCCAGCGCGAGGGCCTGGGTGAGCTCGACGCGCGCCGCGCCGATCTCCCGGGCGATGCGTACTCCGGCGGTGTCCTGAACAGCGAGTTCGAGCGCGATGGTCACGGAGTCCATTCTGGCCCGTGCCACACGAACCGCGGAACCTCACTGGCATCGCGCCGATCCGGATCGGACATCGCTTTCCGAAAAGAATTTAGTTAGACTAGCTAGATAGTGACTGCTTCCGACGAATCCCTGCACGCCGCCGCCGTCGACCTTCGGCTCGCGACCTTCCGCCTGGCCAGGCGGCTGCGGCGCGAGCGCGCCGTGGACTCGATGAGCGATGCGCAGTTCGCCGTGCTCGCCACCCTCCGCGCCCATGGCAGGGCGACGCTCGGGTCGCTCGCCGAACGCGAGCACGTCTCCGCGCCGTCGATGAACCGCACGGTGAACTGCCTCGAGGAGTCAGGCCTGATCGTCCGCGTCCCCGACGAGGACGACCGCCGCCGCGTGCAGATCGACATCACTCCCGAGGGCAATGCCATCGTCGCCGACACGATCAGCAAGCGCGACACCGCGCTCGCGGTCGCCCTCGCCGGACTCGACTTCACCGAGGACGAGCTGCAGACCCTGCGCGAGGCCAGCGCCCTGATGCGGAAGGTGGCCGAGCGGTGAGCCAGATGTTCCGGTCGTTCGCGACCTTCAACTACCGCACCTGGTTCTTCGGCGCCGTCATCTCGAACATCGGCGGCTGGATGCAGGCCACCGCACAGGACTGGGTGGTGCTCACCGAGCTCACCGACAACGACGCCACCGCGATGGGCGTCACCATGGCGCTGCAGTTCGGCCCGCCGCTCGTGCTGGTGAGCCTGACCGGCTGGGTGGCCGATCGCTTCGACCGCCGGAAGGTGCTGCTGGCGACGCAGTCCACCCTGATGACTCTCGCTGTCGCGGTCGCCGTGCTGCTGCTGACCGACGTGATGACGCTGCCGCTGATGTGGCTGTTCGCGCTGTGCTTCGGCATCACCAACGCCTTCGACGCCCCGGCCAGGCAGGCGTTCGTCTCCGACATGGTGAGCCTGGAGGACACCTCGAACGCCGTCGCCCTGAACTCGGCGTCGTTCAACATGGCGCGCCTGATCGGGCCTGCGGTCGGCGGTGTGCTCATCGTCGCGATCGGCTCGGGCTGGGTGTTCATCGCCAACGCGGTCACCTTCCTGGCGATGCTCGTCGCGCTGCTGCTGATCCGCAAGGGCGAGCTCATCCCGCGGGCCAAGAACAGGCGCGGCGGGGGCGGACTGGCCGCCGGATTCCGCTACGTCATGGGGCGCGGCGACCTGAAGGTCGTGTTCGTGATGGTCTTCCTGATCGGCGCGTTCGGCATGAACTTCCCGATCTTCGCGTCGACCATGGCGCTGGAGTTCGGCCGGGGAGCCGACGGCTACGGACTGCTCAGCTCGGTGCTCGCGATCGGCTCGCTGGCCGGCGCTCTGCTCGCCGCACGGCGCGACCGCGCCCGGGTGCGCGTGCTGGTGATCGCCGCGGGCGGGTTCGGTGCAGCATCCATCGTCTCGGCGGCGATGCCCGTGTACGCGGCGTACGCCGTCGTCCTCACCTTCGTCGGATTCTCGACGGTGACCATGCTGACCACGGCGAACGGGTACGTGCAGACCACGACCGATCCCGCGCTGCGCGGACGCGTGCTCGCACTGTACATGGCCGTCGTGATGGGGTCGACCCCGATCGGCGCGCCGATCGCCGGCTGGATCGTCGACACGTTCTCGGCCCGCACCGCGATCGTGGTGGGCGGTGTGGCGGGCCTGCTCGCCTGCGCGATCGGCGTGAGCTGGATGATGTGGTCGGGCCGGCTGCATCGCCGGGAGGACGCGCGGTTCCTGCTCACCCTCGATGAGACCCGGCCGGTGTCGGTGGTGCGGGCGATGGAGCCGACGTCGTACAGCGACCCGGCGGCCTCGGCCACCCCGATCCGCCTGCCGGACGCCGACGCGGGACGCGCGACGAAGCCCGACCCCGAGCCGACCGGCGCGTGAGCATGGCGACACGGCATCCGCGCTCCCTCATGCTGGCGCTGGGCGCACTGACCGCCTTCGGTCCGATCTCTCTCGATGTGTACCTGCCCTCGCTGCCGCAGCTGGGGACCGACCTCGGGGCATCCGAGTCGCTCACCCAGTTCACGATGAGCGCCTGCATGATCGGTCTCGCCGTGGGGCAGCTGCTGTGGGGACCGATCAGCGACCGATACGGCCGGCGGATGCCGCTGATCATCGCAGTCGGGGGATTCGTGATCACCTCGGTGCTGTGCGCGCTCGCGCCGACGATCGGCGTGCTGATCGCGATCCGGCTGGTGCAAGGGCTGTGCGGTGCCGGCGGCATGGTGATCGCGAGGGCGGTGGTGCACGACCTGTTCTCCGGCGCCGAGGCCATGGCCGCATTCTCGACGCTCGCCGCGGTGATGGGCGTGGCGCCGGTGCTCGCGCCCCTCATCGGCGGTGCGGTCGTGACCTTCAGCGACTGGCGGGGCGTGTTCGTGGCCCTCGCCATCATCGGCGCTCTGCTGCTGGCGGTGTCGGTGCTGTTCGTCCCGGAGTCGCTGCCCGGCGGCGGCCGCACGAGCGGCGGCATCCGCAACGACTTCCGCGGCATCGGATCGGCCCTCGCCGACCGCGGCTTCATGCTCACGGCGCTGACGCTCTCGCTCGCGGGCATCGTGCTGTTCACGTACCTGCAGCTGTCGCCGTTCGTCCTGCAGACGCAGTACGGACTGAGCGCACAGGGTTTCGCGGCGGTGTTCGCGGCGAACTCGCTCGGCATCCTCGGCGCCGCGCAGCTGAACCGCCGCCTGGCAGGACGGGTGCCCGGCGAACGGATGGTGCGCCTGGCACTCACCGTCGGACTCGCCGCCGCGATCGCGATGCTCCTGGCCGCGGTGACGTCGTCGGCTCTGCCCTGGCTGCTCGCGCCGTTGTTCGTCGCGGTGTCGACGCACGGGGTGAACAACCCGGCGCTGACCGCGCTGGCGCTCGGGCGCATCACGCGCGGTGCCGGTTCGGCATCGGCCGTGCTGGGCACGATGACCCTGCTGGTCGGGGCCCTCGTGCCGCCGCTGGTGTCGTCGTTCGGCGTCTCGGCGACATTGCTGGGTGCGACGATGGTGGCGGCCCTCGCCGCCGCACTGGTGCTGACCCTGCTGACCCGCCGCTCGGGCGCGGCATCCGATTCGCGCGACTGATCCTCTCTGCTGCCCGGATGCAGCCGTTCGCGCGATCCGAGGACGGCGGATGCCGGGATCTTACGAGTCGGTGAGAATCGGGACGCCTGCGCCCCGGCGCTCGTACCCTGAGAACATGGGCGGGTCGGCACGGTGGGCAGCCGCAGCGGCGGGAGTCGCAGCGGCGCTCCTCGGCGCGGGGGCCGGAGAGCTGGTCGCCGCGCTGTTCGCCCCGACGTCGAGTCCGTTCGCGGTCGTCGGCGGTGCGCTGATCGACGCCGCACCCGCCTGGGCGAAGGACACCGCGATCGCGTGGTTCGGCACGAACGACAAGATCGCACTGCTGGTGGGGATCGGCATCGTGCTGCTCGCAGCATCGGCCGTCGCCGGCCTCTGCGAGGCCCGCTGGCCGAGGTCCGGAGTCATCGCGTTCGCCGTTCTCGGGGTCGGCGTCGGCATCCTCGCCCTCACCAGACCGGATGCCGGATTCACCGCCTGGGTCCCGTCGGTGCTCGCCGGCACTGCGGCCGCGGTCGCCCTGCGCCTGCTCATGCGCCTCGTCCCCGTCGCCGCGCAACGGATGCAGGCAGGAAGCACACCTGCAGGCACGATGCCCGGCGTGTCCGCCGACGAACGCGACAGCGTGCCTGCATCCGTATCGGGAACCGGCACCGTGTCCCGCCGCAGGTTCCTCGCCTGGGCCACCGGCACCGCGGTGGCCGGAGCCGTCCTCGCCGCAGCCGGCTCGCTGGCCCGTGCCGGCTCGACGGCCGTCACCGCGGTCCGCGAAGCCATCCGCCTGCCCCGCGCGGCCTCCCCCGCCCCGGCGACCCCGGCGGATGCCGAACTCGGCACCCCCGGACTCACCCCGCTGATCACGCCGAACCAGGACTTCTACCGCATCGACACTGCCCTCGTCGTGCCCTCGGTGGATCCCGTCGATTGGCGACTGCGCATCCACGGTCTGGTCGCCCACGAGGTGACACTGACCTGGGACGAGCTGCTCGCACTGCCCCTCCAGGAGACGGCCGTCACCCTGTCGTGCGTGTCGAACACCGTCGGCGGAGACCTGGTCGGCAACGCGGTGTGGCTCGGCTACCCGATCCGTGAACTGCTGAAGCGGGCGCAGCCCGATGCCGACGCCGACATGGTGCTCTCCACCTCGGTCGACGGGTTCACCGCCGGCACTCCGCTCGAGGCGCTCACCGACGACCGCGACGCGCTGCTCGCCATTGGCATGAACGGCGAGCCGTTGCCGCTCGAACACGGATTCCCGGTGCGGATGGTCGTACCGGGGCTGTACGGCTACGTGTCGGCGACGAAATGGGTCACCGATCTCGAGGTGACCCGGTTCGACCGCGCGACGGCCTACTGGACCGACCGCGGCTGGTCCGCGAAGGGGCCGATCAAGCTGCAGTCCCGCATCGACGTGCCGCGCGCCCGCACCCCGATCCCGTCCGGCGACACCATGATCGCCGGCGTCGCGTGGCAGCCACACGCCGGCGTCTCCGGTGTCGAGGTGCAGATCGACGACGGCCCCTGGCAGCGCGCGGAGCTGGCCAGCGCGATCTCGGACGACACCTGGGTGCAGTGGGTGCTGCCCTGGCAGGCGGATGCCGGCGAGCACGAGCTCCGCTGCCGCGCGATCGGTTCCGACGGAGAGGCCCAGACCGGGGCATCCGCTCCCCCGGCACCGGACGGCGCGACGGGCTGGCACACGGTGGCCGTCTCGGTCGGCTGATGCCCCCCTGGCTCCGGTCTCACTCGTTGTGGGTGTTCGGCCGGAGCACCCACAACGAGTGAGACCGGAACTGGCAGGCGAACGGCATCGGCGAACGGCATCGGCGAGGGTTTCGCGAGGGTTTCGTCAGGATCGCATTCACGTAGTTCACGAATTCATGAAATAGGTGTACCGTCGCCTCTCATGAACACCATCATCAGCACGCGCGGTCTGACCAAGACCTACGGTCGCGTGCACGCGCTCGACGGACTCGACCTCGAGGTGGAAGCCGGTCAGGTGCACGGCTTCCTCGGCCCGAACGGCGCAGGCAAGTCCACCACGATCCGCATCCTGCTGGGCCTCGCCCGCCGCTCCGGCGGGGAGGCCTCCGTGTTCGGTGAAGAGCCGTGGCACGCGGCGTCCCGCCTGCACCGGCGCATCGCCTACGTGCCGGGCGACGTCAGCGTATGGCCGAACCTCTTCGGCGGTGAGGCGATCGACTTCCTCGCCCGCCTGCGCGGGGCGAACACCAAGGACCGTGACTACCGCGCCGAACGGGAGCGGCTGATGGCCGCCTTCCAGTTCGACCCCCGCAAGAAGGGGCGCGCCTACTCGAAGGGCAACCGGCAGAAGGTCGCACTCATCGCCGCGTTCGCCGTGCCCGCCGAGCTTTACATCCTCGACGAGCCGACCAGCGGGCTGGACCCGCTGATGGAGGTCGTCTTCCGCGACGAGATGCACCGGCTGCACGACGCCGGTGCGACCGTGCTGCTGTCCAGCCACATCCTCTCCGAGGTCGAGCTGCTCTGCGACCGCGTCAGCATCATCCGTGCCGGCAGGATCGTCGAGAGCGGCACGCTCTCCGAGCTGCGCCACCTGACGCGCACCGAGGTGTCGTTCGAGGCGACGGATGCCTCCGCCCTCGCCGGCCTCCCCGAGGCGCACGACGGCGCCGTCGGAGAGGGTCGCGCCCGGTTCACCGTCGACAGCGATGCCATCCCCGCCGTGCTTCCGGTGCTCTCGCAGCGCGCCGTCCCTGGCCTGCGGATCGAGCCGCCCTCCCTCGAGGAGCTGTTCCTGCGGCACTACGGCGACGATCTCGCCGCCCTCCGCGCCGCCGAGGACCCTTCGACAGGCTCAGGGACCCACCCGCGAAGGTCGCGCCGCGCCCACGAGAAGGTGTCGCGATGATCACTCTGCTGAAGCAGCGTCTGCGCCGGGACTGGCTGCAGCTGCTGCTCTGGATCCTCGCCACCGTGCTGATGGCCGCCGCCGGCTTCGCCGGGGTCACCCAGTCGTACTCCACGCACGCCGACCGCGTCGATGTGCTCGCCGCGGTGATGGCCAACCCGGTCATCATGATGTTCCGCGGGCTGCCCTCCGGGGCGTCGGAGGGCGCGTTCCTCTCCTTCGAGATCCTGCCCTGGCTGACCATGCTCGCCGCACTCATGAGTACCTTCCTCGCGGTGCGGCACACCCGCGGCGACGAGGAGGCTGGACGCTCCGAACTCGTCGCCGCCACCCCGGCCGGGCGCTTCAGGCCGACCGTGGCGACGCTCATCCTCGGGCTGGCGGCGAACCTCGTGCTCGGACTGCTGGTCGCAGCATCCCTCATCGGATCCGGTGTCGACGCAGAGGGCTCCTGGCTGACCGGCGCGGTAACGGCCACGACGGGCATCGCGTTCCTCGGCATCGGGCTGATGGCCGCACAGCTGATGCGCACCTCGCGCGGGGCGAACGCCCTCACCGTCTGGATCCTCGTCGCCACGTTCCTGGTGAACGGCATCGGCAACGTCGCGGGCACGCCCAGCGACGATCTGACCAGCATCGAGAGCGCGTGGCCGGTGTGGCTGTCGCCGTTCGGCTGGGCGGAGCAGGCCCGGCCGTACGATGCGAACGACTGGTGGCCGGCCCTGTTCGGTCTCGCGTTCGGGCTGGTACTGGCGGCGGTCGCGATCGCCCTGCAGTCCGTGCGCGACATGGGCGAGGGGTTCGTCCCCGCGCGCGTCGGACGCCGGTACGCCCGCGGCACCCTCGCCAGCCCGCATGCCCTGGTGTGGCGCCTCACCTACAGCGGCATCATCGGCTGGGCCGTCGGTGGCGCGCTGCTCGGCATCCTGGCCACGACCCTGAGCGGGCTCGCCGGCGAGATCTCCGGTTCCAACCCCGCCGTCGAGGACATTCTGAACAAGATCGCGCAGGCCGGGTCGATCGACGAGACTCTGATCACGGTGTTCTTCACGATGCTGGGAGTGCTCGCCGCCTGCGCCGCCGTGCAGATCGTGGTCCGCGCGCGGCAGGAGGAGGCGCACGGCACCGCCGAGAACGTGCTCGCACAGCCCGTGGGCCGTGTCCGATGGCTCGCCGACTACGTGCTCGTGGCCACCGTCGCGGTGCTCATCATCGCCGGCGCCGCGATGGGCGCGGCCTACCTGGGCCTGGTCGCGAACGAGGGCGAGGCCGAACTGTTCCGCGTGGTCACCGTGGTGGGACTCGGGCAGGCCCTCGCCGCCTGCGTGTTCATCCTGATCGCCGCCGTCCTGTTCGTGCTGATCCCGAGGGCGACCATCCCTCTGGCATGGGCGGCGGTGCTGCTCGCGACGGTGTTCGGGATGTTCGGACCGCTGTTCGGGCTGCCGGAGTGGACCACCAGGTTCTCGCCGTTCGCGGTCTCGCCGATCGTCGCGAACGGCGATGTCGATCTGCGCGGCCTGTGGTGGCTCGTGCTCGCGGTCGTCGTCGGTGCCGTGGCATCCCTGTCGCTGATGCGCCGGCGCGAGCTGCATCCGGTGGCCTGACCGTCCCCGGGTGAAAGGATGGGACCATGACGGGCGAGGACGACAGCATCGCGCACCTCGGCGTGGATGCCGCCGGAGGGCGCGGCCGCGGTGATCACCGCGGTCGGCTTTCCGAGGATGCCGGCACGCGTGATGATGGCGCTGATCGCCGCGCCCTCCGGCGGCTACACCGCGGGCGAGCTCGGCGATCGCCTCGGCGTGAGCGCTGCCGCCGTGTCGGGCGCGGTCCGCTACCTGCAGACCCTGCACATCATCCGCCGGGTCTCCCGCCCCGATCAGCGCCTCGCCCGCTACGAGATCATCTCGGATGCCTGGTACGGGATGATGGCGAGCAACTCCCCGGTCTATGAGCGCCTCGCCGGCTACATCGACGAGATCGGCGCCGCGCATTCGGCGGATCACGCGGCCACGGTGCGCGCCGGGGAGATGGCCGAGTTCTTCCGGTTCATGGCGCGGCGGATGCCGCAGCTGATCGACGAGTGGGAGACGCAGCGCGCCGAGCAGCTCCTGGCCGACTGATCCGACGCGCCCTGCATACCCTGTCGCCGGGAAGAGCCCGCGGATAGCGTGTACGCATGACCGGAGACAAGGGCGGGGCTGATCCGACGCAGACGGCGCAGAGAACGAGGCCGGAAGCGAAGCGCCGGGAACCACAGGTGCTGAGGTGGGTGTTCTGGCCCTCCGCGGCGATCGTCGTGCTGTTCGTGCTGTTCGCGCTGCTGGCGCCGGCCGTCGCCGAGGCGCTGTTCCAGACGATCCAGACCACGATCGTCAACGCCTTCAACTGGTACTACGTGCTGATCGCGGCGTTCTTCGTCGCGTTCTGCCTGTTCCTCGGCTTCAGCCGGTTCGGCGACATCAAACTCGGACGCGACGACGAGGAGCCGGAGTTCTCGCTGATGAGCTGGTTCTCGCTGCTGTTCGCAGCGGGCATGGGCATCGGCCTGGTCTTCTACGGAGTGAGCGAGCCGCTCAGCCACTTCACGAATCCGCGCCCGGGCGTCACCGGCACGCCGGAGCAGCTGGCGCAGGCCGCGCTCGGGCAGACGTACCTGCACTGGGGCGTGCACGCCTGGTCGATCTACGTGGTGATCGGCCTGGCTCTGGCATACGCCATCCACCGCCGCCGCCGTCCGGTGTCGATCCGCTGGACCCTCGAGCCGCTGCTCGGCAAGCGGGTCGAGGGCGGCTGGGGGCACGCGATCGATGTCATCGCCCTCGTCGGCACCCTGTTCGGCGTGGCGACCTCGCTCGGTCTCGGCGTGCTGCAGATGAGCTCGGGGCTGCACACGGCCGGCATCGCCGATCCCGACGAGACCACGCAGATCATCCTCATCCTGATCATCTCGGTGTTCGTGCTGATGTCGGTGCTTTCCGGCGTGACCAAGGGCATGAAGTGGCTGTCGAACGCCAACCTCGTGCTCGCGGGGCTGCTCGTGCTGTACCTGCTGGCCGTCGGGCCCACCGAGTTCCTGCTGCGCGACTTCGTGCAGTCGATCGGCTACTACATCCAGAACTTCGTCGGGCTCTCGTTCAACGTCAGCGCGTTCCAGGGCGAGGCCGGAGAGCAGTGGCAAGCGTCCTGGACGTCGTTCTACTGGGGCTGGTGGATCTCGTGGGCGCCGTTCGTGGGCATCTTCATCGCCCGCGTCTCGAAGGGCCGCACGGTGCGCGAGTTCGTGATCGGCGTGATCCTGGTCCCGACCCTGCTCGGCATCCTCTGGTTCTCGGTGCTCGGCGGCTCCGCACTGGCGATGGAGCTGGCGAACCCGGGCACCCTGACCGGCCCCGACGGCGAGGTCGACCTGCAGGGGGCGCTGTTCGAGATGCTGCAGCACGTGCCGGGGTCGGCGATCGTCAGTATCGGCGCCATCGTGCTGCTCGCGATCTTCTTCGTCACCTCGGCGGACTCCGGCGCACTGGTGATGGGCATGATCGCCACCGGCGGCAAGCCGGAGCCGAAGCGCTGGATCCGCACGTTCTTCGTCGTGATCACCGCGCTGCTGGCGATCTCGCTGCTGCTGTCGGGCGGCCTCACGGCGCTGCAGACCGCGGCGATCACGATCGCCCTGCCGTTCTCGGTGGTGATGCTGCTGATGTGCTGGTCGACCGTCGTGGCGTTCACCCGCGAGCGGCGGGCGTACGCGAAGGCCGAACGCGCCCAGTTCATCGACCGGATCGGCGAGTACTACGGCCTCGAGGTCGAATCGCACGACGAGACCGGTCTGCTGGGTGCGCAGCCGCGCTGGATGCGCAAGATCCAGCGCCGCTTCGGCCTGCCTGTGGCGCCGACGGAGCCGATCCGCATCACTCCCGGTGCCCTGTCCCTGGAGAACCGCGGCGACGCGTCCCCCTCGACGCTCGACATCGACGAGCTGGTCGGCGAGGACGAGCTGGCCGGCCTCGACGATCCGACCGTGCCTCAGCAGGACACCGGGCCCTTCCTCAAGGAATGACCGCTGTCAATGCCCTGTGCGATCGCTCATGCCGGCACGCTACCCTGCCGGCATGAGCGATCCGCAGAACGAGAGCCATCAGCATGCCGGGCAGTACCCGCACACTCCGGGCCAGGATCCGGCGGGCAGCGGCGAGCCCCGGCTGCCCGGCGGGCACACCGGCCTTCCGGAGGACAACCCGGCGCACAACACCGCCCCGGACGGACGATACAGCGGCGGGCAGGACGCACCGCTCGGCGGTGACGCGAACACCGAGGACCAGCTCGAGGCCGATACCGCCGTCGAAGCCGATGCGCTGAAGAGTCTCGACCCCGACGACACCCCGGCCTGACGCCCCTCCAGCCCCGCGGGCTTCCCCAGAGTCCGCGGGTACCCAAGGCCCGCGGACTTCCCCAGAGTCCGCGGGCCCCACTTCACGAGGAGCCGGGAGTTCAGACCTCGAGCACCAGCCGGAGCTGTTCGACGGCCCAGTCCAGCTCGATCGCACGCACCACCAGCGGCGGCGCGATGCGGATGGTCTGACCATGCGTGTCCTTGACGAGCACGCCGCGCTCCATGAGCTTCTCGGCGACCTCCCGTCCGGTGCCGAGCGCCGGATCGATGTCGACGCCGGCCCACAGGCCTGCGATGCGCACCGCGGTCACACCGTGTCCGATCAGCGGTTCGAGGGCGCCGGCGAGGTGCTCGCCGAGCGTGCGGGCGCGCTCCTGGAACTCACCGGTCTCGAGCATCTCGACGACGCGCAGGCCGACGGCCGCCGACAGCGGGTTGCCGCCGAAGGTCGAGCCGTGCTCGCCGGGGCGGATGACGCCGAGCACGTCGCGGTCGCCGACGACGGCCGACACCGGCAGGATGCCGCCGCCGAGCGCCTTGCCCAGCAGGTACAGGTCGGGCACGACTCCCTCGCGGTCGCAGGCGAAGGTCTCGCCCACCCGGCCGAGGCCGGACTGGATCTCGTCGGCGATGAACAGCACGTTCCGCTCGTCGCAGATCTCCCGGATGCGGCGAAGGTAGCCCTCCGGCGGGATGATGACGCCGGCCTCGCCCTGGATCGGCTCGACGAGCACCGCGACCGTGTCATCGGTGATGGCGGCGGCGATGGCATCCGCGTCTCCGTACGGAACCTGGTCGAAACCGGGCGTGAACGGGCCGAACGGCGCGCGCGCCTCCTCGTCGTCGCTGAAGCTGACGATCGTGGTGGTGCGGCCGTGGAAGTTGCCCCTGGCGACGACCACACGGGCCTTGCCGTTCTCGACACCCTTCACCCGGTAGCCCCAGGCGCGCGCGACCTTGATGCCGGTCTCGACGGCCTCGGCGCCGGTGTTCATCGGCAGCACGATCTCCTTGCCGCACAGCCGGGACAGGGCCTCGGCGAACGGCTCGAGACGGTCGTTCATGAACGCGCGGCTGGTCAGCGCTACGCGGCCGAGCTGCTCGGTGAGCGCGGCGACGACGGCCGGGTGCTGGTGACCGAAGTTCACGGCCGAGTAGGCGGCCAGCAGGTCGAGGTAGCGCTTGCCCTCGACATCCGTCACCCACGCGCCCTCGGCGCGCGCGATGACGACCGGCAGCGGTGCGTAGTTCGTGGCGACGTGGGGCTCGAGAGCCGTGCCGAGCACCTGGGTCGCAGAGCCTGTCGAAGCGCCCATGTCAGGCACCCCGCAGTTCGAGCGTGCAGCACTTGATGCCGCCGCCGCCGAGCAGCAGCTCGGACAGGTCGACCGTGAGCGGGTTGTAGCCGCGCTCGCGCAGCTGCTTCTCGAAGCCGGTGGCGCGCGGCGAGATGATGACGTTGTAGCCGTCGCTCGCGGAGTTCAGGCCGAAGACGGCACCGTCCTCGTCGGCGACCAGGATCGCGTCGGGGAAGCGCTCGGCGAGGATCTTCTGGGATGCCTCGTCGAAGGCGTGCGGCAGGTAGGCGATGCCGGCGGTCTGCCCGGGCTCGACGACCGGGTCGAGCACGGTCAGCGCGGTGTCGAGGTGGTAGAAGCGCGCGTCGACGAGGGTGAGCGTGACGACCTCGCGGTCGAAGACCTCGTGCACTTCGCGGTGGCTGTCGCCGGCGGAGCGG
The DNA here is from genome assembly GCF_021582875.1 of Microbacterium sp. KUDC0406. Taxonomy (NCBI): domain Bacteria; kingdom Bacillati; phylum Actinomycetota; class Actinomycetes; order Micrococcales; family Microbacteriaceae; genus Microbacterium; species Microbacterium sp. KUDC0406. Next base: position 3,482,278 of record NZ_CP091138.1, on the reverse strand, counting down.
AAGCCGGTGCCGGCGAGGATCACGTCACCCGCGAGCAGGAAGTCTCCCTCGCCCTCATTGATCTCCTTCGGGAGGACGGTGTCGAAGCCGTTGGCACGGAACCATTCGGCGAACGCCGGTGCCTCGCCCTTGCGCTCCTCGTAGTAGAACGACGGCACGTATGCGCGGCCGTCGATGACGAAGCCGCCGTTGGCCGTGTAGACCATGTCGGGGTACGCGGCGAGCGGCTCGATGAGCTCGACCTCGTGGCCCAGCTCGAGGTACAGGTCGTACAGCTTCTGCCACTGCTCGAGCGCCCGGGCGGTGTCCGTGGGGTTCGCCGGCTCCATCCACGGGTTGATCGAGTAGTTCACCGTGAAGTGCTCGGGGCGGCACATCAGGTAGCGGCGGTGATGGGCGATGCGGGCCGGTGCGACGGCGGTCGCGGTCTCAGGCGTCGACATGGATGCTCCTTGAGATCAGGATGCGGCGGACGCTGTCCAGGGGCCCGGCGGAAGTTCGACCCGCACTCGACTCAGAGCCGGGGAAGATGCGCGAGGGCACGCCATGCCTCATTTTCGCACGCCGGATGCTCCGCACGCCAACGCCGGACCGATCGTCAGATGATGCCGGCGCTCCAGTCGTCGAGGTTGCCGAAGCGGTGCGCGGTGATCGAGATGGCCTGCTCGTGCACGAACGGCAGCAGTTCGATGCGGCCCGCCGTGGTGACCTCTCCGGCGTACACCGCGATGTCCGGGTCGCCGCCGACCCCGACGGCCATCGCCCGGTGCAGCTGCGCGACCGCCTCCCGCCCGCCGACCAGGCGCACCCGGCCGGGCATCGGCGAGCGGTCGATCACGGCCTCGACGCCCTCCTCGTCCGCGGCATCCGCTCCCCGCATGCGATCGATCCACTCCGCGTCGGTCTCGACCGAGATCGGCAGATCGAGGATGCCGAGGGTGCGGCGCACCGCCGCAGGAAGGCCGTCGGGAACGGAGAGCAGGAACGGGGATCCGGCGCGGATGCCGGCGATCACCACGCGCAGCACGTCGGCGAGCCCGGCATCCGCCGTCGCGCGCACCGCGACCGGCACCGGACGGTACCGGAACAGGTTGCGCTCCACGATCAGCCGCGACACGTCGCGCACCTGCCCGAACTCGCGATCCCACGCGACGGCGTCCGACAGCGCGGCCTGGCGCAGGCGCTCGAACTGCTCGAACTCCAGCGAGGGCTGAGCCGACTCGATCACATCGGTGATCCGGCTGTCGAGACCGCGCAGGTGCAGCGTGCTCGACGTCTTGCCGCCGGACTGCGCGCGCCAGGAGCCCAGTCCGATGAGGTAGTTCGGCCCGCCGGCCTTCGCACCCGCGCCGACCGACGACCGCTTCCACCCGCCGAAGGGCTGGCGCTGCACGATCGCGCCGGTGATGCCGCGATTCACGTAGAGGTTCCCCGCCTGCACCCGGTCGAGCCAGACCGCCAGATCGTCGGGGTCCTGTGTGTGCAGTCCAGCGGTCAAGCCGTACGCCACCTGGTTCTGCAGGGTGATCGCCTGCGACAGGGTGTGCGCGTGCATGATCCCGAGCATCGGCCCGAAGAACTCCTCCAGGTGCGTGCGCGAGCCCGGGCGCACACCGGTGCGGATGCCGGGGGTCCAGAGCCGGCCGCTCTCGTCCCCTGGCACGGGTTTCGGCTGGATCAGCCACTTCTCGTCGCCCTCGAGCGTGGTGAGCGCCCATTCGAGCTTGCCCTGCGGCTTCTCGATGACCGGTCCCATCTCGGCCTCGGGATCCGACGGCCAGGCGACGTGCAGCGATCGCACGGCGTCGACCAGCTGGCGGGCGAAGCGCTTCGAGTGGCCGACCGGTCCGACCAGGATCGCGAGCGAGGCCGCAGAGCACTTCTGCCCGGCATGACCGAACGCGCTCCTGACCAGGTCGGCGACGGCCAGATCGAGGTCGGCCGTCGGGGCGATGATGATGGCGTTCTTGCCGCTGGTCTCGGCGAGCAGCGGCAGATCCGGACGCCACGATCGGAACAGCGCGGCCGTGTCCCACGATCCGGTCAGGATCACCCGGTCGACGTCGGGGTGCGTGATGAGCTGCTTGCCCAGTCCGGACTCCGAGATGTCGACCAGGGTCAGCACGTCGCGCGGCACGCCGGCCTGCCAGAGGCACTCCGCGATGACAGCGGCGCAGCGCCGGGCCTGATGGGCGGGCTTGAAGACCACGCCGGAACCTGCGGCGAGCGCCGCAAGCACGCCGCCGGACGGGATCGCGAGCGGGAAGTTCCACGGCGGTGTGACGACGGTCACGCGCGCCGGAGTGAACGCGGCACCTGCGATCGCGTCGAGTTCACGGGCGGTCGCCGCGTAGTACCGCGCGAAGTCCACGGCTTCGCTGACCTCGATATCGGCCTCGGAGAAGACCTTGCCGGTCTCGATCGCCGCGACCTCGATCAGCTCGGCGCGGCGGGCCTCGAGCGCGGCGGCCGCGCGCAGCAGGATCTCGGAGCGCTCCGCGGCGGGGCGGGAGCCCCAGGATGCTGCGGCATCCCGCACCCGTCCGACGGTTCGGGCGAGCATGTCCGCGTCGTCGATCCGCGCGGCGGCGACTGTGGAGAGCCCCAGCTGCGACAGTCCCGCAGCCGTGATGCGCTCGAACACGCCGCGCGCCCACTCCCGGTTGGCGGGGAGCGACGGGTCGCTGTCGACGGTGTTCTCGAATCCGGGGGCGCCTTCGCTCTGCGCGGCGGCGCTTCGGCCGCGCCGGATGCCGTCCGGCGATCCGGTGGTCTGCGCCCTGGCGGCCTCCTGCCGGGCGTACACCGCGGTCTGGAGGAAGTCATCCTCCACGGTATCCGGCCCGGTGCCGCGCGCGATGCCCAGCACGACGCCGGTCAGATCGACATCGCCGGCCGGAGCCGCGGATGCCGGGCGCACCGACTCGTGCGCCGGCGCCGTCCTGTTCTGGATGCGACGCGGACCGACGCGCAGTGAGCGGTCGCCGGAGCGGGTGACCGAGTCGAGGAACCGCATCCGCTCCCGTTCGAACAGCCGAGGATCGGTGCCGAGTTCGAGGGCGGCGGAGAGGAAGTTCTGCGGCGACGCGTTCTCCTCGAGCCGGCGCACCAGGTAGCTGATCGCGACGTCGAACTCGGCAGGCGCGACCACGGGCACGTACAGCAGCACGTTCCCGACCTCGCGGGAGACCGCCTTGACCTGACCCTGCGCCATTCCGAGCAGCATCTCGAACTCGACATCCTGGGTGCCTGAGCCTGTCGAAGGGCCCGCCACGCCTCTTCCCTGGCCAGAAGCCAGGCGTAGGCGATGTCGAACAGGTTGTGCCCGGCGACGCCGATCCGCACCGCGGCGGTGTTCTTCGGCTGCAGGGCCTCGTCGAGACAGCGCAGGTAGTTCCCGTCGGTGTCGAGCTTGGTGTCGTAGGGAGCGGGCGTCCACCCGTGCATGACGGCGTCGACGTGCTCCATCGCCAGGTTCGCGCCCTTGACGAGCCGCACCTTGATGCGCGCGCCGCCGCGCTCGACGCGTTCTCGTGCCCAGGCGGTCAGCTCGCGCAGCGCGGGGAGCGCGTCCGGCAGGTACGCCTGCAGCACGATCCCGGCTTCGAGGTCGCGCAGCCGGGGATCCTCGAGGATGCGGGTGAACACCGCGATGGTCAGGTCGAGGTCGCGGTACTCCTCCATGTCGAGGTTAATGAAGGTCTGGGTCCACTGGGTCCCTGAGCCTGTCGAAGGGCCGGCGGTGTCGTAGGCAGCGGTCAGGTAGAGCGGCAGGAGGCGCTTCGCCGTCTCCGCGACGACCTGGTCGAAGGCCCACATCGAGATGCGGCTGGTCACCGCCGACACCTTCACCGAGACGTAGTCGACGTCCGGCCGCCGGATGAGATCGTGGATGCCGTCGAGCCGTCGCTTGGCCTCGGCCTCGCCGAGCACGGCCTCGCCGAGCAGGTTGAGGTTCAGACGTGGCTGGGTCCCTGAGCCTGTCGAAGGATCGCGCAGCTTCTCGATCGCCGGCCCGAGCTTCTCGGGTCGGGCGTCGACGATGAGGTGGCCGACCATCTCGCGCAGCACCCGTCGCGCGATCGGCACCGTCGGCAGGGGCAGCACCGGCGCGACGGCTCCGCCGACGCGTACCGCGCCGCGCAGATACCACGGCAGGAATTCGGGCGCCAGCGGCGCGACCCGGTGCAGGGTGGATGCTGCGGCGCCGAGGCTCTCCGGACGCATCACGCCGTCGACGAAGCCGAGCGTGAACGGCAGCCCGTTGCGGTCCTGCAGCACTCCGGCGAGGCGCGCGGCGGCGGGGTCGACCTGCTCGGCGGCCTCCTCCGCCACCCAGCGGCGGGCGAGTTCCACCGCGGCGTCGGCGAGCCGCGTCCTTTCCTGCGAAGACGGCTCTGGCATGCCTCCAGCCTATGACCTGGGTTCCGCAGCGTCCGCGAACCTTATGCTTGTGCCGAAGGAGGGGCGCCCGTGGGGGAGAACGACGAGGCGGATGCCGACGCGACCAGGCGCGCGGAGTCCGAGGCGCGCCTGACCTCCTGGGCCCGGAAGACCGCGGACAAGGTCCCAACGGCCTGGATCATCACCGGCGCCGGTGCGATCCTGCTCGGCGCGACGGCCGCCTTCGGCGGCCTCTCCCGCAGCCTGAGCCGACACCCGCCGAGATCTCCGTGGGAGAGCACTACATCGGGTCCGATCTGGACATGTCCGTGGTGAGCGCCGCGGTGGGCGGCCCGATCAATGACCCCGACGACGGGCTGCGCTCGCTCGAGGTCGTCATGGACGTGACGAACGCGTACACCGAGCCGCGACTGGGCCGCTCTCCCCACACGATGGGCGGTGTCGGGATCGAAGGTGTCAGGCTCGACGGCGTCGAGGTCGAGCGCGTGTCGGACGGCTCGAACGTCCTCTACTTCCAGCCTGACGTGCCCACGCGCGTGCGACTGACCTGGGTGATCGACGAGGGCGATGTGACCGCGGGCGACGAGATCCGCGTCGTCCTGCCCCAATCGACGCGATTTCAGGGGTCGTTCGTCACGCGCGGAACCTACTGGGACGACATCCGCCCCGGCGCCTACGTGAGCGTGCACGTGGAAGAGCGGCCCGCGGAGGAACTGCCATGACGATCCCCGCCCCTCCACCGGCGACCGCTGCACCCGGAGCCGATCCGACCGCAGCCGTGAAGCGCTCGCACGGCCGCCGCTTCCTGCGCGCCGCAGTCCCCTGGACACTGTCGATCGCGATGGTCGTGGCGGCCTGGTTCCTGCTGCAGCTGCAGAAGCCCGATGACGCCGTCTACGACAGTTTCGTCACGAAGACCACGGTCGGTGAGTACGCTGCCGCCCGCAACCTGTCCGCGACGGTGACGGACGTCCGCGCCGGCCGCTCCGTGTCGGACGGCAAGCGCTGGAGCGCGGAGGGCACCTGGCTGGTCGTAGGCGTCGATGCCGCCACTCTGCAGACCGAGTTCGCGTCGCAGCTGCACGGAGAGCTGCGTATCGGCGACCGCATCTACCAGGCGACGGAACGCGGCGAGACCGGCCGGAACATGAGTCTCATCACCGGCGTTCCGCGGCACGGCAGCCTCGTCTTCGAACTGCCCGAAGGGCAGGTGAAGGGCGACGCAACCGTCGTACTGTCGTGGCAGAGCGATCACACCGCCGACGGTGTGATCGAAGTTGCCGTCGACCTCGACGACGTGCCGATGCAGTATGAGGTCACCCTCGACGAGATCGCGTGGGCGCGATGACGGATCAGCAGCCGGCGGAGCAACGGCTGAGCGCGGAACCGCGTCTACGGGCCTGGTGGCGCAGCAACGCCCTCGCGCTCGCCGCCCTGGCCGTGCTGTTGCCGGCCGTGATCCTCGGCACGGCGTGGTGGGGCTGGAAGCACACGTTCCCCGACTCCGGCCAGCCCCTCTGGGCTGTGGAGCCGACGAGCAAGGCCGGCACCGTCGATCTGAGAGGCGCGACGTGGGGTCCGGTGAAATCCAAGGCGCTCACCGACACGACGGGCCTCGACATTCCCCCGGAGGCCACGGTCATCCTGGTCGGCGTCGACGTGACGCCGCACGCGAAGAAGGCGCCCACCTGCATGACGCCCACGCTGGTCGAGCAGCGCAGTGGACGCACGTGGCAACCGGCCCGCTACGAGCTCGGTGTTCTCTCGAACTCGGACGAGCCGGACACCTGCGTCCCCACGCTGGAGGGCGAGACGGCGGAGCCGTACCAGCTGGTTCTGCCCTTCGTCGTGCCGGAGAACGCGAAGGGCCCGTACTGGGTCGTGATCGAGCCTCTGTATGCGAAGTCGAAGTTCGTGCGGTTCAGTATCGACCCGTGATCTCTCACGCGGGCGGCGCGGCAGCCGGCACCCGTGCGCCTGCAGGCAGCGATGCCGTCGGCAGCGCACCCGCGGCGGCGGTGATCGCCGCAGCATCCGCCTCCTCCGACGTGGTCGGCGCATCCACGTCGGTACGTGCGTCCTGAGCGCGGCGCAGCATCCCGAACGTCGTGTCGTAGGCGCCTGCGATGAGCGAGATCCGGATCGGCTCGATGATCAGTGGCGGCAGCAGATAGATCACCGGCCAGTACACCGACCAGAACAGGTTGAGATCGTGCGGTCCGATCAGGCGGCTCTCGCCGTACCGCAGCCAGGACTCCGCCACGATGACCACGGTGTACAGCAGCGCGTATGAGGCGATGATCACCGGCCCGGCGCGCCACATCAGCAGGATCGCCCGCCAGATCGGCAGGAAGCGCGAGCCGAGTTCGGTGCCGAGGTCGCGCAGCCGGCGCATCACCGGGTTCGGCACCCGGGCCGCGCGCTCGCGCATCTCCGCGACCAGCTTGTGCTGGATGCTGAGCTTCTCGGCGACGATCGCCTGCCCGTAGACGACACCGGCGACAGTCAGCCACGCCAGCGGAGCGAGCAGCACCGGACCCACCTGTGAGAGCAGCCAGCCGATGCCGTCGCCCAGCCACACGAACGGGGCGAACCAGCCCGAGATCGTCTCCCTGGCGTCGGCCACCCAGGCCATCGCCACGCGGGTGTCGACCCAGCCGTTCACCGAGTCCATGAAGTCGCCGAGCAGGATCAGTGAGAAGAAGACCCACACCACTTCGCAGTACACCGCGAGCAGCGAGAGCATCTTCGGCAGGCGTCCAGACCACCGGCCCCACGCCCAGCGCGCTGCGAAGGCGACGACGATGATCGACACCGTCCACACACTGAACGACAAATCGAGCACGTTATCGCCCGGATCGAACACCCTGTCGGTCATCAAGGTGGACTGGATCTCCTCGGTGTTCCTCGCCAGCGCCAGGCTCGCATACGACTGCACATCATCGCGCAGCATCCCCTGCGCCGAGTACACCGCGAAGAACGGCAGGATGCTCGCCAGCAGTGCGGTCAGGAAGGTACGACGTCGTTCGGCCGCCGACTCGGGCAGCGGGGCCACCGCCTGCAGCGATCGCAGGCCGTCGCGCAGCACCAGAAGCATTCCGACCATGCTGACCAGCCGGGCCAGCACCGCCACCGGCAGGATGAGCAGGGCGATCGTCGAGTTGTACGCGCCGACGAAACCGGCCAGCACGGTCACCCAGTAGTGCACCAGGATGCCGCCCAGGTACCACGCCAGCAGGGCAGGCCAATGCCACCAGAGCACGCGCCCGGTGGAGGAGAGGATGGCCAGCACGAGAACAAGCTACCGTGCCGGCCATCCTCGCACCGGCTACAGCGCCCGGATGATGTCCTCCACCCGCTCCTTGGCGTCACCGAAGAGCATCTGCGCGTTGTCGCGGAAGAACAGCGGGTTCTGCACGCCCGCGTAGCCGGCGGCCATCGAGCGCTTGAACACGATCACGTTCTCGGCCTCCCACACCCGCAGCACCGGCATGCCGGCGATCGGGCTGCCGGGGTCCTCAGCGGCCGCGGGGTTCACGGTGTCGTTCGCACCGATCACGAGGACGACCGATGTCTTCGCGAGGTCGTCGTTGATCTCGTCCATGCCGAGCACGATGTCGTACGGAACCTTCGCCTCGGCGAGCAGCACGTTCATGTGCCCCGGCAGACGCCCCGCGACCGGGTGGATGCCGAACCGTACGTCGACGCCCCGCTCGCGCAGCTTCGCGACCAGGTCGGCCACCGGGTACTGCGCCTTTGCGACCGCCATGCCGTAGCCGGGCGTGATCACGACGCTCTGCGCGGTGGAGAGCATGCCGGCGGCCGCGTCGGCGGTGATCTCGCGATGCTCGCCGTAGTCCTCGTCACCTGAGCTGGATGCCACGATGCCGAACCCTCCGGCGATCACCGACAGGAACGACCGGTTCATCGCCTTGCACATGATGTACGACAGGTACGCACCGGAGGAGCCGACCAGCGCGCCGGTGACGATGAGCAGGTCGTTGTTCAGCAGGAAGCCCGCCGCGGCCGCCGCCCAGCCGGAGTAGCTGTTCAGCATCGACACGACCACCGGCATGTCGCCGCCCCCGATCGAGGCCACCAGGTGCCAGCCGAGTGCGAACGACAGCGCGGTCACCGCGAACAGCAGCCAGAGCTGCTGGTCTGCGACGAACCAGACGGTCAGCGCCAGGAAGACGGCCAGGGCGCCGATGTTCAGCACGTTCTTGCCCGGCAGCATCAGCGGGCGGGACGACATCTTCGCAGACAGCTTCAGGTAGGCCACGATCGATCCGGTGAAGGTCACGCCGCCGATGAAGATGCCGATGAACACCTCGGCGTTGTGGATGCCGATCAGTTCGGCCGCGATCGGCTCATGCGCGAGGTAGCCGTTCCAGCCGACCAGCACCGCGGCCAGACCGACGAAGCTGTGCAGCAGGGCGATGAGCTCGGGCATCCCGGTCATCTGCACGACGCGGGCGCGCCACAGGCCGATCGCGCCGCCGACGATGACGGCGACGACGAGCAGGATCAGCCCGAGGGTGGATCCGGAGCCTCCCCACGCGTCGGCGATCGTCAGGGCGAGGGTCGCGAGCAGGGCGATCGCCATGCCCGCGATGCCGTAGACCACCCCGGCGCGGGCCGACTCGTGGCGGCTGAGCCCCGCGAGGCTCAGGATGAACAGCAGCGCCGCGACGATGTAGGCCGCGCCGGCGAGGGCGTCGACGGTCATTTGCCGGCTCCCTCTGCTGATTTGCCGAGGGTGAACATGGCGAGCATTCGGCGGGTCACCGCGAAGCCGCCGAAGATGTTGATGCTGGCGAGCAGGATGGCGATCGCGGCGAGCACCTGCACGACGGGGTTGGGAGCAGTGACCTGCAGCATCGCGCCGACGACGATCACGCCCGAGATGGCGTTCGTCACCGACATCAGCGGCGTGTGCAGCGCGTGGTGCACCTTGCCGATCACGTAGAACCCGATCACGACGGCGAGCATGAGCACGGTGAAGTGCTGCGGCAGCGGCGGCGGCGCGAACAGGTTCACGAGGAACAGCGCGACGATGCCGATGCCGATCAGCAGCGCTTTGCGGCCGGTGGTCATCGGCTTCTTCTCGGGGGCCGCAGGCGCGGCATCCTTCTCCGGCGCCGGTTTCGCCGGAGCCGGCGGCGACCTGCACCGCGGGCGGCGGCCAGGTGATCTCGCCGTCGCGCACGACGGTGACCGAGCGCTGCACGACGTCGTCGAAGTCGATCGCGAGCATGCCGTCCTTGCCTGGTGTGAGCAGGGCGACGAGGTTGGCCACGTTCGTGCCGTACAGCTGGGATGCCTGCGCGGCCAGGCGCGAGGCCAGGTCGGTGTAGCCGAGGATGATCACGCCGTTCGCGGTGACGATCCGCTCCCCCGCGACCGAGCCCTCGACGTTGCCGCCCTGGGCGGCCGCCATGTCGACGATCACGCTGCCGGGCTTCATCAGCGCGACATCCGACGCGGTGATCAGGCGAGGCGCCGCCCGGCCCGGGATGAGCGCGGTGGTGACGATGATGTCGACGTCCGCCGCCTGCTCGGTGTAGATCTCGGCGGCGCGGCGGTCGTAGTCGGCGCTTGTCGCCTTGGCGTAGCCGTCGGTGGATGCCGCGACCTCGACGTCGACGGGCAGATAGGTGCCGCCGATCGAGGTGACCTGGTCGGCCACCTCCGGACGCGGGTCGGTCGCGCGCACGATCGCGCCGAGGCTGGATGCCGCACCGATCGCCGCGAGCCCGGCGACACCGGCGCCGGCGACAAGCACCTTGGCCGGGGGCACCTTGCCCGCGGCGGTGACCTGTCCGGTGAAGAAGCGGCCGAACTCGTGGGCGGCCTCGACCACCGCGCGGTAACCCGCGATGTTCGCCATCGAGCTCAGCACGTCCATGGACTGGGCGCGCGAGATCCGTGGCACCGCGTCGAGGGCGACGGCCGTGATGCCGCGCTGGGCGAGCGCCTCGACGAGATCGGCGCAGTGCCGGCGACAGCAGGGCGATCACGGTCGACCCCTCGGCGAGCAGCGCGATCTCCTCGGGTTCGGGGGCGTCGATGCCGAGCACCACCTCGCTCCCCCACGCCGTCTCGCGATCGACGATCGTCGCGCCGGCCTCGGTGTAGGCCCCATCGGGATACGAGGCAGCGGCGCCGGCATCCTTCTCCACGACGATCCGATAGCCGAGCTCCTGCAGGATGCGCACCGTGGCGGGAGTCGCGGCGACGCGCGCCTCACCGCCCGCTTCGTGCACGATTCCGAGCTGTGCCACACGCTGTTGTGTCACCTGGTCTTGAACCACAGTGTTCCTTCCGTCACCCCCGGCTGCGCGCAGCACGCAGCATCGGGGAACCGCCGCCGATGGCGGTGTCGGGGGTGTGCTCAGATTACTGACGGGTGTCATCGCCAGCGCGCATTCCGCCACGGATGACGGAGAAAGAAGAGAGAAACTTACGCGATCTGCAAACGGTCAGTGCCAGATGCTCGGCGCAGGGGCCTTGGTCGGCGGCAGCGCCGACGCGCCGGCCCAGTCATGGATCCACTCGTCGACGCCCGGCACGCCCTCGGGGTGGCCGACCGCGGCGAACAGCTCATCGTGGGGCACGGTGCCGCCGCTGCGGCGCAGCATCCGCGCCCGCACGATCACGCGCGCGTAGACCTCCCCGTCGATCACCGCACGGTGCTCGAGGAAGATGGCCTTGTCGTCGTGGCCGATCAGACGGGACTCGACGTCGAAGCGCTGCCACAGCTCGAGAGACTTGCGGAACGTGACGGTCTCGCTGGAGACGACCGCGTACCAGCCGCGGCGCTTCATCTCATCGAACAGCCCGGTGCGGATCAGCAGGTCCCAGCGACCGAGATCGAACAGCGACAGGTACCGGCCGTTGTTCATGTGCCGCAGGATGTCGAGGTCGGTGGGGAGCGTCGTGAGCCGGATCCTGCCGACCTCCGCCGGCTCGAGGTTCGCACCGCGACGCACCCGGCGCCGGGCCTGCAGGATGACGAGGAGGGTGCGCCAGATCACGTTCACGAAGTTCGACAGTAGCTATCGGCAACGCGACCCGCAAAGCGGTTGTAGAACTCTGACATGCATCATCCGTGTGTCCTGGTCGATTTCACCTCTACGGCGACCGCGCGTAGAGTCGCGGCATGAGCGCCGAAGCCCAGCCCGAGACCATCGTCCGACCGGTCCGCGATGCGGATGCGGAAGCACTCGGCCGTGTGCACGCACAGACCTGGCACGAGACCTACGATCACCTCATCAGCAAGGCCGCACTGGAGAAGGTGTCGCCCAAGCGCCTCGCCGAGCTCTGGGTCAACTGGGCCCGTCAGGGCGAAGACTTCCGCATGAGCGCCGCGCTCGTCGACGGCGAGATCGTCGGCTTCGTCGGATCGGGTCCGGCCCGCGACAAGGATGCCCCGCGCAACCGCGAGCTCTACTTCATCTACCTGCTCGACAAGTGGCACGGCACCGGCCTCGGCCAGCGCCTGTTCGACGCCGCCGTCGACGAAGGCGAAGAGGTCTACCTCTGGGTGGCCGACGACAACCCCCGTGCGCACCGTTTCTACGTGCGCAACGGGTTCGCGCTCGACGGCGCCAGCCACACCGAGCCGTTCCTCGGTGAGACGCTCACCGAGGTGCGTTTCGTGCGCTGATCTCCGGTTTTCACGAACGGGGTCCTTCCTGCGGAGGGGCCCCGTTCGCTGCATCCGCCCCGATCGCACATGTCGCTTCACCGCGTCAATCCCCGCGTCGCTCACGCTTTGATCCGCTGGGAGCATCAAAGCGTGAGTGCACCACCGGCCAACGTGCTCACGCTTTGATCCGCTGGGAGCATCAAAGCGTGAGCGCGCAGTGAGTAGGCGCCCAGATCTGCACCCCGGCTGGCCCGCCCGCGCCGATGCGAGGGCGGGCATCCGTGCGAGGGGTCAGCGCCCGGAGACGGTTCCGAACAGGCGGGCGATCGGGGCGATCACCAGCGGGCGGGCGGCGATCCAGCCACCGGCCATGACCACGACTGCCAGGACGAAGAACCAGAAGCCGGCCCAGGAGGTCGTGCTGTCGCTCGACGCGAACATGTGGTTGAGGTTGGCCTGGAACCCGGTGAGGAACACCAGTGCGACATGCACGACGATGAAGGCCACGAAGTACAGCATGATCGGGAAGTGCAGCTTGCGCGCCCACTCGATCCTGTAGGCCTTCGAGAGCCCCTCGGCCTTCTTCGGCCAGAACCCCGACATCCGGAATCCGGTGATCGCAGCCAGCGGTGCCGCGATGAACACCGTGGTGAAGTAGGCCAGCACCTGCAGACTGTTGTAGTTCATCCAGCCGTTCTCGGACGGCCAGTCGAACGAGACGTACTGCAGCAGCGCCGACAGCGCGTTGGGGAACACCTCCCAGCTGGTCGGCACGATCCGCATCCAGTGCCCGCTGACGAACAGCAGCACGACGAAGACGACACCGTTCAGCATCCACAGCACGTCGAGCGCCTGATGGAACCAGATCGTCAGACTGGTCTTTCCCTTCGGATCGTTGCGCGGAGTCCAGAAGGCTTCTGGCCGCTTCTCCGTACGCACCCGCAGACCGGAGCGGATGATCAGCAGCATCAGGAACATGTTGAAGAAGTGCTGCCAGCCGACCCATCCGGGGATGCCGGGGGCGGCCTCGGTGTGGTACTCCCCGGGAACGCCGCGAGGAAGTCCTGCATGAACGGCAGGCTGAGGAACGCGCGCACCAGGAAGATGCCGGCGATCGCCACCAGCCCGAGGCCGGCGGCGCCGAACAGACCGGCGATGACCTGGGTCCAGGTCGGGCGCCGGGATGCCTCGGCGGCCGGCTCGGGCGCGCGCCGCGGAGCGACGCCCGCCCACACCGTGCGCGTGAACGGCAGCGGCGTGGAGACGTCGACAGCGGATGCAGCGGGCGCGAAGGCCACGAGGGGCGCATCGTCGACGATCGGAGCCTCGACGGCCGGCGCCACCGCAGACGGTGCCGTCGCGGCGGAAGCTGCCGCTGCGGGAGCTGCGCCCGCTCCCTGGTCGTTGAGCGAAGCGCCCCCGGGCGCGCAGACGAAAAGTCCTGAGCCGATGCACCCGCCGCAGCCCCGGCAACGACGGACGGCGTCTCGTCTCGCTCCTCCGTCGCTCGCGGGGCGACCGCAGGCGTTGCGACCGTGCCTTCCGGCGGCCACGGATCGCCGCCCGCGACGCGCGGCAGCCCGCGGCGCAGAGTCGCGCCCGCCCGCTGGTCGTTGAGCGGAGCGCCCGCCGGGGGTGCGGACGAGACGTCGGGAACCGATGCGGCGGCTGCCGCCGTGGCTGCAGCCCCGGCAATGACGGACAGCGTCTCGTCTCGCTCCTCCGTCGCTCGCGGGGCGACCGGAGGCGTCGCGACCGCAGCCACCACAGCCGGGGGCCAGGGGTCGCCGCCCGCGACGCGCGGCAGCCCGCGGCGCAGAGTTGCGCCCGCGCCCTGGTCGTTGAGCTGAGTGCCCTCCGGACGCGCAGACGAGACGTCGTGAGCCGATGCATCCGCTGTCACGGTGGAGACGACCTCAGCGGCTGAGGGCGTTTCGTCTCGCTCCTCCGTCGCTCGCGGGGCGACCGAGGAGGCGAGGGAGACGGCCGCGACCTCGACGGTCGGGGCAGGAGGCCAGGGCTCGCCGCCCGTGACCCGCGGGAGCCCGCGGCGCAGCATCCGCCCTTCGACAGGCTCAGGGACCGTGGCCATCGCGACTACTTCTTCCGCGCTTCGAGCGCCTCGATCAACTGCGGGACGACGGTGAAGACGTCGCCCACGACGCCGAAGTCGGCGATGTCGAAGATCGGCGCCTCGCCGTCCTTGTTGATGGCGACGATGGTCTTGGCGGTCTGCATGCCGGCGCGGTGCTGGATCGCGCCCGAGATGCCGAGGGCCACGTAGAGCTGCGGTGAGACCGAGACACCGGTCTGACCGACCTGGTGCGCATAGGGGATGTAGCCCGCGTCCACGGCGGCACGGGAGGCGCCGATCGCTGCACCCAGCGCATCGGCGAGCTGCTCGACGAGCGCGAACTGCTCCTTCGATCCCAGTCCGCGTCCACCCGAGACGACCTTCGCCGCCCCGCGCAGATCGGGGCGGGACGAGGTCTGCTCGACGGCGTCGACGGCACCGGCGGAAGCCGCCGCAGCGCCGGACGGCGTGACCTCGAGCGCCTCCGCCGTCGCCGAGGCGGCATCGGCACGGGCATCCACCGCGCCGAGCCGCACCGTGATGACCGGTGCGCCGAACGTCGGAGCGGACTGGGTGAGGAACGATCCGCCGAACACGGAGTGGTGCGCGACGACGCCCTCATCGTCTCGGGAGACGCCGACGGCGTCGACCGAGAGCGCGAGCCTCTCGCGCACCGCGAGGCGGCCGGCGACGTCGCGCCCGGCGATCGAGTTCGAGATCAGCACGGCATCGGGCTGCACCTGTGCATAGGCGGCCTGCAGCGCGTCGACGACCGGGACGGTCAGCGCGGCGGCGTCGCCCTCGGCGGTGAGCACCGCCTGCGCGCCCATCGTCGCCGCAGCCTCAGCCGCCGCAGGCGTGCCTCCGACGACGAGCACGACCGGCGCGCCGATCTGCGCGGCGGCGCCGACGAGGCCGGCGGTGCTACCGGCGAGATCGCCGGACGGTTCGACGTCGGCGAGCACCAGGATCGGGTTCGCGGGGTAAGCCATGATCACACCAGCCTGTTCTGCACGAGGAACTCCGCCAGCTGCGTGCCGGCATCGCCCTCATCGACGATCTTCACGCCCGCTGCCCGCGGGGCTTCTCAGCCACCGTGGTCATGATCGCGCGGGGCGCCGCGGCCGGATCGGCGGAGACGCCGAGGTCGGCGAGCGACAGCACCTCGAGAGGCTTCTTCTTCGCGGCCATGATCCCCTTGAAGTTGGGGAACCGGGCATCCGGCAGCGCCTCGGTGATCGAGATCACGGCAGGAAGCGACGCGGTGACCTGCTGGTTGCCGGCATCCGCTGCGCGCGTGCCGCTGACCTGGTCGGCGCCGATCTCGACGGCGCTGAGCGCGGTCGCCTGCGCGAACCCGAGGTGCTCGGCGAGCATCGCGGGGATGACTCCGCCGGACCCGTCTGTGGACAGATTCCCGGTGATCACCAGGTCGGGCTCGCCGCGCCGGACGGCGGCGGCGAGCGCCTCGGCGGTCAGCGTCAGGTCGGCGCCTCGGAGCTCCTCGTCGACGACGTGCACGGCGGATGCCGCACCGATCGCCAGCGCGCGGCGCACGGAGGCCGTCGAGGACTCGGGTGACATCGACAGGGCGACCACCTCCGTGCCGGCGTTCTTGTCGGCGTACGCGAGGGCGACCTCGAGCGCACGCTCGGTGATCTCGTCGAGCACCATGTCTCCGCCCCGGTCGGCGAGCCCGGTCTCCAGATCGAGCTTGCGGTCACCGTAGGTGTCGGGGACTTCCTTCACCAGAACGTAGATCTTCATCGAACCTCCTCACGCCTGACACGATCCTACCGGGCGACGGAATGAAATCGAATTCCATCTGCCGTGAAATCGAGTTCCAATCGTGAGCACCCAGTACCGTAGATGCATGGCGAACCGCCCCCTGCCGATCGACCCCCTCGCCGAGGCGAGGCGGCAATGGCTCGCGCACGGCTGGACGGAGGCCGCCGACGGCATGGCCGTCGTCACCTCAGTCATGCGCGCGCAGCAGCTGCTGCTGGCCCGGGTGGATGCCGCGCTCAAGCCCTTCCGGCTCACGTTCGCCCGGTACGAGGTGCTGCGCCTGCTGGCCTTCACCCGCACCGGATCGATGCCTCTGTCGAGCATCGTCGCGCGCCTTCAGGTGCACCCGACGAGCCTGTCCAGCACCGCCGAGCGGCTGGTGCGCGACGGGCTGGCGCTGCGCGAGCCGCATCCGCACGACGGCAGGGCCGCCCTGCTCTCGCTGACGGAGGCCGGTCGCGAACTGGTCGCCCGAGCGACCGACGCCCTGAACAGCGAGGTGTTCTCGCACCCCGGCCTGACATCGCAGGACGCCTCCGACCTCGTCTCGATCGTGGCCCGGCTGCGCAAGAACGCCGGCGACTTCGCCGATCCGCGGCCGGTGCCCGACCCGCTCTGATGGCGCCTCCTGCCTTGCGAGAAACGCGTCGCGGTGCGAGAAATGTGGCACGCAGGTGTTTCTCACGCCCTCTGGCGTTTCTCTCGGAGGCGTGATGGCCTCGTTCGTACTGGAACGGGTCGTGCCCGCGGCGCCGGCCGAGGTCTTCGACCTCTCCCTTGACGTCGGGCTGCACGTCAGTTCGCAGAGCGCCCACGACGAGCGCGTCGCGGACGGACCCGCGTCGGGGATGCTCGCCGAGGGCGACCGGATCACCTGGAGTGCACGGCACTTCGGCGTGCGCTTCCGGATGACCTCGCTCGTCTACGACGTGAACCGACCGCACCGGTTCCGCGACCGGCAGGTGCGGGGCCCGTTCGCCGAGTTCCAGCACACGCACGAGTTCACGGCAATCGACGGCGGCACCCTCATGCGCGACGAGATCGTGTTCCGCTCCCCGTTCTGGATCGTCGGTCGCGTCGTCGATGCCCTGGTGATGCGCCGGCACCTCATCCGCGTGATCACGGAGCGCAACGACGGCATCAGCAGGCACTTCACCTAACCCGCGCGCGCACCTAGGCTGGCGGCATGTCCGAGTTGAGACTGCACACCACGCTCCAGCCGATGGGGCCCGCCGGCGCGATCGTGCTCGACGACGATCAGGTCGCCGCGCTGAGCAGCGCGAAGGCGTTCCCCGTCGCGGTGACCATCGCCGACCGCACCGCGCGGCTGCGCCTCTCCCGGATGGGCGGCCGGAACCTCATCGGGTTCAGCAAGGCCGTCCGCGCGGACATGGGCGTCGAACTCGGCGACGAGTTCGACGTCGTCATCGCGCCGGACACCGCGGAGCGCACGGTCGAGATCCCTCAGGAGCTCGCCGACGCCCTGGCATCCGACCCCGCCATCCGCGCCGAGTTCGAGAACCTGTCGTTCTCGCGCCGCAAGGAGATGGCGCGCTCGATCGCCGAGGCGAAGCAGGAGGCCACCCGCGAGCGCCGACTGCAGAAGGCGCTCGACGAACTGCGCGGCTGACTCGACCGCTCCCGCGCCGACCACCCGCTTCTGCATGATCCCCCCGGCGTGCGGCGTGCGGTTCGTGCTGCACCGGGTGGCTCACGCACCGACCGGATGCCTCGCGCGCAGACGGGTGGCCCACGCCCGACCGGGCGCGACGAGGGCCGCGAGGCCGGGAGGCCGCGAACCACCCGATTCTGCATCAACCCCCGCCGTGCAGCGTGCGGCTCATGCTGCACCGGGTGGCTCACGCACCGACCGGGTGGCTCACGCACCGACCGGATGCCTCGCGCGCGGGCTCAGTCGCCGTCGTAGACGTAGTGGTCGAAGCGCGGCGGGATCTGCGCGCGCTGCCAGGCCAGCTCCTCGTCACGCCGCTCACGGTCACCGGGGAACGCCTTCGCGGTGTGCCGCGGCACCTGCCGGGCGTGCGCGGCCATGTGCGCCACGCCCGCCGCCTGCCCGCACACGCGTGCAGCGGCCACGGCCGCAGCATCCGTCGCCTCGCGCGCCGCGGCATGGCACGCGAACGCCCAGCCGCGCACGTCGTCGATGTCCATCTCGCCGCGCAGGAACGCATGCGCGGCGTCCAGCGCGGCGCGCGGGCGCGCGTCCTCCGGATGCTCCGCGAGGAACAGCGGCAGCATCCGCTCGGCGCACGCCAGCGTCCACGCCACGAGTTCCCGGCGGTCCGCCTCGGACAGCGTCAGATCGGCGTCGTCCGGGGTACTGCGGGCTTCGGGCTCCACCTCGTCGATGCCGCTCATCGGTGCACGAAGTCCGGGTCGCGCTTCTCGCGGAAGGCGGCCATGCCCTCCTTCTGATCCGCGGTGTCGAACAGCGCGGCGAACTGCTGCCGCTCGACCTCGAGTCCCTCGGCGAGCGGCGTCTCCATCGCGGCGTCCAGCGTCGCCTTCGCGGCGTACACCGACGGCAGCGACTTCGAGGCGATCGTGTCGGCCAGAGTCGTCGCCTCGTCGAGCAGGTCGGATGCCGGCACGACGCGCGAGACCAGGCCGATGCGCTCGGCCTCCTCGGCCTTCACCAGGCGGCCGGACAGCACGAGCTCGGCGGCCTTGTAGTAGCCCACCGCACGGATCAGACGCTGCGTTCCGCCCATCCCGGGGATCACGCCGAGGTTGATCTCGGGCTGGCCGAACACCGCGCTGTCGGCGGCGAGGATGATGTCGCACATCATCGCCAGCTCGCAGCCGCCGCCCAGGGCGTAGCCCGCGACCGGCGGCGATGACGGGGTGCGCACGGCGGCGAAGTCGCGCCACGCGCCGAAGTGATCGGTGCCGAGCATGTCGGCGGAGGTCATGCCCGCCATCTCCTTGATGTCGGCGCCGGCTGCGAACGCCTTCTCGGATCCGGTGACGACGATCGCCCCGACCCCGGCATCCGCGTCGAAGGCGAGTGCCGCCGCGGCGACCTCCTCGGCCACTCTGCTGTTCAGGGCGTTCAACGCCTGCGGCCTGTTGAGGGTGATCCAGCCCACCCGTCCTCGCTGGTCCACGAGGATCGTCTCGTACTCGGTCATGGATGCTCCCTCCACCGCATCATCGCGGTGCTACCAGTATCCCAGGTGCTCGGGATGGCATCGCGCGCGAGTCCGCGGTGAGGCCACAATGGGACCGATGCGAACACCGCGCAGTGCCCCCGACACCTCGGCGCGGATCCGTGCGATCCTCGATCTCGCGATCCGCCTCGCCATGGTGATGTGGCGCTCCGGTGCGGGTGCGCAGGAGACCACCGAGGCGATGCTCGCGATCACGCGGGCGTACGGACTGCGCCACATCGACGCGGATGTCAGCCCGGGCACAGTCGCCCTCACCTGGACCAATGCCAGCACGGACGAATCGATCTCGCGCCGGCACAACCTGCCGTCACGGCGGCTGGACTACACCCGGCTGACCGCCGCGGCCGCACTGCACGGCAGGATCGTCGCTCGGAGGATCGAACTCGAGGATGCCGCACGACAGCTCGCACGCATCCGCGTCGCGAAGCCGCTCACCCCCGCAGTCGTGAGACGGCTGGGGTGGGCCGTCGTCGGCGGCGGCGCGGCCGTGCTGCTCGGCGGCGGAGCACTCGTCGCCGTGGTCGCCTTCCTCGCCGCACTGCTGCTCGATGTGGTCATCGATGCCTTGGAGAGGCGCGGCGTCCCGCTGATGTTCCGCACGTTCTTGGGCGGGGTGATCGGCCCGGTCGCCGCCGTGGTCGTGCGGATCATCGATCCGAGCGCCTCGGCGACCCTGGTCGTGGTCTCGACGGTGATCGTGCTGCTCGCCGGCGTGACCGTGCTCGGCGGAGTACAGGACATCCTCACCGGCGACTATCTCACCGGCCTCGCACGCCTGATGGAGGCGATCGTCGCGACCACCGGCATCGCCGCCGGCGTGATGGCGTCGTCGCTGCTGCTCGAACTGCTCGGCGCTCCGGTGTCGATCAGCGTCACCGAGGCACGACCGGAACAGACGCCTGTCGTCGCGCTGATCGCCGCCGTCGTGATGGCGCTCGGCTTCTCCCTGGGCACGGCCACACCCTGGCGCGCGTTCTGGGCCGTCGCGCTGACGGCCGCGATCGGCGAGGCCGTCACCGTGCTCGCCGCGCGGGCGGGCTTCTACGCGATGTGGTCAGCCGCTTTCGCCGCGATCGCCGTCGGAGCGACGGCCTCGGTCCTGACCCGCCCCACGCGCACCCCTGCTCTTCCCCTGCTGGTCGCCGCCCTCGTCCCGATGCTGCCCGGCCTCCTGCTGTTCAACGGGCTGATGCAGCTCGCCTCAGCGTCGGTGCCGGGCCTGTTCGACACCATCGGCGCCGCGGCGGTCGCCGCTGCGCTGGCATCCGGCTCGATCTGCGGCAACTATCTGGTGCGCATGGTCCGTCGCCGCGCCGTCTGGCTCAGCAAGCTGTGACGGCGGCCCCGCGGCATTCGGATCAGGACGCGTCGCGGATGTCGGTGATGATGCCCGAGAAGTCGCGGTGACCGCCCTCGCCCGCGGCGAACTCGGCGTAGATGCGCTGCGCCAGCCGCCCCAGCTGCGCGTCCGTCGTGGTCTGCTCGATCGCCTGCAGCGCGAGGCCGAGGTCCTTCGCCATCAGCGCGCCGGCGAAGCCGGGCTGGTAGTCGCGGTTGGCGGGGCTTGTCAGCACCGGTCCGGGCACGGGGCAGTTGGTCGTGATCGACCAGCACTGACCGGATGCCTGGGACACCACGTCGAACAGCGCCTGATGCTCGAGTCCCAGCCGCTCCCCCAGCACGAACGCTTCGGCGACCGCGATCTGCGACACCGCGAGGATCATGTTGTTGCAGACCTTCGCGGCCTGGCCGAGACCCGGTCCGCCGCAGTGCACGATGCGCTTGCCCATCACCTCGAGCAGCGGCAGTGCGGCGGCGAAGTCCTCGTCGGAGCCGCCGACCATGAAGGCGAGCGTGCCGTTCTCGGCGCCGACGACACCGCCCGAGACCGGGGCGTCGATGTTGCGATGCCCCGCCTCGACCGCCAGTTCGTGCGCGGTGCGCGCCTCGTCGACGGCGATGGTGGACGATTCGATGAACAGGGTGCCGGGGTCGGCGGCGGCCAGCAGGCCGTCCTGGTAGGCGGCGATCACGTGCTTGCCTGCGGGGAACATGGTGATGACCACCTCGGCGCCGGCGACTGCGTCGATGCCGAACGAGGCGATCGGCACGCCCGCCGCCGACGCCGCCTCGACCGCGGCCGGGACGGGGTCGTAGCCGCGCACGTCGTGACCGGCCTTCACCAGGTTCACCGCCATGGGCAGCCCCATGTGCCCGAGCCCGAGGAACGCGATGCGGGTCATGACCCGCTCCGCATCTGGTTGCCGCCGCTGCGCTGGAGCGACGCGGATCCGGCGGGGCGCAGCATCTCGCGTCCGACGATGAGTCTCATGATCTCGTTCGTCCCTTCCAGGATCTGATGCACCCGCAGATCACGGACGACCTTCTCGATCCCGTAGTCCTGAAGGTACCCGTACCCGCCGTGCAGCTGAAGGGCCCTGTTGGCGACGTCGAATCCAGCATCCGTCGCGAAGCGCTTCGCCATCGCGCAGCGCATCGTGGCATCCGGAGCCTTCTCGTCGACGGCCTGTGCGCCGTCGCGCACCATCAGCCGCGCCGCCTGCAGATCGGTTCGCATGTCGGCGATCGCGAACAGGATGGACTGCTTCTCGGCGAGCGGCTCGCCGAACGCCTCGCGCTCATGCACGTACTGCACGGCCTTCTCCAGCGCCCACTGCGCACCGCCGAGCGAGCAAGCGGCGATGTTCAGCCGTCCGCCGTTCAGCGCCGACATCGCGATCGCGAATCCCCGGCCCTCGTCGCCGAGCATGGCGGATGCCGGCACCCGCACGCCGTCCAGGATCACCTGCCTGGTGGGCTGAGCGTGCCAGCCCATCTTCTTCTCCGGCGCCCCGAATGAGAGGCCCTCCGCGGTCGCGGGCACGATGAACGCGCTGATGTCATGAGCACTGGGTCCCTGAGCCTGTCGAAGGGCGCCGGTACGCGCCATCACCACGTAGACGCCGGCCTCGCCGGCGCCGGAGATGAACTGCTTGACGCCGGTGAGCAGGAAGTCGTCGCCGTCGCGGACCGCGCTGGTGGCGATCGCCGCGGCATCCGATCCCGCTCCGGGCTCGGTGAGGCAGTACGAGCCGAACACCTGCATCGCGGCCAGCTGCGGCACCCATTCGGCGCGCTGCGCCTCGGTGCCGTAGGTGTCGATCATCCAGGCCACCATGTTGTGGATCGAGATGTATGAGGCGATGGTCGGGTCGCCCTTGGCGAGCTCCTCGAAGATCGCGACGGTATCGACGCGGGACAGCTCCGTGCCGCCGAAATCCTCGCGCACGTAGATGCCGCCCAGGCCCAGCTCGCCCGCCCGGTGCAGCGAGTCGCGCGGGAAGAGGTGCTTCTCATCGCGCTCGATCGCGAACGGGGCCAGCTCGGTCTCGGCGAAGTCGCGGACGGCGCCGAGGATGGCGTCGCGCTCCTCGGCCGTCGTGGTCACCATGGTCATCGGTGGTCTCCCGTCGGGATCACGAAGCTGGCGCCGTCCTTGATGCCGGACGGCCAGCGGCTGGTCACGGTCTTGGTCTTCGTGTAGAAGCGGAACCCGTCGGCGCCGTGCTGGTTCAGGTCGCCGAAGCCGGACGCCTTCCAGCCGCCGAAGGTGAAGTACGCGATCGGCACCGGGATCGGGATGTTCACGCCGACCATGCCCACGTTCACGCGGGCGGCGAAGTCACGAGCGGCGTCGCCGTCGCGCGTGAAGATGCCGACGCCGTTCCCGTAGGGGTTGTCGGATGCCAGGGCCAGCGCCTCCTCGTAGTCGGCGGCGCGGACCACACAGAGCACCGGGCCGAAGATCTCCTGCTGGTAGATCGACATGTCGGTGGTGACGCGGTCGAAGAGGGTGGGGCCGAGGTAGAAGCCGGACTCGTGACCGGGTACCACGAGGCCGCGGCCGTCGGCGGCCAACGTGGCGCCCGCATCCACACCCTGCTGGATCAGCCCCTCGACGCGTGCCTTCGCGGCGGACGAGACCAGCGGACCGTAGTCGACGCCGGGCTCGAGGCCGGGGCCCACCTTCAGACCGGCGAGGCGGTCGGTGAGTTTGGCGACCAGTGCGTCAGCGGTCTCCTCTCCGACCGGGACCGCGACCGAGATCGCCATGCAGCGCTCTCCGGCCGAACCGTAGCCGGCGCCGATGAGGGCGTCGGCGGCCTGGTCGAGGTCGGCGTCGGGCATGACGACGAGATGGTTCTTCGCACCTCCGAAGCACTGTGCGCGCTTGCCGTTGGCCGCAGCCGTGGCGTAGATGTACTCGGCGATCGGGGTGGACCCCACGAAGCCGACGGCCTCGATGCGCGGGTCGGTGAGGATGGTGTCGACCGCCTCCTTGTCGCCGTGCACGACGTTGAAGATGCCGGCCGGCAGGCCCGCCTCCAGCAACAGCTCGGCCAGGCGCACCGGCACGGAGGGGTCGCGCTCGGACGGCTTCAGCACGAAGGCGTTGCCGCTCGCGATCGCGGGGCCGGCCTTCCAGAGCGGGATCATCGCGGGGAAGTTGAACGGCGTGATGCCCGCGACCACCCCGAGCGGCTGGCGCATCGAGTAGACGTCGATGCCCGTGCCGGCAGAGGTGGAGTACTCGCCCTTGAGCATGTGCGGCGCGCCGATGCAGAACTCGATCACCTCGAGGCCGCGGATGACGTCGCCCTTCGCATCCTCGAAGGTCTTGCCGTGCTCACGGGAGAGCAGCCTGGCCAGCTCGTCCATGTTCTGGTTCACCAGATCCACGAACCGCATCAGCACGCGGGCGCGCTTCTGCGGGTTGGTCGCGGCCCAGGCGGGCTGCGCCGCGGCGGCGTTCGCGATGACCTGCTGCACCTCGGCGGCAGAGGCCAGCGGCACCCGGGCCTGCACCTCGCCGGTGCTGGGGTCGAATACCTCGGCGAACCGGCCCTCTTGGGGCTCGAAGTGCGATCCGCCTACGAAATGCGGGATTGTACGAGTCATTGTGCGACGCTCCTCCATGCCCTCTTTGGCACAGTGTCCATCATAGTCGGGACGCCGAGCAGATAGTAGGGCTTCCTGAGCATTACCTCACCCCTACCCCTTTGAATCGCGCAACTTGCGGCACCGGGCTCCGAGAACCGCAAGTTGCGCGATTCGAAGCGGCGAGTAGTCACTCGTCCTCCACAACCCGATCCAGCGGAGAGGTTCTGCACAGGCTCGGGATTCGCGAGGCGGCAGGGTGTCGTGATGCGACCAGGGTTGTCCGCATGACGAACTCCGAAGA
Organism: Microbacterium sp. KUDC0406; assembly: GCF_021582875.1. Taxonomy (NCBI): domain Bacteria; kingdom Bacillati; phylum Actinomycetota; class Actinomycetes; order Micrococcales; family Microbacteriaceae; genus Microbacterium; species Microbacterium sp. KUDC0406. The sequence goes on along the minus strand of NZ_CP091138.1, from coordinate 3,457,928 downwards.
ATCCGTGCGGGACCGCGTGCTGCACACCGACGACCAGCTCTCCGACCTCATCTCCCTGTTGCTGCAGCGCGCGAACCAGAGACAGCTGTGGCTGCTCTTCATCGACGATCGCGGATGCCTTGGCGATCCGGTCATGCCGATGGCCGACTATCCCGAGGATCCGCTCGAGACCGTGAGGGTCGCGGATCTCGGCGAGGTCGCCCACTCCCATCTGCTCATGCATCGCATCGGCGCGATGCTCGAGGTGACCGGCAACACCCAGGTCGTGCTGGTCTGGGAGCATCCTGGCCGGGAGTCTGTGCGGAAGATCGATCGTGCCTGGGCGCGGGCGATGGCCGAACAGGCCGCCGACCTCGGCATCCCGCTGCGCGCGCAGTTCACCCTCTACGGTCGCGGCGTGCGCCAGCTGCATCCGGACGACTACCTCTGAGCGATGGGACGATCGTAAGAGCTTCCCGGGCTGCTCGAGGAAGCTGAGAACCTCTACCTGCTTCAGAGGCGGCATCGTATCGCGCGGGCGAGGACGTGGGAAGTTGCGCGATTCGAAACGGAACTCGCGGAATCCGTTCACCCGCGCGTAACCCGCGGCGCGTAGAACGGAGGAACGCGAACGACTCAGACCGGAAGGGCGTCGGTTTCGCGTCGCGGTGAGCTCGGCTCCCGCCGCGGTCTGTTCCGACCGCGAAGACCCCCGCCGAATCGGGTCGGCGGGGGTCTCCTCTGCTCGCGCCGGTCAGCCCTCGACGTCGATCAGCACGATCGCATGATTGTCGGGCTCACCGGCATCACGCACCGCGTCTCGCACCGCGGCGACCGCCGCCTCCGCGTCATCCGCCGCCAGCAGCGCGGTGAGCTGCTCGGCGGGGAACAGCGCGTGCACGCCGTCGGTGGTCAGCGCCAGCCGGTCGCCGCGCTGCACCGTGACTCCGATCACATCGGGATCGCTCAGCACACCGGCGCCGAGCGCGCGGTTCAGCACTGCACGGCGGGGGTGCACCCGCGCCTCCTCCTCGGAGAGCCGACCGTCCTCCAGCAGAGCGGTCACCTCGGTGTGATCGGTCGTGAGCTGACGCAGCACTCCATCACGCATCAGCCACGCTCGCGAATCGCCCAGGTGGGCGATGGTGGCGATGTCTCCCTTCAGCGCGACGGCCGTGAACGTGCTTCCACGGCCGTCATCCGGAAGGTCGGCGACGCACTCGGCCGCGAGCGAGTCCCAGCGCTCGGCACCGATCGGACCGGGCTCGGCCGCCAGCCGCCGTACGAAGTCATCGGCGACGGACGGCGTCCCGTGGAAGCCGTCCGCGACGGCCCACAGCTCCTCCCCGAGGTGTACGGCATCGAGCTGCTCGTCCCGCGCTCCCCGCCCGAGGGCGTGGGCGACGCTGGTACGAGGGGTTCGTGAGGTGGTCATCGTGCTCTCCTTCGATCGAAGGTCGGCGACGAGCGAGGAGACCTGGGTCCGCCGGGAGCGCACGTCCGCCTCGGTCTGTCGCCAGAACGAGGTGAGCTCCGCGGCGATCGCCGCGGGTGGCAGGGTCAGCGCCGCGCGGATGCGCTCGAGCGGCATGCCCACCCGGCGCAGCGCAGCGATCAGTCGCGCCTGCTCCATCTGCTCGCCGCCGTAGAACCGGTACCCGGTGCGGTCATCGACCTCGGCGGGCGGCAGCAGGTCCAGGTCGTCGTAGATCCGCAGGGCCTTGGGCGTGAGGCCCACGGCACGGGCGAAATCGCCGATCGACATGAGCTCCATGCGGTCCATCTTCCTCTCGTCGCATCGGCGGAGATCGCCGACCGGACCAGAGTGGTATCTGCCCCGGGGCAAGGTCAAAGCCGTACCGGAATCGGCATCGTTCCTGTCGATCAGAGACGTTCAAGGACAAGGGCATTCGCCATGCCGCCGCCCTCGCACATCGTCTGGAGTCCATACCGGCCGCCGGTCGCCTCGAGGTGGTCGACGAGAGTGCCCAGCAGACGAGTGCCGGACGATCCGAGCGCGTGTCCGAGCGCGATCGCCCCTCCGCGCGGGTTGAGGCGCGCCGGATCGGCGTCGAGTTCGGCGGCCCAGGCGAGCGGCACCGACGCGAACGCCTCGTTCACCTCGTAGGCATCGAGGTCGGAGATGCTCAGACCCGCCTTCTCGAGCACCCGGCGTGTGGCGGGGATGGGGCCGGTGAGCATCATCAGCGGATCGTCGCCGATCACGTCGAAGGCGCCGAAGCGCGCCCGAGGACGCAGCCCCAGAGCATCCGCCCTCTCGGCGCTCATCAGCAGCGCAGCGGATGCCCCGTCGGTGAGCGGCGAGGAGTTGCCGGCGGTGATCCGCCAGTCGAGCTCGGGGAACCGTACGGCCAGTTCCTCGGTGCGGAAGGAAGCCGGCAGGCCGGCCAGCCTCTCGACGGTCGTGCCCTCGCGCACGGTCTCATCGGTCGTGGCATGCGGCGCCTCGGCCACCGGGACGGTCGTCCCGGTGAAGAAGCCGTCGTGCCAGGCGGCCGCTGCGCGGGCGTGCGATTCGGCGGCGAAGGCGTCGAGGTCGTCGCGGCTGAGGTCCCAGCGCTGCGCGATGAGCTCCGCGCTGACGCCCTGGTTCACCAGCCCCGCGGGTAGCGGGAACGCAGCCGCGGCGACATCGGCGATCCGCCGGCCGCGGACGAGCCGAGCGGAACGCGGCTCATCGACTCGACGCCGCCGACGAGCACTGCGTCGTAGGCACCGGAGGCGATTCCCTGCGCGGCGAAGTGCACGGCCTGCTGGCTCGATCCGCACTGACGGTCGATCGTCGTGGCGGGGATGGTCTCGTCGAACCCCGCTGCGAGCACGGCCTGACGGGCGATGTTCATGGCCTGGTCGCCGACCTGGCTGACGCAGCCCAGCAGCACGTCGTCGAGTTGTCCGGATTCGAGACCGTTGCGCTCCAGGACGGCGGTGAGCACCCCCGCCGCCAGGTCGACCGGATGCACGCCCGACAGCGCTCCGCCCGGCTTGCCACGCCCCACCGGGGTGCGGACGACATCGACGAGGACGGCTTCGCTGCTCATGACTCCATTCTCACCCGGGGCGCGACGCGCCGGCGCGGGTATCACCCGGCCGCCTCGCGCCTCCTTGTGTTCATAACGTCAGAGGGGGACATCATGTGCGTTCCAGTGCAGTGGGTGGAGAAGGACCGCAGCCGGCATCTCACGGTCTCGGCGATGCCGTACAGCCCGGCCGGCGATCCGACCGACGACGGCCATGCCGGTCTGGCGGGGAGCCCCGGTGGTGGCGAGATCGCAGTGAGCTCGCGTTGAGATCAGGAGATCACGCCGATCTCGACGACGCTTCGGCTCATCTCACTCCGACGCGAGCCGGAGCGCCTTCTCGGTGAAGTGGCCGACCTCGCCCGACTCGTCCTCGACGCCGAAGACGAACCTGCCGATCGGTGTGGGCCGGACATCGATGATGACGCCGCGTCCCCGTGGGGTGACCACGTGGGCGCCCGGAGTGTAGATGCTCTCGCTCACACGACGATCATGCCCGGTTCCGGGGGCGTCCGGTCACAGGGCGTGGATCCGCCACGACACGGCGTGCTCGGCACCGGGCTGCAGCACCACCAGGTCGGTGCCCGAGTTGAACGCATCCGGCGGGCAGGTCATCGGCTCGACGGCCAGTCCCTGCCGGTGCGTCCCGGGCACCGCTGGGGTGTCGGCAGTGTGCACCTGCACCCAGGGACATCTGTCGTCCCAGGTGATCGCGACGCCGCCGTCACCCGCGTGCAGTTCGACCGACGTGTGCCCGTCCGTTCCCTCGAGAGCGGTGAAGGCGTGGTCGATGAACGTCTCGCCGATGTGCCGGGCCACGCGGAAGTCCCACTGCGGGTGTGCGTCGACAGGCTCCACCGCGATCGGGCTGAGCCGGTCGTCGGTCACGGTGAGCACCTCGGAAGCGGGAAGCAGCAGGCTCCAGTCGTCGACGGAGCCCGGCCCTGCGACGAGGTAGGGGTGCGGACCGGTGCCCCAGGGCGCGGCATCCGTTCCCACGTTCCTGCCGGTTACCCGCTGCGTGAGGCCGTGCTCGTCCACGCGATACTCGACCTCTACCTCGACGGTGAAGGGGTAGCCTGCCTGCGGCACGATCGTCGTCGCGAGCACCACCCGATCCAGGTCGACGACGCGCTCGGCGAAGTCCGACCAGGCCACCAGGCCGTGCAGCGCCTGCCCGCGCTCCGGCTCTGTGAGCGGCAGCTGGTGATGCATGCCGGCGAAGGAGTAGGTGCCGTCCACGATGCGGTTCGGCCACGGCGCAAGGGTAGCGCCGCGGTAGGCAGGGCGCACCTCGTCGGCGGCGAACGGCACGACGAGGTCGCGCCCTCGTACCTCAGCGTGCGCAGCGAGGCGCCCACGCTCGCGATCTCGGCGACGTAGCCGGATGCCGCGATGCGGCACTGGCGCCCGGATGCCGGCATCACAGCCCCTGCGCGAGCCGGTAGTAGGCCTGGTTCCAGCGCACCTGCTCCTGGAACCCGGGCAGCGTGGTGTCCTCGTCGATGACGAGCAGCTCGAGCTCGGCCATCTCGGCGAAGTCGCGGAACACCTCGATGCCGACCGCGTTCGACATCACGGTGTGATGCGCGGCGCCCGCGGTCAGCCACGCGGCCGCACTGGTGCGGAAGTCGGGTGCGGGCTTCCAGACCGCGCGACCGACCGGCAGCTTCGGCAGGGCGGCCCGCGGCTCGACGTTCTCGACCATGTTCGCGGTGAGCCGGAAACGGTCGCGCATGTCGCTCATCGCGACGACCACGGCAGGGCCGGGATCGGCGGTGAAGACCAGGCGCACCGGATCCTCCTTGCCGCCGATGCCGAGCGGATGCACCTCGAGGGTGGGCTTCGCCGAGGTGAGCGACGGCGAGACCTCGAGCATGTGCGCGCCCAGGATCAGTTCATCGCCGGGAGTGAGGTCGTAGGTGTAGTCCTCCATCAGGCTCGCCCCGCCGGGGAGGCCCGCGCCCATGACGTTGGCGACGCGCACGAGGATGGCGGTCTTCCAGTCGCCCTCGGCGCCGAAGCCGTACCCCTCGGCCATCAGGCGCTGCACGGCGAGACCGGGCAGCTGCCGCAGCGCACCGAGGTCCTCGAACGAGGTGGTGAAAGCGCCGAAGCCACCCTCCTCGAGGAACGACCGCAGGCCGAGTTCGACGGCCGCGCCGTAGCGCAGCGACTCGTGGCGGTCGCCGCTGCGGCGCAGTTCGGGAACCACGTCGTAGAGCTCCTCGTACTCGTGGACGAGGGCGTCGATCTCGGCTGAGGATGCCGCGTGCACGGCATCCGCCAGCTCGTTCACCCCCCAGGTGTTGACCTGCACGCCGAGCCGCAGCTCGGCCTCGGTCTTGTCGCCCTCGGTGACCGCGACGAAGCGCATGTTGTCGCCGAAGCGCGCGAGCTTGAGGTCGCGTGAGGCTGCCAGGCCCGCCGCAGCGCGCTGCCAGCTCGCGAGGTCCGCGCGCACCCGCGGGTCGCTGTGGTGGCCGACGATCGTCTTGCGCGGCACGCCGAGGCGGGTCTGGATGTACCCGAACTCGCGGTCGCCGTGCGCGGCCTGGTTGAGGTTCATGAAGTCGAAGTCGATGTCCGTCCACGGCAGCTCCACGTTCGCCTGCGTGTGCAGGTGCGCGAGCGGCTTGCGCAGGGCGTCGAGCCCTGCGATCCACATCTTCGCCGGGCTGAAGGTGTGCATCCACGCGACCAGGCCGATGACACGGTCGTCGGCGTTGGCCTCGAGGGCGATCCGCTTGATGGCTGCGGAGTCGGTGAGCACCGGCTTCCAGACGATGCGCACCGGCACGTCGGACGCCTCATCGAGTGCCCCGGCGATCGCCTGGGACTGCTCGGCGACCTGCGCGAGCGTCTCGGGCCCGTAGAGATGCTGGCTGCCGGTGAGGAACCAGACCTCGTAGTCGTCGAGCGAGGTGGTGAGCGGGGTGCGGGTCATCGTGAAGGTCCTTTCATTCGCGAGACTGCACCACCGCGCCGAGACTATGGCGTTTCAGCCCCGTCTCGGAGCGGTGATGCAGTTTCACGGGAGGGCGTTGACGGCGGCGGCCTCGATGGCGAGGCCGGCGCGGTAGCGGTCGAGGTAGGCGGAGTAGCCGGCGACGTCGGCGGGGTCGGGTTTGACGACGCGGATGCCGGCGCCGGAGAAAACCAGGTCGTCGAGATAATCGGCCAGGGGCCGGCCGGAGCCGAGGTGGGCGGCGAGCACGGCGATGCCCCAGGCCCCGCCCTCTGCGGCGGTGTCGCCGACGGCGACCGGGGCGTTCAGCGCCCCGGCGAGGAAGCGCTGGGCGACACCCGCCGTGCGGAACATTCCACCGTGGGCATACATCCGGTCGAGGGCGACCCCCTCGTCGGCGAGCACGCGCATGCCGAGGGCGAGGGTGCCGAACACCCCGTACAGCTGGGCGCGCATGGCGTTGGCGAGGGTGAAGCGGCTGTCGGGCGTGCGTACGAAAAGCGGACGCCCCTCGTCGAGCCCCGCGATCGGCTCTCCGGCGAGGTGGTTGTAGGCGATCAGACCGCCGGCATCCGCCTCTCCGTCCAGCGCCTCGCCGAACAGCGTCTCGAAGACGGCGTCGCTCGAGAGCGGAGAGCCGGATGCCGCGGCGAACCGACCGAACATGCCAGCCCAGGCCGCCAGCTCGCTGGCGCCGTTGTTGCAGTGCACCATCGCGACGGCGTCGCCGGCGGGGGTGGTGACGAGGTCGAGCTCGTGGTGGACGGCCGCCAGCGGACGCTCCAGCACGACCATCGCGAAGATGCTCGTGCCGGCGGACACGTTGCCGGTGCGGGGAGCCACGGCGTTCGTGGCGACCATGCCGGTTCCGGCATCCCCTTCCGGCGGGCAGAGCGGGATGCCGGGCTGCAGGGCGCCGCTCGGGTCGAGCAGTGCGGCTCCCTCCGGCGTCAGCGCTCCGGCATCCTGGCCGGCGACGAGCACCTCCGGCAGCAGCGCGCGCAGGCCGCCGCCGGAGTGCGCGTCGAAGCGCTCGAGCAGCGTCGGGTCGTAGTCGCGGGCGCCGGAGTCGATCGGAAACATGCCGGAGGCGTCGCCGACACCCAGGACGCGTCGCCCGGTGAGCCGCCAGTGCACGTAGCCGGCGAGCGTGGTGAGGAAGCGCACCGAGCCGGCGTGCGGTTCGGCGTCGAGCTGCGCCTGCCGCAGGTGCGCGACCGACCAGCGCAGCGGGATGTTCACGCCCAGCAGCTCGGTGAGCTCTGCGGCGGCCGGGCCGGTGTTGGTGTTGCGCCAGGTGCGGAACGGGACGAGCAACTCGTCGGACTCGTCGAAGGCGAGGTAGCCGTGCATCATCGCCGAGACGCCCATCGCGCCGAAGGAGGTGGGACGAACGCCATACCGGTCGTAGGTGTCCGAGACCAGACCGGAGTACGCCTCCTGCAGGCCGCCCCAGACGGCGTCGAGGGAGTAGGTCCACAGCCGGTCCTCGAACCGGTTCTCCCAGTCGTGGAATCCGGTGGCGAGCACCTCATGACTGTCCGCGTCGATCAGGCAGGCCTTGATGCGGGTCGAGCCGAGCTCGATGCCGAGGGCGGTGCGGCCGGAGCGGATCGCGTCGGCGCTCATCGGCGGGCGTCCGCGTTCTGACCGTAGACGTTCTGGTACCGGTCGTAGAGTCTGTCGATGCTCTCCTGCGGGATGGGGATGAGCGGACCGGCCTCGCGGGCGTGATGCACGGTGCGGGCGACGTCCTCGACCATGACGGCCGCCTTGACGGCATCCTTCGCGTTCACGCCGATCGTGAACGGGCCGTGGTTCTGCATCAGCACGGCGCGGCTGCGATGGCCGCTCAGCGTGTCGACGATGCCGCGGCCGATCGAGTCGTCGCCGATGATCGCGAACGGACCGATCGGGATCGGGCCGCCGAACTCGTCGGCCATCGCGGTGATCACGCAGGGGATCTCCTCGCCCCGCGCCGCCCAGGCGACCGCGTAGGTGGAGTGGGTGTGCACGACACCGCCGACCTCGGGCATGTGTCGGTACACGTAAGCGTGGGCCGCGGTGTCGCTGGACGGCGAGCGCTCGCTGCCGGGCGTGCCGGGCATGACGTTGCCGTCGAGGTCGCAGAGGATCATGTTCTCGGGTGCGAGGTCGTCGTAGCTGACGCCAGAGGGCTTGATCACGAAGAGGTCGGAGCCCGGCACGCGGCCCGAGACGTTCCCGCCGGTCCAGACCACCAGGCCGTAGCGCACGAGCTCGCCGTGCAGGCGGGCCACGTCGGCGCGGACGTCGGCGATCGCCTGCTCGATCTCTGCGGAGTAAGTCGTCATCGTTGGTTGGCCCTCCTGGGTGACTGTGACCGGTCACAGCCGATTGTGACATGCCGTCCGCCACGTGTCAATCGCAGACCCCCTCCGCTCCGGTCGCACCGGTTGCGGGTGCGCCCAGGGCTGGACCCACAACGAGTGAGACCGGAGCCAGGGAAAGGCTGCGCGGTCAGCGAGGCGAGGCGACGGATGCGCGGGTGATCAGCACGGGCGCGACCGGTGCGACCGGCGCGGATGCGATCGCCTCGCCCTCCCCGACCAGCGCCGCGACGGCGCGGCGGGCGAGCTCGTCGAAGTCCTGCCGCACGGTCGTGAGCGGAGGCCAGAAGTACTCGGCATCCGGGGTGTCGTCGAAGCCGACGACGCTGACGTCAGCCGGCACGTCGACACCCGACTCGCGCAGCCCGGTGATCAGCCCGAGGGCCATCTGGTCGTTGCCCGCGAACACCGCTGTCGCGCCCGAGGCGCGTACCTCGGCAGCCGCCTCGTACCCGGATCGTGCGGTCCAGTCGCCGCACACCGTCATCCGGAAGCCCAGCCCTCGCGCCGCGAGCTCCGCCTCGTACCCGGATGCCCGGGCCTCGGCCTCGAGCCAGTCCGCCGGGCCCGCGAGGTGCGCGATGCGCCGATGCCCGGCATCCGCCAGTGCGGCGACCGCGAGCCGCGCGCCGGCGACCTGATCGACCGAGTGCGCGGAGCAGTCCGCGGTGTGCAGCGCGACGGTCGGGATACCGGTGTCGAGGTCCTTCAGCACGTCGAGCGTGCGCGCGTGCGGCGCGAACACCACGAGACCGTCGACGGCCTGCGCGCGCAGGTGCTCGATCGCCGCACGCACCGAGTCGGCGTCGCCGGAGTCGGCGTAGGCCGTGGACACCCAGTACCCGGCTTCGCGGGCCGACGCCTCGATCGCGGCGATGCTGCGCGAGGGTCCGTACTGCAGCGCGTCCGAGGCGAGCACCCCGATCGTGCGGGTCCGGCGCGTGCCCAGAGCACGGGCCGCGTTGTTCATCCGGTAGCCCAGCTCGTCCATCGCCGCGACGACGCGGTCGCGTGTCTCGGGCGCGACGTCCGGGTGCTCGTTGAGCACGCGCGAGACGGTCTGCCGGGACACCCCGGCGAGAGCTGCGACGTCGCGCACGCCGACGGCGCGCGGCCTGGCCTCGGCGTTCTCACTCACGACTGCGAGTGTACGGGGCGCGGGATCGGTCGAAGGCACGACGAGATCCCGACGAGACCCCGACTTCGGCACGAGTCCCCTGTGCAGCACGCGGGTCTCACGCAGAAGTCGGGCGGTCGCGGCGATCTCGCATCACGGCCATTGACGGACATCATTCCCGCTTGCGGGTCACCGCCCGCTGCAGGAGCACGAACACGAGCAGGATGCCGCCGGTGATGATCGTCGTCATCTCGGGAGGGATGCCTCCGTCTCGGGTGATGAGCACGTTCATCAGGCCGAGCACGAGCGCGCCGATCACAGAGCCGAGCACGTAGCCGTAGCCGCCGGTCAGCACCGTCCCGCCGATGACGGCTGCGGCGATGGCATCGAGCTCCCAGCCGATGCCGGTGATGTTCTGCGCCGTGCCGATGCGTGCCGTGTAGAGCACGGCCGCGATGCCGGCGAGCGTGCCGCTGATCACGTACACCAGCACCTTCGTGCGGTGCACCGGCAGGCCCATCAGCAGCGCCGAGCTCTCGGACCCGCCGATCGCGTACACGGTGCGCCCGGTGCGGGTGCGGTGCAGCACGAAGAACGCCACCGCGACGACGAGAACGGCGATGATGACCGCCGGCGTGATGACGAGGTCGTTCACCTTCGGACCGTCGACCACCTTGATCTGCTCGCCCAGCCAGCGGATCGGCGACTCCTCGCCCAGCCGCTCCGCCTTGGTGCTCAGCAGCGAGGCGAGGCCGCGGGCGAGGAACATCATCGCGAGCGTCGCGATGAACGGCTGCACGTTGAAGAAGCGGATCAGGATGCCGGAGACCAGGCCCGTCACGGTACCGAGGAGGACCATCACGATGATGACCGCGAACGCGTTCCATCCGGCGTTCGCCAGCATGACGCCTGCCACCGAGGAGAGCGCGATGATCGATCCGACCGACAGGTCGATGCCGCCGGTCAGGATGACGAACGTCAGCGCCACCGCGAGCACGATGAGGTGCGCATTGTTGATCAGCAGATTCGACAGCGTGCTGGCCTGGACGATGCGGCCGTAGGCGATCTCGCCGTAGACGATCATGCCGACGAAGATGACCACGGAGGCCACCGTCGGAAGCACCGAGGGGTTCGCCTGTACGGCGCGGCGGATGCGGTCTGTGAAAGCCGGGGTCTCGCGCCGTGTGTCGGTCGCTGTGAGGACGGTCATGCCGCCACCTCCTCTTTCACCGGGGCGCTGGGCGCCGCGGGTGCGGATGTCTTGCGTGCCCGGAACCAGCCGCGCACACGCTCGGACTGCAGCAGGCAGAGCACGATGATCACTATCGCCTTGAACGCAGGGGTGGCCGATGAGGAGACCCCCAGGTAGAGCACCGTCTTGTCGAGCGTCGCGATCAGCAGGGCGCCGACGAAGGCGCCGCTGAGGGAGAACTTGCCGCCGGCGAGCGATGCGCCGCCGATCACGACGGCGAGGATCGCGTCGAGTTCGAGCTGGTAGCCGGTGCGCGAGACGTCGACCGTCATCACGCTGCCGACGGCCATGATCCCGGCGATGCCGGCGAGCACACCGCTGATGATGTACACCGTCAGCAGCAGCCCCTTCGGCTTGATGCCTGCCATCCGGCTGGCCTTCGGGTTGATGCCGATCGCCTCGATCATCAGCCCCAGCGCGCTGCGGCGCACCACCCAGCCGACCGCGATCACGATCAGCAGCGCGAGCAGGAACACCACGGGCAGCCCCAGCACAAAGCCGTTCGCGATCCAGCGGAACGCGTCGTTGGACGCGTTCGTGTTCTGCCCGCCGGTGATCACCTTCGCCAGTCCCCGGCCTGCGAGCATCAGCACCAGCGTCGCGATGAAGGGCTGCAGGCCGACGTAGGCCACCAGCACGCCGTTGACGGCGCCGAGGATGCCGGTGATCACCAGCGTCAGCACGATGGCTGTGAGCGCGGCGCCGAGCGATCCGTCTGCACCGCTGAGGAACTCCATCGACACCGCACCGGCGACTGCCATCAGCGAGCCGACGGAGAGGTCGATGCCGCCGGTCGCGATGACCAGCGACATCCCCACCGAGATCATCATGATCGGCGCGGCCTGTCGAAGGATGTCGATCACGTTGCCGACCAGGCGGCCGTTGTCGGGATTCAGCGAGATGGCCAGGTACGCCGGATCCTTGATGAGGTTCAGCGCAAGCAGGGCGATGATCGCCACGATGCCCCAGAAGAACGGCTTGTGGATGAGTGCACGCCAGAACGACGTGTCGGATGCGGTGGTCATCGCGCCTCCTCCTTCTCTGTGCGGGCGATCGTGTCGAGGTCGGCGCCCTCGGCGTTCTCCAAGGTCTCGGCCGCAGCATCCGCTCCGTGAGCGGCGATGACGTCGACGACCTCCTGCGCGGTCACGCCCGGACCGTTCTGGATCTCACCGATCATGCTGTGGTCCTTCAGCACCACGATGCGTTCGGAGAGGCGGACCACCTCTTCTAGCTCGGACGAGATGAAGACGACGGCGACGCCGTCCTCGGCCAGCTGCGCGACTGCCTCCTGGATCTCCGCCTTCGCGCCGACGTCGATGCCGCGCGTCGGCTCATCCAGGATCAGTACCTCGGGCTTGGTGGCGAGCCAGCGCCCCAGCAGCACCTTCTGCTGGTTGCCGCCGGACAGGTTCCTGATCATGCGGTCGGGATCGGCCGGGCGCACGTTGAGCTCGGTGATGTACTTGTCAACGATCGCGTCCTGCTCCTTGCGCGGCATGGGCCGCGCCCATCCGCGCTCCGCCTGCACGGCGAGGATGATGTTCTCGCGCACCGTCAGATCGCCGATGATGCCCTCGTCGCGACGGTTCTCAGTCGAGAACGCGATGCGCTTCGCGAGCCCCTCGGCGGGCGAGCGCAGGTCGGCTGCAGTGCCGTTGACAGTTATGGTGCCCTCGTCGGCGCGGTCGGCGCCGTAGAGCAGACGCGCCAGCTCGGTGCGGCCGGATCCGAGCAGGCCGGCGAAGCCGACCACCTCGCCGGGGCGGATCTCGAGGTCGGTCGGCTCGACCGCACCGGCGGCGTGCGATGCCGGAGGCGGAGAGCACGGGCTGCTCGGCGGCATCCCGTGCCGTCGTGCGGCGGTTGCCGCCGAGCGACTTCAGCGCGTCGAGATCCTTGCCGATCATGGTGGAGATCAGCGCATGCCGGTCGAGTTCTCGGCGCAGGAATTCGCCCTGGTACCTGCCGTTGCGCAGCACCGTCAGGCGGTCGCTGATCGCGTAGATCTGGTCGAGGAAGTGCGAGACGAAGAGGATGGCCACGCCCTGATCGCGCAGTGTGCGCATCACGGTGAACAGGCCCTCCACCTCCGCGGCGTCGAGGCTGGACGTGGGCTCATCGAGGATGAGCACCTTAGCCTTGACTGCCATCGCGCGGCTGATCGCGACCAGCTGCTGCATGGCGATCGAAAGCATCGAGAGCGGTCTGTGGGTGTCGAGGTGCCCGAGCCCGAGTCGGGTGAGCGCCTCGGAAGCCGCGCGGTGTGTGGCGCGCCAGTTGATGCCGAACGCGCCGTGGACCTCGTGCCCGAGCATCACGTTCTCGCCGATCGTGATGTTCGGCGCCAGGTTGACCTCTTGGTAGACGGTCGAGATGCCGGCATCCTGCGCATCGGACGTTCCCCCGAAGCTGCGCTCGCGTCCGGCGACCACGATCGACCCGGAGTCGATCTGGTACACCCCAGTGAGGGCCTTGATCAGTGTCGACTTGCCGGCGCCGTTCTCGCCCATGAGCGCATGGACCTCACCCGGGAACAGGCGGAAATCGACGCCGTCGAGTGCCTTGACGCCGGGGAATTCGATCGAGATCCCGCGCATCTCGACGATGGGAAGTTCTTCGTTCATCGTTGACTCTCAACCTTCGCGCGTGGTGGCCGGAGTGGCGCCGGTCTCCCGGCGCCACCCCGGCAGTCGCTGTGATCGCGGAGCGATCAGTACTTACGGTCGGGCAGTGCAGCCTTGGCGGCGTCGGCGGAATCGAACGCCTGGCTCGGGACAATGATGTACGACTCGACCTTGTCACCATTCAGGGTCTTCTCGACGACGTCCAGTGCGGTCTCGCCGAACAGCGGGTTGTACTCGTGCACGTAGCTGAGCTTGCCATCGGCGAGCGCCTGCATGGCGTTCTTCGTGCCGTCGATCGTTGCGATCTTCACGTCGGTGCCGATGGTGAGTCCGGCCTCTTCGGCCGCCTGCGCGGCCCCCAGACCCATCTCGTCGTTCTGCGCGAACACGAACTGGATATCGTTGCCGTTAGCCTTCAGCATCGTCTCGAAGACGCTCTTGCCCTCTTCGGTCGACCAGTTCGCGGTCTGCGCGTCGACCTTGTTCAGCGTCGAGTCGCCGAGGCCCTCCTCGAAGCCCTTGTTGCGCTCGTTCACGACGCCGACACCGGCCGGGCCCTCGAGCACGACGTAGTTGCCGCCGTCGGGGAAGGTCGCTGCGGCCCACGCGCCGACCTCCTTGGCGACCTCGACGTTGTCGGGTGCGATGCGGGTCACGTACAGGCTGGTGTCGTCGGGCTCGATGCCGCGGTCGAGCAGGATCACCGGGATCTCCGCCTCCTGTGCACGCTTGAGCGAGTCCTCCCAGCCGGATGCCTCGGTGGCGGACAGCAGAATGACGTCGACGCCCTCGTCGACGAACGACGTGAACGCGTCGATCTGCGACTTCTGGTCGAGGTTGGTGGCGGGTGCGTACTTGAGGTTGTAACCGGCATCCTTCGTGAAGGTGTCCTGGATGTTCTGCTCGTTGGCCTCTCGCCAGGCGCCCTCCGGCCCGACGGCGACGAAGCCGACGGTCGTCAGCTCATCGGTGCCGCCGTCCTGGCCGGAACCGGCGTCGTCGTTGCCGGACGAGCAAGCCGCCAGGCTGAAAGCGAGCGCGCCGGCTGCGGCGAGGCTCAGCGCGATGCGCATGCGCTTCTTCACGGACATGTTCTCCTCCTTGAGACCGAGGTGTCACCCTCGGGAACGTGTGGACCGGTGCGGCCCGCTGCGTGACTGCAGGACGGCTGGCAGCGCGTCCTGCAGGAATGTTACCGGGAACAATCTACAGAACACAACAACGGATGTGCGCGATCGCCAACTACGCGCTGGAAATCGCGTTACCGGTCACAAGGAGTCGATACGCCCCGAGTCCGCCGCGATCATCTCGACGACGGTGTCGACGGTCACGCCAGGACCGTTGCTGAGCTCGCCGATCTTCTCGCGGTCCTTCAGCACGAGGATGCGGTCGCTCAGTCGCACCACCTCTTCGAGTTCCGACGAGACGAACACCACGGCCACGCCGTCGGCGGCCAGCTGCGCGATGCGGCGCTGGATGTCGAGTTTGGCCGAGACGTCGATGCCGCGGGTCGGCTCGTCGAGGATCAGCACGTGCGGACGCACCGCAAGGGCACGCGCCAGCAGCAGCTTCTGCTGGGTGCCGCCGGAGAGCTGTCCTGCAGGCCGGTCGAGGTCGGCCGGATCGAGATGCAGCGCCTCGACGTAGGTGTCCACCAGCGCAGCCCTCTCGGACGCCGAGAGCGGGCGTGACCAGCCGCGGAGCGCCTGGATCGAGAGGAGGATGTTCTCCCGTGCGTTCAGCTCCGGAATGATCCCCTGGGCGCGACGGTCCTCGGTGGTCATCGAGATGCGGTGGCGCAGCGCGGTCGACGGGCTGCGCAGATCGACGCGTTCGCCGTCCACCCAGATCTCGCCGCCGTCGGCCCGCAGCCCACCGCCCAGCAGTGACGCCAGTTCCGTGCGTCCGGATCCTCGCAGCCCGGCCAGCCCGATGATCTCGCCCCGGTACAGCTCGACGTCCATCCGGTCGAGCTCGCCTCGTCTGGCGACACCGGTCGCCTGCAGCGCGGGCTCCCCGTCGGCCATGTAGTGATGCGCACGACGCTCGGACTTCAGGGCCCGCAGGCTCTCGATGTCCTTGCCGAGCATCTGCGAGATCAGGTCGGCCCGTTCCAGATCGCGGGTGAGATGCTCGCCGATCCTGCGACCGCCGCGCAGCACCGTCATCCGGTCGCTGATGGCGAACGCCTGCTCGAGGAAGTGCGAGACGAACAGGATCGCGACGCCGCGCTCACGCTGCCCGCGGATCACCCGCATCAGCACGTCGACCTCGGCCTGATCCAGGCTCGAGGTCGGCTCGTCGAGTACCAGCACGCGAGGGTCGTCGACGACGGCGCGGGCGAACGCCACGAGTTGCTTCTGCGCCGGCGACAGCATCGACAGCGGCAGGCGCGGGTCGAGATCGTCGAGCCCGAGGCGCGCCAGCGCGGCCGCAGCGTGCGATCGGGTGCGCCGCCACGAGATGCCGAGCGGTTCGCGGCGCTCGCGGCCCAGCATCACGTTCTCGGCGACGCTGAGGTTGGGCGCCAGCTGCGTCTCCTGGAACACGGCCGCGATGCCGGCGGCGCGGGCGTCGGCGACACCGGCGAAGCGACGCTCCTCCCCGGCCACCCGCAGGATGCCGGCAAGCGGTTCGCGGGTGCCGGTGAGCACGCCGACCAGCGTGGACTTGCCCGCGCCGTTCTCGCCCATGACGGCGTGCACCTCTCCTGGGAACATCCGGAAGTCCACCGCGTCGAGGGCACGCACACCGGGGAGATCGACGGTGATCCTCGCCATCTCGATCAGCGGTTCGGTGACGGGCTCCATCACCCCACCGCCCGTGGTGCCGCCGAGGATTCGCGCGGCACGAGCTCGGTCGGGATGCGGGTGAGCGCGGGGATATCGCGCCCCTCGATCGCCGCTGTCAGCATCTGCACGACCGATGAGCCCAGCGCACCGAAGTCCTGCCGCACGGTCGTCAGCGGCGGCAGGAAGTGCCGGGCGAGGGGGATGTCGTCGAAGCCGACCACGCTGAGGTCGCGCGGCACCTCGAAGCCCTTGTCATGCAGACCGTGGATGAGGCCGATGGCCATGTCGTCGTTGGCCACGAAGATCGCGGTGTAGTCGGGCAGCCGCTTCAGGCCCATCGCGAAATCGTAGGTGAAGTCGGGCGTCCAGTCGCCCACGACGATCGGACGCTCGCGGATGCCCCACGACTTTGCCCTGCTGTGGAAGGCCCGCTCGCGAGCGCGCGCGTCCAGCCAGTCGAGCGGACCGGCGATGTGCAGGATGTCGCGGTGCCCGAGGGCCACCAGGTGATCGACGACGAGCGTCGTCCCGGCGTGCTGATCGATCGAGACGGTGAGAAACGTCGGGTCGGCGTCGGCCTTGACGACGAGCATCGGGACGTTCAGCGAGGTGCGTCTCAGCGCCGCGACCGACGACGAGCGCGGAGCGATCACGCAGAGCGCGTCGACACCCTGGGTGACGAGGTTGTCGACCGCATCCTGCGGCGAGAGGTGGTCCCCGTCATGCAGGGCGATGGCCGTCACCGAGTAGTCGGCCTCCCTGGCGGCGAGCTCGACCGCGCGGAGCACGCTGGTGGGGCCGAACGACACCGGACTCTCGATGATCACGCCGATGCGCCGCGTGCGCTGGGTGGCGAGGGCGCGGGCGACGAGATTGGGCCGGTAGTCGAGCTCCTCGATGGCCTCGAGCACGCGCCGTCGCGTGTCGGGCTTGATGTTCGGGTGGTCGTTGAGCACCCGGGACACCGTCATGTGGGACACACCGGCGATCTCCGCCACCTGACGGATGCTGGGCTTGTCAGAGCCGACGTTCGCCATGCGCACCTCCGTCGACCCGGGCTACGCCGATGTTACCGAGCACAATGTGCGAGCCGCAATCGAGCAGCCGGACCTGCATCCGCGTCGCCGGGATGCACCATCGCCCACCGCGTGCCAGGGTGATCTCATGCGCATCGCCCTCACCGGATCTTCCGGCAAGCTCGGAGCCGTCGTCGTCCGCGAACTGCGCGCGAGCGGCCATCGCGTCATCGGCATGGACGTCGCCGGCGACCGCGGCCCCGACTTCGTGCAGGTCGACCTGACCGACTACGGACAGGTGATCGACGCCCTCACCGCGGTCGGCGACCGGCACGACGGCGTCGACGCCGTCGTGCATCTCGGCGCGATCCCTGCACCGGGCATCCGCAGCGACGTCGCCACCTTCCACAACAACATGCCGGCGACGTTCAACGTGTTCTGGGCCGCGGCGCGGCTGGGCGTCGAACGCATCGTGTACGCGTCCAGCGAGACCGTGCTCGGCCTGCCGTTCGACACGCCTCCGCCGTACGTGCCGGTCGACGAGGAGTACCCGCCGCGACCCGAATCGGTGTACTCGCTGGTGAAGACGCTCGAGGAGCGCATGGCTGTGGAACTGGTCCGGTGGAACCCCGGCCTGTCGATCACCGCGCTGCGGTTCTCGAATGTGATGACGCCCGAGGACTACGCCGCCTTCCCTTCCTTCGACGCCGACGCGACGGCGCGCAAGTGGAACCTGTGGGGCTACATCGACGCGCGCGACGGCGCGCAGGCCGTCGAGCGCGCGCTGGCGACCGCAGGACCGGGCTTCGAGAGCTTCATCATCGCGGCGGCCGACACGGTGATGTCCCGCCCGAACTCCGAGCTGCTCGCCGAGGTCTTCCCCGGGGTGCCGCTGTCGCGCCCGGTCACCGAGCACGAGACGCTGCTCTCGATCGCGAAGGCGCGGCGGATGCTCGACTACGAGCCGCGGCACAGCTGGCGCGATCACGTGGGCACCGACGCGGCGATGTGACGCGCGGCGGTCAGCGGCGCGGGATGGTGGACCCGCGGATGGCGAGCCGCACCGGCAGATGCCGCACCCCTGAGCCGATGTCGGTGCCGTCGATCGCCTCGAACACCTTCTGCGCGGCGCGGCGGCCGAGCTCCTGCAGGTTGGCGTCGATCGAGGTCAGTTCAGGGCGGGAGTTCTGCACCAGTATCTCCCAGTTGTCGTAACCGATCACCGCCAGATCGTCCGGCACGGCGCGACCGAGATCACGCGCCGAGTCGAGCACACCCCGGGCGATCTGATCCGAGCCGCAGAAGATCGCGTCGATGTCGGGATGCCGCTGCAGCAGCAGGGCCGCGGCGTCCCGTCCCCACGGCTCGCTCCACTCCGAGAACATCGGGTCGCCGACCAGCTCCAGCCCGGCATCCGCGAGGGCGGCGCGCGCGCCGGTGAGCCGATCCTGCGCCGCGGCGTAGGTGGGGTCGCCGGAGATGTGAGCGATGCGGGTGCGTCCGCAGGCGAGCAGATGCTCGATCGCGAGTCGGCCACCGCTGACATTGTCCGGCGTCAGGGAGAGGTCGCGCGGATCGTCCGACGGGGCGTAGGCGTAGACCACGGGGACGGGAATGGACTGCCCCAGCGAGGGCCGGGGGTCGGTCTGCCTGCCCACCACGATGATGCCGTCCACCCTGCGGCTGAGCAGCTCCTTCAGGTGATGCTGCTCGCGGATTGCGTCGCCGCGCGCATCGCACAGGAAGACGTTGATCCGGCCGGCGCCGAACGCGTCCTCGGCACCCATCAGGATCGGCAGCATGAACCGGCCCTCGAGGTCGCCGGTGAGCAGGCCGACGGTGCCGGTGCGTCCGGCGAGAAGCCCCCTGGCCATGGCGTTGGGAGTGAAGGACAGCTCGTCGGCCACTGCCATCACGCGCGCCCTGGTCGCCGCGGCGACGTCGCCACGATCGTTGAGCGCCTTGGATGCCGTGGCGAGTGAGACGCCGGCGCGGGCCGCGACATCGCCCAGGGTCACCGGCCGCGCCGTGGATGCTTCTGCCATTCGCACTCCCCCGTTGCTGAAAGGTTATCGGACTCGGTCTTGACGATCCGCAGAACGTCACGATATACCTACCGAAAGGGTTTTCGTAGATTTCGAAGCCATGGCGGTGCGAAGCCACTGCGCCCACTCAAGGAAGAGCCAGAGGAGATCTCACATGCACATCACCGGAAAGCGCCGCCTGCACCGCGGCGCCGCCGCACTCATCGCAGCGGGTCTGCTCGCGGGCAGCCTCGCCGCCTGTGCGCCGGCATCCGACGACAACGCCGCCGCACCGATCAGCGGCGACGGCACAGACGACGGTTCCACGCTCACCCTGTGGACCCGTGCGCCCCTGGAGCGGCAGGCCAAGCTTCTGGTCGAGGCGTACAACGGCTCGCACAAGAACCAGGTCGAGCTCACGGTCGTCCCCAACGACGACTACGTCGCGAAGGTCGGCGCCGCCGCAGGATCCGGCGGTCTGCCTGACCTGTTCGCCGCCGACATCGTGTACGTGCCGAACTGGGTGAAGCAGGGCCTGTTCACCGACCTGACGAAGCAGATCGACGGCCTCGACTACAAGGACCAGATCAACCAGGGCCACCTCACCGCCGGCACGCTCGACGAGAAGGAGTACGTGCTCCCGTTCGTGCTCGACCTGTCGATGCTGATGTGGAACAAGGAGCTCTTCACCGAGGCCGGTCTCGACCCCGAGGAGGCACCGGCCACGCTGGACGAGTTCGCCGAGGCGGCGAAGAAGGTGCAGGCGCTGAACAAGCCGGACACCTACGGCACCGCCACCGGGCTGAACTGCGGCGGATGCCTGGTGTTCACCTGGTTCCCGTCGATCTGGGCGTCCGGCGACCAGGTCATGAACGACGACGGCACCGAATCGCTGCTCGACGGCGACTCCGCCAAGGCCGTCTACGACACCTGGAAGGGACTGGAGGACGCCGGAGCCGTGCTGCCCAGCTCGACCGATGAGGCCGGCCCCACCTGGACCGCGGCGTTCAGTGAGGGCAAGGTCGGTGTCATGCCCTTCCCTGCGACGCTGCTGCCGTCGCTCACCTTCGACGCTGGCGTCGCCGGCATCCCCGGTGTCGACGGCGGCGCCTCGACTTTCGTCGGCGGCGACGGGATCGGCGTCTCGAAGGACTCGAAGAAGGCCGCGCAGGCGTGGAACTTCCTGAGCTGGATGATGTCGGAGGACGCCCAGGTCGGCGTGCTCGCCAAGGACGACAACGCGGTGTCCCGCAGCGACCTGGCGAACAACGAGTACGCGGCGAAGGACCCGCGCATGGTCACCATCAACGAGGTCGCCGCCAAGGGCGACACCCCGGTCGCGCTCAACTTCCAGCAGGCGTTCAACGCACCGGGCAGCCCCTGGCTGACCCTCGTGCGCAACGCCGTGCTCAAGGGCTCCGACTCGGTCGACGCGGACAACGAGGAGATCACCGCCGTCCTCGGCCAGTGATCTGCCAGGGTGGACGGCCGCCAGGCCGTCCACCCCGCTCCGCCCGGCACTCCCCCGATTGGATCGACATGACACTCACCGCATCCGCGCCCGCGCGCACGGCGACCCGCACCGCACGGCGACGACGCCGCGGCTACGGCGGCCCCGTCCAGGGCTGGCTCTACGCCGCGCCGACCGCGATCTTCGTCGCCTGCCTTTTCATCGTCCCGCTGCTGCTCGTCTTCCAGATGTCGGCCTCGGACTGGCCGCTGCTGGAGGCAACCAGGGCATCAACTTCCCGCAGAACTATCAGGACGCGGTCACGCACCGCCTGTTCTGGGACTCGATCCGGTTCACCCTGCTGTACACCGTCATCACGACGGTGATCCTCATCGCCCTCGGCCTCGGCCTCGCCCTGTTCGTGCAGGAGTCCACCCGCTGGAAGGGCTTCCTGCGCACGGCGTTCCTGGTGCCGAGCGCGCTGGGACTGGCATCCGCCTCACTGCTGTTCTACGTGCTGTACTCGCCGATCGCCGGTCCGTTCGCCGACCTGATGAAGTCCTGGGGGATCACGTTCCTCGGCACACCCACCGGCGCGCTGTGGTCCACGATCTTCCTGATCGTCTGGCGCTACGCGGGCTTCTACATGCTGCTCATGCTGGTGGGCCTGCAGGGCATCCCCGAGGACGTCTACGAAGCGGCCCGCATCGACGGTGCGAGCCGCTGGCAGACCTTCCGCGACATCACCGTGCCGCTGCTGCGGCCCACATTCGCCCTGACCACCATCATGTGCGTGACCGGATCGCTGCTCGCTTTCGAGCAGTTCTACATCCTCACCAAGGGCGGCCCCGACAATTCCACGATGACCATCGTGCAACTCATCTACAACGTCGCCTTCCAGGGGCAGAACGACCTCGGTGTCGCCGGCGCCCTGTCGGTCATCGTGCTGCTCGCCCTCATCGTCATCAACGTCTTCCAGCTGCGCGCCTTCGGCCGCTCGGACGAGAGCTGAGCCCATGACCACCACCGTCCCCGAGACCACTCGGGCCATCGTCGCCCCCGGTGCGCCGCGTGCCACGACCAGGCGGATGCCGCTGGCCTTCGGCATCCCGTACTGGGTGTTCACCGGCGCACTCGCGCTGATCTTCCTGTACCCGCTGATCTGGACCGCCGTGTCCAGCGTCAGCCCCCTCGCCGGCACCAGCCAGACCGACGGCTGGGGCTTCGGCAACTACGCCGCGCTGACGAAGTACCAGGCCGGCATCTGGGTCTATCTGTGGAACTCGACCGTGGTGTCCGTGCTCACCGTCGTACTGACCCTGGCGATCTCGCTGCTGGGCGGATACGCATTCGCGCGATTCTCGTTCCCCGGCAAGAACGCGCTGTTCCTGCTCACGCTGGCGATCCTGATGGTGCCGTACGCCACCCTGCTGATTCCGCTGTACGTCATCCTGAACGCCGTCGGCCTGCAGAACTCGCTGGTGGGGGTGGCGCTGGTGATCACGATGTTCCAGCTGCCGTTCTCGATGTTCATGATGCGCATCTCGTTCGAGTCCATACCGAAAGAGCTCGACGAGGCGGCGATGGTCGACGGATGCTCCAGCTGGGGTGCGCTGTGGCGGGTGCTGCTGCACGCCGTCAAGCCGGGGCTGGTGACCGTCGGCCTGTTCGCGTTCCTCACCGCCTGGAACGACTTCATGGCCCCGCTGATCCTCATCAACGACAGCAACCGGATGACGCTGCCCCTCGCCGTCGCGAACCTCCGCGGCCAGGTGCAGGGCGTCGTCGACTACGGCGCCACCGAGGCGGGCGTGGTCGTGCTCGCCCTTCCCTGCATCCTGCTGTTCCTGATCCTGCAACGACACTACGTGCGCGGCTTCATGTCGGGCGCATTCAAGGGCTGACTCATGACTCACCTCACCACCACCCCGACGATCGCTCCCGTCGTGCCGTCCACCGGACGCCTGCGCCCGCTCGGCCTCGACGAGGTGCGCATCGACGACGGATTCTGGGCCGAGCGCCAGCGCGTCAACGGCGCGAACACCCTGCCGCACATCGAGTCGAAGCTCGAGTCCGAGGGGTGGCTGCCGAACTTCGACCTCGCCGCCGCCGGCACGCTGCCGGCCGGACGCCGTGGCCGGGAGTTCTCCGACTCCGAGGTCTACAAGTACCTGGAGGCACTCGCCTGGGAGATCGGGCGCTCCGAAGACCCGGCGCTGGACGAGCGCTTCCGTGCCGTGGTCGCCAGGGTCGCCGCCGCCCAGGAGCCGGACGGCTATCTGAACACGATGTTCGGCCGGGCAGGCCAGGACGAACGATGGTCTCAGCTGGAATGGGGCCACGAGCTGTACTGCCTCGGCCACCTGTTCCAGGCCGCAGTGGCTCGCGGCCGGACCCGTCCCACCGCGGACGACGGCCTGTTCGACATCGCCCTGCGCGCGGCCGATCTCGTCTGCCGCGAGTTCGGCGAGCAGGGGCGTCACGCGATCTGCGGGCACGCCGAGGTCGAGGTGGGCCTGGCCGAACTGGGCCGCTTCACCGGGGATCGTCGATACCTGGATCAGGCTGCGCTGTTCGTGGCCAGACACGGCGAGCACACACTGCGCGACATCGAGTTCGGTCGGAGCTACTACCAGGACGACATACCAGTGCGCGACGCCGAGGCACTGCGCGGTCACGCGGTGCGCGCCAACTATCTGGCCTCCGCCGCGACTGATGTCGCGGTCGAGACCGGAGACGCCGAGCTGCTGCGGGCGCTGCGGCGGCAGTGGGACCGCACCGTCGACCGCCGCACCTACATCACCGGCGGGCAGGGGGCGCACCACTCAGACGAGGCCTTCGGCGGTGACTGGGAGCTGCCGCCGGATCGCGCCTATTCCGAGACGTGCGCGAGCATCGGATCGATCATGTTCTCCTGGCGGCTGCTGCTGGCCTCCGGCGATACGCGATACGCCGACCTGATCGAGCGCACGCTGTTCAACGTCGTCGCCACCTCACCCGCCCCTGACGGCCGATCCTTCTACTACGCCAACACGCTGCATCAGCGCACGCCGGCCCAGCCGGCGGATCGAGATGCCACGTCGCCTCGTGCATCCTCGTCGCTGCGGGCCGCGTGGTTCGACGTCTCCTGCTGCCCGCCAAACGTCGCCCGCACTCTCGCGAGCCTCGCCGGCTACTTCGCGACCGCCGACGACGACGGGGTGCAGCTGCACCAGTACGCCACGGGGTCCGTGCGCACCGTACTGTCCGATGGCACCGTCTCCGCCTTCCGGGTCTCCACCGGGTATCCGGAAGGCGGACGGGTGCGCGTGACGGTCGCCGAGGACGGGGAGTGGACGCTGACCCTGCGAGTGCCCTCCTGGGCGGCCGGCGCGACGGTGCGGGTCGGTGAGGAAGAGCCGACGGATGCCGCCCCCGGCACCGTGTCGATCCGGCGCGCGTTCCGCGCCGGCGACACGGTCGAGCTCGACCTGCCGGTCGCTCCCCGGATCACCGCGCCGGATCCGCGCGTCGACGCGGTGCGCGGCTGTGTGGCGATCGAGCGCGGGCCGGAGGTGCTCGCCCTGGAGTCCGTCGACTTCGGCGACGACATCGCCGAAGCCGTGCTGGATCCGGCATCGACACCGGTGGACGCCGACGGACGCATCAGCGTGCGGGTCTCGAACCGCAGCACCGGCGAGGAGTCGGAGGTGGCGCTCATCCGGTACCACGACTGGGCGCTGCGCGGCCCGTCGACGATGCGGGTCTGGCTGCCGACGAGTTGATCCGCCGCACACTCCGGGAAAGATTGGACTCAACGATGTAATACAGGTGCGGTCTGCACCGTCATAGGCTGGCCCCATGGCACAGGGCGCGCGGGCGACGATGCGAGACGTCGCATCCCTTGCCGGCGTGTCCGCGAAGACCGTCTCCAACGTCGTGACCGGTGCCGTCCCGGTGCGCGAGGACACCAGGGAGCGAGTCGAGGCGGCGATGCGCAAGCTGGACTTCGTGCCCAACCTCAGCGCCCGCGGCCTGCGCAACGGGCGCTCCGGCGTGATCGCCGTCGCCCTGCCGTTCCTCGCCACGTCGTTCTCGTCAGAGCTCATGCACCGCATCGTCGAGGCGGCCCACCGCCGCGGTCTCGCCGTGCACATCGAGGAGACCGGGGCGGACCCGGGCCGGGAGCGCGAGCTGCTCTCCCGTGCCCGCGCGCACCTGGTCGACGGCCTGATCCTCAACCCGATCCGCCTCGAGGACAGCTCGGTCGGAGGCGACGATCTGCCCCCGGTGGTGCTGATCGGCGAGGTCGAATACCGCAGCACCGACCACGTCGGCATCGACAGCGTGGCCGGCGCCGCCGAGATGACCAGGCATGTGCTCTCCCGCGGTGCGCGGCGGATCGCGGTGCTCGGCGCCGACGACGAGAACACGTTCGCGACCGCGACCAGCCGGCTGCGACTGCAGGGCGTGCGTCGGGCACTCGGCGAAGCCGGCATCCCGCTCGACCCCCGTCTGGAGGTGAACCATCCGGACTGGACGATGACCGGCGGGGTGACCGCGACCGAGACGCTGCTCGGCCGGGGCGTCGCGTTCGACGCGATCATCGCGTTCACCGACTCGCTCGCGACCGGCGCCCTGCACGTGCTGCGCCGCCACGGCATCGACGTGCCTGCCCAAGTGCTGGTGACCGGCTTCGACGACGTCGAGGTGTCGCGGTACACCTCGCCACCGCTGACCACCGTGGCCATCGACCTCCCCGCCTTCGCGGACGCCGCCGTCGACCGGCTGGTCGCGCGCATCGACGATCGCCCCGGCCCCGTGCAGTCGGTCACGGTGCCGCATCGCCTCGTCCTGCGCGAGAGCACGGATGCCGCGCCGCGCGGCCACCACCCGCAGTCCTGACCTCGTGAGAGCCGGAACATGCCCAGCTCTTGCGCCAGCGATTTCATCGATGTAATGATGTCGGCAACCCCCGATCGTCCACGAAGGAGTGACGATGACACCACCGTTGGATATCTCACGGCGGCAGTTCCTCACCGCGTCCGCCGTCACCGCCGGCGCGGCTCTGCTCGCCGGCTGCTCCCCGCCGCCACCGCCTCCGGTACTCAGACGCTGCAGTTCTGGCATCTGCTCTCCGGCGGTGACGGCGTGATCATGTCGTCGCTGCTCGACGGCGTGAACACGGCTCAGGACGCCTACCGCATCCGCCCCACCGTGCTCGCCTGGGGCACGCCGTACTACACGAAGCTCGCGATGGCGGCGGCCGGCGGCCGCGCCCCCGACGTCGCGATCATGCACGCCACCCGGGTGCTCGGCTGGGCACCCGGCGGTCTGCTGGATGCCTGGGATCTCGACCGCCTGGCCGAGCTCGGCGTCGACGAGCAGACCTTCCCCGAGCCGATCTGGCAGAAGGGCGAGGTCGGCGGCAAGCACCTCAGCATCGCCCTCGACGCGCACCCGTTCGTGCTGATGTACAACACCGACATCTGCGGCAAGGCCGGCGTGCTCGACTCGGACGGCCGCCTGAAGGAGGCGAGCTCGCCCGAGGAGTTCCTCGACATGGTCGCGGCGGTCGCCGAGGCCGCCGGCGGCCATGGCCTCTCGTACGGCTACCTCGGCGACGGCGCGCAGATGTGGCGCCTGTTCTACACGCTCTACGCGCAGCACGGCACCGAGATGGAGCTCCCCGAGGGCGGCACGGCCGACATCGACACGGATGTCGCCGTCGAGTCCCTCACTTTCATGCAGACCCTGCTCGACGGCACCCTCGCGGCGAAGCAGAGCGACTACGGCACAGCGGTCGCCGAGTTCTCCACCGGCAAGAGCGGCCTGTTCCTCACCGGCGTCTGGGAGCTGCGCACCATGCAGGACGCCGGCATCCCGTTCGACGTCGCGCCGATCCCGCCGATCTTCGGCACCAGGGCCGCCTACGCCGACTCGCACGCGTTCGTGCTGCCGCACCAGTCCCGCCCGGACGAGCAGCACCGCGACCTGACCTACCAGTTCGTCGCGGACATGCTGAAGGGCTCGTTCGACTGGGCCACGGCCGGACACATCCCGGCCTACCTGCCGATCACCGAGTCGCCCGAGTACCAGGACCTGCTGCCGCAGGCGCACTACGCGGAGGCCGCAGGCTACGTCGTCTACGACCCGCCGGCCTGGTTCACCGGGTCGGGCTCGAACTTCCAGGGCGAGTTCGGCGCCGCCGCGCAGCCCGCGCTGCTGAGCGGCTCCGACCCGGCAGCCGCGATCTCGCGGTTCGAGGCGCGGGTGAACCGCTTCCTCAGCCAACCCAACCCTGCGGACCCCGAAGGGAGCCGGTCATGACCGTCACCGCGCCGACCACCACGACCATCGTCACCGGCCGCCCCGCGTCGCCCCGCCGTCGTCACGCCGGCGGCCGCAACGAGCCGCTGATCGGCTGGGCGTTCCTGGCCCCGTTCCTGATCGCCTTCGTGCTGTTCATGGCCTGGCCGATCCTGCACGGCTTCTACCTGAGCTTCACGAATCAGTCCCTCACCGGCGCCGGCGGCGATCTCATCGGCGGCGCGAACTACGCCGAGGCGCTCACCGACCCCGTCATGTGGGGCGCGCTCGGCAACACCGCCTGGTTCACCGTGCTCTCCACCGTGCCGCTGGTGCTGATCGCGCTGGTGATGGCCGTGCTGGTGGACCGCGGGCTGCCCGGGCAGTGGCTGTGGCGCCTGTCGTTCTTCATGCCGTACCTGCTCGCGTCCACCGTGATCTCGCAGATCTGGGTGTGGATCTTCAACCCCCAGATCGGTGCCGCGAACAACATCCTGAAGGCGATCGGCCTCGAGCCGATCGCCTGGTTGCAGAACCCCGACACCAACCTGATGGCGATCGTGATCGCCACCGTCTGGTGGACGGTCGGCTTCAACTTCCTGCTCTACCTGGCCGCGATGCAGAACATCCCGGCGCAGCAGTACGAGGCTGCTGCTCTGGACGGCGCGGGCCCGTGGCGGCAGTTCTGGTCGATCACCCTTCCCCAGCTCGGACCGGCCACAGCAGTGATCGTGCTGCTGCAGATCCTCGCGTCGCTGAAGCTGTTCGATCAGGCCTATCAGATGCTCGGCGGCCTCTCGAGCGACACCACCCGCTCGATCGTGCAGTACATCTACGAGACCGGATTCGTCGGATACCGGTTCGGCTACTCGGCCGCGATCTCGTACGTGTTCTTCGCGCTCATCATCATCCTCGGCGTCGCACAGGCGCTGATCACGCGCCGTCGGAAGGAGTCGTGATGACCACCGCGACCAGCACTCTGATCGCCCCCGCCGCGGCATCCGACCGCGTGCGCCGGCCTGGCTCGCGCCGCTTCGGCGCCGGCCGCATCATCGCCTTCGTCGTCCTCGCCCTGATGGCCGTCGGCTGGCTGCTGCCGTTCCTGTGGGCGGTCGCGACGGCGTTCAAGACCGAGACGGATGCCGCCTCCGGCGACCCCGGCTGGATCGGCCCGAGCGGGCCGACCGCCGACGCGTTCACGGCGATCCTGTCCCAGGGCAACGTGTACGTGTGGGCCTGGAACAGCCTGTGGACGGCCGCGGTGATCACCCTGATCACGGTGGCGATCTCGGCCGGCGCGGCGTACGCCTTCTCGCGGCTGGAGTTCAAGGGACGCCGCTGGCTGTTCGTCGTGATCATCGCGTCGATCGTGGTGCCGCCGCAGGTGCTGATCATCCCGCTGTTCTACGAGATGCTCGCCTTCAACCTGGTGGACACTCCCTGGGGCCTGATCCTGCCGCAGGTCGTGGTGCCGGCGATGGTGTTCATCCTGAAGAAGTTCTTCGACGCGGTCCCGATCGAGCTCGAGGATGCCGCCCGCGTGGACGGCGCCAGCCGGTTCCGGGTGTTCTGGTCGGTGGTGCTGCCACTGTCGCGGCCCATCCTGGCATCCGTCGCGATCTTCGTCTTCATCGGCGCATGGAACAACTTCCTGTGGCCGTTCCTGGTCATCAACGACACCACGCTGATGACCCTTCCGGTGGGACTGCAGACCGTGATCAGCGCGTACGGCGTGCAGTACGCGCAGGTGATGGCGCAGGCCGTGCTGGCGGCACTGCCGCTGATCGCCGTGTTCCTCGTGTTCCAGAAGCAGATCGTCAAGGGCGTCGCCACCAGCGGCTTCGGCGGTCAGTGACCGTCCCCGCTCGTTGAGCGAGCGGAGCGAGACGAAACGCAATCCACCCCACAGAAAGGCAACCCCTCATGACCAACGCCCGCATCACGATCGACCGCGACTTCACGATCGGCGAGGTGCCGCGCCGGCTCTTCGGCTCATTCGTCGAGCACATGGGGCGCTGTGTGTACACCGGGATCTACGAACCGGGGCATCCGGCATCCGATGCGCGCGGGTTCCGCACCGATGTGCTGGAGCTGGTGCGCGAGATGGGGCCGACGGTGGTGCGGTACCCGGGGGCAACTTCGTCTCGGGGTACCGCTGGGAGGACGGTGTCGGGCCGGTGGCCGATCGCCCGGTGCGGATGGACGGCGCCTGGCACACCATCGAGACCAACGCGTTCGGACTGCACGAGTTCGTGGACTGGGCGCGCGAGGCCGAGGTCGAGGTGATGGAGGCCATCAACCTCGGCACCCGCGGTGTCGAGGAGGCGCGTTCGCTCGTCGAGTACGCCAACCACCCGAGCGGCACCTACTGGTCGGATCTGCGCCGGCGCAACGGCGCCGAGGATCCGTTCGGCATCAAGCTCTGGTGCCTCGGCAACGAGCTGGACGGCCCGTGGCAGATCGGGCACAAGACTGCGCACGAGTACGGGCGGCTGGCGCAGGAGACGGCGAAGGCGATGAAGCTCGTCGACCCGTCGATCGAACTGGTCGCGGTCGGCTCCTCCAACCGCGGCATGCCCACCTTCGGCACCTGGGAGCACACCGTGCTCACGCACGCCTACGACGAGGTGGACTACATCTCGATGCACGCGTACTACCGCGAGTCGGACGGTGATGCGGCGTCGTTCCTCGCCGAGGGCGTGGAGATGGATGCGTTCATCGACGGCGTCATCGCCACGATTGATGCGGTGAAGGCTGCCGGCAAGCACACCAAGCAGGTGGACATCTCGTTCGACGAGTGGAACGTGTGGGACTTCGACCGGTTCAACAACGAGGAGGAGGCCGCGGTCGCGGCGGCGGGCTGGAAGGAGCACCCGCGCCTGATCGAGGACACCTACACGGTGACGGATGCCGTGGTCGTCGGCACGTTCCTGCACAGCCTGCTGCGGCACGGCGATCGTGTGAAGATCGCCAACCAGGCGCAGCTGGTGAACGTGATCGCGCCGATCCGCTCCGAGGAGGACGGCCCGGCCTGGCGGCAGGCGTCGTTCTGGCCGTTCGCCCGGATGTCGCGGATGGCCCGCGGGCAGATCATGCGCCTCGCCGTGTCGTCGACGCAGGGCGCGACGAAGCAGTACGGCGACGTCGACGAGGTCGACGCGGTCGCGACCTGGGATCAGGAGAGCGGACGGCTCGCGCTGTTCGTCGCGAACCGTTCGCTCGTGTCGGATGCCACGGTCGACCTGGATCTGCACGGGCTGCGTGCCACCGCGGTGCGGTCCGCCGAGGTGCTGACGATCCCCGACGGCGGCGACCGGCACACCGCGAACACGCTGGACGCTCAGGATGCCGTGGGGCTGCGCAAGCTGACCGGCGTGGCGCTCGACGCGGGCACCGCCCGGCTGACGCTGCCGGCGCTGTCCTGGAGCGCGATCGAGTTCGACGTCGCGCGGGGCTGACGCCCCGCGTCGCTGAACGCTATGGGTCGCTGACCGTTATGGGTCGCTGAGCCTGTCGAAGCGCGCCGGCCTTGTCGAAGCGCCGGCCCTTCGACAGGCTCAGGGACCCAGGTCGCGACAGACTCAAGGGCCCGACTCTCAGAGCAGCGCGGGGATGACCTCGCGCTCGAAGAGCTCGATGCCGGAGCGGTCGTAGGCCGCCTCGGGGAAGTAGTGGATCGCGTAGTCCAGGCCGCGCGAAGCCATGTCACGCAGGCGCTCGACGATCTGCTCCGGCGTGCCGACGCAGAGCGCCTCGTCGCCGCGGTAGTTCTGCATGACCTCGGCGGTGCGGTCGCCGAGGTGCGGTGCGAGCCGTGCCTCGATCGCGGCGAGACGGTCCTCCACCTCCGCCTCGGTCGCGCCGATCACCGTGTTGTAGTCGGTCGACCGCACAATCGCGTCGAAGTCCGTTCCCACCGCCACGGTGTGCTCGCGAAGGATCTCGCTCTTGCGGCTGAACAGCTCCGGCGTCCCGCCGAAGTTCGTGTACGACGCGTACTTCGCCGCGATCCTCAGGGTGACCTTCTCGCCGCCACCGGCGATCCACAGCGGGATGCCGCCCTCCTGCAGAGGCAGCGGACGGACGATCGCCCCGTCCACCTGGTAGTGCTTCCCGTCGAGCGTCGCACTGCCGGTGGTCCAGGCCTGACGCATGATCTGCACGCCCTCATCGAGTCTGCGCAGCCGGTCGCCGGCGGATGGGAAGCCGTAGCCATAGGCTCGCCACTCGTGCTCGTACCAGCCGCCGCCGATGCCCATCTCGGCACGGCCGCCGGAGATCAGGTCGACCGTCGCAGCGACCTTCGCCAGGTACGCCGGGTTGCGGTATGACATGCAGGTGCACATCTGACCGAGCCGGATGCGACTGGTCGAGGCCGCGAACGCCGACATCAGCGTCCACGCCTCATGCGTCGCCTCCTCACTCGCGACCGGAGTGGTGTGGAAGTGGTCGTAGACCCAGAGCGACTCCCACGGCCCGGCATCCGCCGCCTGGGCGAGCGAGCGCATCGCCGCCCATTGCTCGGCGGGGTCGATGCCCACGAGGTCGAACCGCCAGCCCTGGGGGATGAAGATGCCGAAGCGCATGACCGCAGTCTAGGGCTGGATCGGCCTCGTCCGTCAGGACGCGACGTGCCGCTCGTCGACGCCGTTGTACGCCGACAGCGGGCGGATCAGCGCGTTCGACGCCGCCTGCTCCATGATGTGCGCGGTCCAGCCGGTCACGCGCGCTGCGATGAACAGCGGCGTGAACACCTCGGTCTCGAAGCCGAGGATGTGGTACGCCGGACCGGACGGGTAGTCGAGGTTCGGGTAGATGCCCTTGCGCGCGACGAACTCCTTCTCGAGCGCGTCATAGAGCTCCCCGAGGTCGGTGCGGCCGGATTCGGCGATCAGCCGGTCGAGAGCGGCCTTCATCGTCGGCACGCGCGAGTCGCCGTTCTTGTACACCCTGTGCCCGAAGCCCATGATCTTGCGCTTCCCGGCCAGGGCATCGTCGAGCCAGGGCACGACGTTCGACGCGTTGCCGATCTCCTCGAAGATGTGCATCACGGCCTCGTTGGCACCGCCGTGCAGCGGGCCCTTCAGGGCGCCGATCGCGCCGACAACGGCCGAGTAGAGATCCGAGGTGGTCGAGGCGATCACCCGTGCGGTGAACGTCGACGCGTTGAACGAGTGCTCGGCGTAGAGCACCATCGAGATGCGGAAAACGTCGACTGCGGCTTCCGACGGCAGCTCGCCGAACGTCATCCAGAGGAAGTTCGCGGAGTAGTCCAGATCGTCGCGGGGGGCGATCGGCTCCTGGCCGCGGCGGCGGCGCTGCACGGCGGCGACGATCGTCGGCAGCTGCGCGAACAGATACAGCGCACGCCCGAGGTCGAGGTCGGGGTCGGTCCAGCCGCCCGGCCGGTTCAGCGTGTCGTCGAACGTGCCGAGCTGGCTGACGACCGTGCGCACGACGTCCATCGGGTGCGCCTCGAGCGGGATGAGGTCGAGGAGTGCGACGGTGCGCTCGTCGAGTGCACGCAGTGCGCGCTCCTGACGCTGGAACTCGGCCAGCTGCGCGGCATCCGGCAGCTCACCGCTCCACAGCAGGAACGCCACGGCCTCGAACGGCTGCGTCGCGGCCAGCTCCTGCACGGGGTATCCGCGGTACAGCAGGCTGTTGGTCTCGGGGTTGACCTTCGAGATCGCGGTCGTGTCGACGACCACGCCGGCGAGGCCCTTCTTGATGTCTGCGTCAGCCATCCCGTGCTCCTTCGCATCTCGGCGCAGGGGGTGCGCCCCAGCAGGATGCTCGCACAAGGAGGGCCTCGGCGCGAAATCCGCTCCTTCCGGTTCGTTGAGCGAGCGTTGGTCGTTGAGCGAGCATTGGTCGTTGAGCGAGCGGAGCGAGACGAAACGCAGAGACGAAACGCTCCAGCAGACCTGAGAGCGTTTCATCTCGCTCGTACCTCGCTCGCTCAACGACCGACGGGGTCAACGACCGACGGGGAGTGGCCGGACGGTGAGCTCCTGCACAGAGGTGCCGATGGGGCCCTCGTCGTCATGCAGCACGGTGTGGGTGACGCCGAGTCCGCCGGGGCCGATGCTCATCGTCGTGTCGAAGCCGAGCCAGTCGCCGACCGGCTCGCGCAGCAGGTGCGCGCTGAGATCGAGGTTCGGGAACGCCACCTCGCTCGGCGACACCCGCGGGGTCAGGCCGTTCGCGATGTCGACGAGACCCAGCATCCGCGCCGTCGGGCTGATCTCCTCGCCCTCGATCAGCGGGATCAGCGGCCGGATCCAGGAGTGCGCCCTGCCGGGGAACTGCTCGCTGCGCCGGATGTCGGGCGTGCGGACGAAGGCGCCGGGCCACTTCGGGGCATCCCAGCTCGGCATGCCGTCGCGCGACGGCATCGTGGGGAACGCGGCGCCTGCGACATCCGCCGTGTCGTGCGGTTTCAGGAACCAGGCCCGCGCGACCGCGGCGGGGCGGCCGTCGTGGCTCATCGTGGCCTCGAGCAGCTCGATCGTGCGCCCCGGGCGCAGCACCCGCACCTGCACCTCGACCTCGTCGATCGGGATGACGCCGAGGATGTCGTAGTTCACCTTCGCGAGACTGAGCGGATGCTCGTGCCGCGTCGCGTGCTCGAGCTGCATCAGGTGCGCGAGCAGCCCGAGCGTCGGCGCGATGTGCTGCTCCGTCACGTTCCAGGCGCCCTCGGTGGCGCTGGTCGCGCGGAAGGTCGTCTCGCCGAGGCGTTCGAAGTAGGCGGTCATGCCGGGAAGCCTACGACGGTCTGCGTTTCGTCTCTGCGTTTCGTCTCGCTCCGCTCGCTCAACGACCAACGCTCGCGGGGCGACCGCTGCGTGATGTACCCTGGACTGACTCAGTGAATGATCACTAACTGAACTTCAGAGGATGCGATGACGCAGCTCACGAACCACGCCGCGCAGCAGGCGCTCGCCGACGACCTGCGCGAACGCCTCGCCACGGCAGCCCTCGGCGGCCCGGAGCGCTCCCGCGAGCGACACGTCGCCCGCGGCAAGCTGCTCCCCGCGACCGCGTGAACCGGCTGCTCGACGAGGGCAGCCCGTTCCTCGAGGTGGCACCTCTCGCGGCATCCGGCCTGTACGACGACCAGGCCCCGGCGGCTGGCGTGATCGCCGGCATCGGGCTGGTGCACGGCCGGCACGTGATGGTCGTCTGCAACGACGCCACCGTCAAGGGCGGCACCTACTTCCCGATGACGGTGAAGAAGCATCTGCGGGCGCAGGAGATCGCGCTCGAGAACCGGCTGCCCTGCATCTACCTGGTCGACTCGGGCGGCGCGTTCCTGCCGATGCAGGACGAGGTGTTCCCCGACCGCGACCACTTCGGGCGCATCTTCCACAATCAGGCGAACCTGTCGGCGCGGGGCATCCCGCAGATCGCCGCCGTGCTCGGCTCGTGCACCGCCGGTGGCGCCTACGTGCCGGCGATGAGCGACGAGACGGTGATCGTGCGCGACCAGGGCACGATCTTCCTCGGCGGCCCGCCGCTGGTGAAGGCCGCGATCGGCGAGGTCGTCACCGCGGAAGAGCTCGGCGGCGGCGACCTGCACGCGCGCCGCTCGGGTGTGGCCGACCACCTCGCCGAGGACGATGAGCACGCGCTGGAGATCGTCCGCGACATCGTCGCCACACTGCCGCCGCCTCTCGAGCCGGCGTGGGAGGTGCTGCCCGCCGCTCCGCCGGAGGCCGATCCCGCCGAGCTGTACGGCGTCGTCCCGGTCGACGTGAACCAGCCCTACGACGCCCGCGAGGTGATCTCACGATTGGTCGACGGCAGCGAGCTGCACGAGTTCAAGAAGCTCTACGGCGAGACGCTCATCACCGGGTTCGCCCGCATCCACGGGCATCCGGTCGGCATCCTCGCAAACAACGGCGTGCTGTTCAGCGAGTCGGCGCAGAAGGGCGCGCACTTCATCGAGCTGTGCGATCAGCGCGGCATCCCGCTGCTGTTCCTGCAGAACATCTCGGGGTTCATGGTCGGCAAGGATGCCGAAGCCGGCGGCATCGCCCGCGACGGCGCGAAGATGGTCACCGCCGTCGCCACCACCCGGGTGCCGAAGCTCACCGTCGTGATCGGCGGATCGTTCGGAGCCGGAAACTACGCGATGTGCGGGCGGGCCTACTCGCCCCGGTTCCTGTGGACCTGGCCGGGCAGCCGCATCTCGGTGATGGGCGGCCCCCAGGCAGCGTCTGTGCTGTCCACGGTGAAGGACGAGCAGCTCGGCGGGGCGTGGAGCGCCGAGGAACGCGCCGATTTCGAAGCACCGATCCGCGCGAAGTACGACGAGCAGGGCAGCCCCTACTACGCCACCGCCCGACTCTGGGACGACGGCGTCATCGACCCGCTGCAGACCCGCGACGTGCTGGGCCTCGCCCTCGACGTCGTCTCCCGCACTCCCCTGCCCGAACCGCGCTTCGGCGTCTTCCGGATGTGATCACCATGACTGAACTCCCGTCACGGGACGCTTCGACAAGCTCAGCGACCCAGGCAGTCGGCTCAGCGACCCGGAAACTTTGGGTCCCTGAGCCTGTCGAAGGGTTCGACACGGTGCTCGTCGCGAACCGCGGCGAGATCGCGCGCCGGGTGATCCGCACGCTGCGACGCCTCGGCATCCGCTCGGTCGCGGTGTACAGCGACGCCGACGTCACCGCCCCGCACGTCGCGGAGGCGGACGAGGCGGTGCGGATCGGGCCGGCCGCGGCCGCCGAGTCGTACCTTTCCATCGAGGCCGTCATCGACGCGGCGAAGGCCACAGGCGCGCAGGCGATCCACCCCGGCTACGGTTTCCTCTCCGAGAACGCGGCGTTCGGGCACGCCTGCGCCGAGGCCGGCATCGTGTTCATCGGGCCAGACGAGCGGGCGCTCGACGTGATGGGCGACAAGATCCGCGCCAAGGCGCACGTCGCCGCACACGGCGTGCCGACGGTGCCCGGATTCAGCGCGGCCGGGATGTCGGATGAGGAGATCGCGGACGCCGCGGATGCCGCCGGCTATCCGCTGCTGATCAAGCCCTCCGCCGGCGGCGGCGGAAAGGGCATGCAGATCGTGCGCTCGGCCGCCGAGCTCGACGACGCGCTGGCGACCGCCCGCCGCGTGGCGCGGTCGTCGTTCGGAGACGACACCCTGCTGCTGGAGCGGCTGATCGAGCGCCCGCGGCACATCGAGGTGCAGGTGCTCGGCGACGCGGCAGGCACGGTGATCCACCTCGGCGAGCGCGAGTGCACCCTGCAGCGCCGACACCAGAAGGTGATCGAGGAGTCGCCGTCCCCCGTCATCGACGAGGAGACCAGGGCCCGCATCGGCGCGGCGGCCTGCGCGGCCGCAGCATCGATCGGCTACCAGGGCGCCGGCACTGTCGAGTTCCTCGTCGCCGGGTCCGACACCGGCGAGTTCTTCTTCATCGAGATGAACACGCGACTGCAGGTGGAGCATCCGGTCACCGAACTGGTCACCGGCATCGACCTCGTCGAGCAGCAGCTGCGCATCGCCGCGGGCCTGCCGCTGGAGATCGCGCAGGAGGACGTGCATCTGCAGGGACACGCGATCGAGGCGCGGGTGTACGCCGAGTCGCCGGCGCGCGGGTTCCTGCCCGCGACCGGCGAGGTGCTGCGCTGGACCCCGTCGCCTGACGCCCGGTCGGATGCCGCGGTCGAGACTGGCAGCGTCGTCACCGCCGACTACGACCCGATGATCGCCAAGGTCATCGCGCACGGATCGTCGCGCGAGGAGGCGCTGTCCCGGCTGGACACCGCACTCGCCGACACTGTGCTGCTCGGCGTGGAGAGCAACATCGCCTTCCTGCGCGCACTGCTCGCCGACCCCGGCGTGCAGGCCGGCGACATGGACACCGGGCTCATCGACCGGATGCCGCCGTTCCAGGACCCCGCGCCGTCGCCCGCTGCGCTGCGCGGCGCGGCATCCGCTCTGCCGCCGATCGTGAACCGCACTCGTCCGCACGCCTCCCCGCTGTGGTGCTCCGGCGACGGCTGGCGGATGGGCGAGGTTTCCGTGCCGTGCACCGTCTGGTTCGAGACCGGGGACGGCGCGCTCGTCAGCACAGACCTCCCGCTGCTCCGGTCTCACTCGTTGCGGGCGCCCGGGCGGAACACCCGCAGCGATCGGGACCGGAACGAAGAGGGCGCCGCGTCCGTGGAGGTGAGGGCCGGGAGCCGGCTCGACGCCGCGCGGATCATCGGCTGGACCACACCTGCCGGGACCGCCGTCGCATGGGCACTGGACGGCACGATCTGGGTGCACACCGACGGCGTGGCATCCGCCCTGCTCCCGCTCAGCCGCCGCGAGGCGGCGGCGCACCGGCTCGCGAACCGGGAGCGCGCAGAGGGCGCGGCCGGCCCCGACCTGCGCGCGCCGATGCCGGGCGCCGTCACCGTCGTGCACGTGGCCGACGGCGACGCCGTCACCGCGGGGCAGCGCATCGTGACGATCGAGGCGATGAAGATGGAGCATCCGCTCCTCGCCCCGCACGACGGCATCGTCACACTGCACGCCACCGTGGGCGACCAGGTGAGCCGCGACCAGCTGCTCGCCGTCGTCACATCCGAATCCTGATCCCACGAGGAGAATCCCATGTCACTTGAGCTGACCGACGAGGAGCGCGAGCTCCGCGCGATGGTGCGTGACTTCGCCGACGAGGTCGTCGCCCCGCAGGCCTATGAGGCCGACCGCACCCACACGCTGAACCTCGATGTCGTGCGGCAGATGGGCGAGCTGGGTCTGTTCGGCCTGCCGTTCCCCGAGGAGGTCGGCGGTCAGGGCGGCGACTACTTCGCCCTCGGCCTCGCTCTCGAGCAGCTCGGCCGCGTCGACCAGTCGATCGCGATCACCCTCGAAGCGGGAGTCAGCCTCGGCGCCATGCCGGTCTTCCTGTTCGGCACCGAGCAGCAGAAGGCTGAGTACCTGCCCGACCTGCTCGCGGGCCAGGCGCTCGCCGGCTTCGGCCTGACCGAGCCGGAGGCCGGATCGGACGCCGGCGCCACCCGCACCACCGCCCGCCTGGAGGGCGGCGAGTGGGTGATCAACGGCAGCAAGCAGTTCATCACCAACTCCGGCACGGACATCACCCGGTTCGTCACCGTCACCGCGGTGACCGGTGCCCTTCGACAGGCTCAGGGACCGAGTGGGGAGAGGAAGGAGATCTCCACGATCATCGTGCCCAGCGGCACCCCCGGCTTCACCGTCGAACCCGCCTACGACAAGGTCGGCTGGCACGCCTCCGACACGCATCCGCTCACCTTCGCCGACGCCCGGGTGCCCGAGGGCAACCTGCTCGGCGAGCGCGGCCGCGGCTTCGCCGGCTTCCTGCAGATCCTCGACGAGGGCCGCATCGCGATCGCCGCCCTGTCGACCGGCGCCGCCGAGGGATGCCTCGAGGCATCCATCGACTACGCGAAGAAGCGCACGATCTTCGGCGAGCCGCTCGCCAGCCGGCAGAACGCGCAGTTCACGATCGCCCGGATGCAGGCGCGCGTGCACAACGCCCGCCTCGCCTGGCAGCACGCCGCACGCCTGCGCGGCGCCGGCAAGCCGTTCAAGACCGAGGCGGCGATCGCCAAGCTGACCGCGAGCGACGCCGCGATGGACAACGCCCGCGACGCCACGCAGATCTTCGGCGGCAACGGGTTCATGAACGAGTACCCGGTCGCGCGGCACTACCGCGACTCGAAGATCCTTGAGATCGGCGAGGGCACCAGTGAGGTGCAGCTGCTCGTGATCGCCCGGGCTCTCGGGGTAGCGTGACCGTCATGAGCACGGTGACCCAGCGCGGACTGTACTACGACGAGCTCGAGGAGGGCGTCAGCTACCAGCACACGCCCGGACGCACGGTCTCGGACGCCGACAACACGCTGTTCAGTGCGCTCACGATGAACCCGCAGGCCCTGCACGTGGATGCCGCGTACGCGGCGACCACCGAGTTCGGGCGTCCGCTAGTGAACTCGATGTGGACGCTGTCGACCATGGTCGGGCTGTCGGTCGGACACCTCACACAGGGAACGCTGATCGCGCAGCTGGGGCTCTCGGACATCGAGTTCCCGCATCCGCTCTTCGCCGGCGACACGCTGTCGGTGTCGACGACCGTCGTCTCGAAGCGCGAGTCGAAGTCCCGCCCCGGGCAGGGCATCGCCGTGCTCGCGCACGTCGGCGTGAACCAGGAGGGCACCGTGGTGGCGCGCGCCACACGCACCGCGCTGATGAAGATGAGCCCTCCGTCGGTCGTTGAGCCAGCGACGGTCGTTGAGCGAGCCGAAGGCGAGACGAAACGCAGAGACGAAACGCCATGACAGCCTTCACTCTCGGCCCTGCCCTGCTGTTCTGCCCGGCGGACCGCCCGGAACGCTATTCGAAGGCGGCCGAGCGATCGGATGCCGTGATCATCGACCTCGAGGACGCCGTCGCACCCGACGCGAAGGATGCTGCGCGCGCGGGCCTGATCGCGGGGGCAGCCGACCTCGACCCCGCGACCGTGATCGTGCGCGTCAATCCGATCGGCACCGCAGACCACGAGGCCGACCTCGACGCGATCGCCGAGACGCACTTCCGCACGCTGATGATCGCCAAGGCCGAGAGCGCCGACGCGATCGCGGATCTGCGCCCCGGCTACAACATCGTCGCGCTGTGCGAGACCGCGCGCGGGGTGCTCGAGGCGGAGCGTCTGGCCGCGGTCGACCGCGTCGTCGCGCTGATGTGGGGTGCGGAGGATCTGGTGGCGAGCCTCGGCGGCTCTTCGAGCCGGTTCCCGGACGGCCGGTACCGGGATGTCGCGCGCGCCGCGCGGTCCCGCGTGCTGCTGGCCTGCGGCGCCCACGGCAAGGCCGCGATCGACGCCGTGCACCTCGACATCTCCGATGCCGACGGGCTGCGCGCCGAGGCATCCGACGCCGTGACATCCGGGTTCGCAGCGACCGCGTGCATCCACCCGTCGCAGGTCGAGATCGTGCGCGCTGCGTACCTCCCGGCCGACGAGGAGATCGCCTGGGCGCGCCGCGTCATCGACGCGGCCACCGCCGAACGCGGCGTCTTCGCCTTCGAGGGCCGCATGGTCGACGAGCCGGTGCTGCGCCACGCCCGTGCGGTGCTGGGGCGCGCCCTCGCCTGACCTCCTCTCCGCTCCGGTCTCAACCGTTGCGGGTGTTTGGGGCCGAGACACCCGCAACCAGTGAGACCGGAGCAGGGCGAGGATCAGAAGCCGAGGCGTTCCAGGTACGGGTTCACGAAGCGGCGGTCCGGGTCGAGTTCTGCGCGCAGCGCCGCGAAGTCGTCCCAGCGGGCATAGCGGCGACGCACCTCGGCGCCGTCCAGCGTGAACACCTTGCCCCAGTGCGGGCGCGCCGTCGCCGGCAGCGCCGCCTCGAGATCTGGCAGCAGGGCACGTACCGCCGGCTCGTCGGGACGCCAGGTGAAGTGCAGGCCCACGACATCAGCGCCGTACGCGCCGCTCAGCCACAGCCGGTCGGCGGCGACCGTGCGGATCTCGTTCACCAGCAGCAGCGGAGAGATGCGGTCGGCCATACCGCGGACCGCCTCGATCGCGGCCACGGCGTCGCCGCGTGGCACGAGGTACTCGCTCTGCAG
The DNA here is from genome assembly GCF_021582875.1 of Microbacterium sp. KUDC0406. Taxonomy (NCBI): domain Bacteria; kingdom Bacillati; phylum Actinomycetota; class Actinomycetes; order Micrococcales; family Microbacteriaceae; genus Microbacterium; species Microbacterium sp. KUDC0406. The sequence continues at coordinate 3,417,379 of NZ_CP091138.1, read as the reverse complement.
CTCAGCGCCGGCCGAAGGTGTGAACTCCAGCCGGAAGTGCGGCAGGCGCTGGTACCACGGACCGGGCACGCCGCCCTGTTCCGTGCAGGCCTCGGCGTCCACGCCGAGGATCGGATGCCGCTCGACCTCGGCCGGCACCGCGCCCAGCCGCGCCGGCAGGTCGCCGGCGAGATCATCGGCGCCGCGCTGCTTGATCCAGAGCTGATCGGCGTCATCGGTGCGCTGCCACGTCGTGAAGATGCTGACGCTCGTGCCGGCGGAGGTCACCGCGTCGAGGTCGCCGAGGATCGCATCCCAGCGCGGCCGTTCGTGCACGCGCTGGGCGACCTGGTAGGTCGGCTCGACGTCGAGTACCAGCTCCAGCACGGCGCCGAGCGCGCCGATGCCGACAACAGCACCGTCGAACCACGGATCTCCGCGGTGCAGCCGCAGCACCTCTCCAGATGCCGTGAGCAGCGTGAGCTCCCGCACCGCGGTCGCGAGCGAACCGATCGCATCGCCCGATCCGTGCGTGCCGGTGGCGACCGCGCCGGCGACGGAGATGTGCGGCAGTGAGGCCAGGTTGGCGAACGCCAGCCCTTCGGCTTCGAGCCACGGCGCGATGTCGCCGTAGCGCAGTCCGCCCGAGACGCGCACCGCGTCGCGCTCAGGACTGATCTCGCGCACCACGGGCATGCGGTCCAGGGCGATGAGGGCGCCGGTGGTGTCCGCGATGTCGTTGAAGCAGTGCCGTGTGCCCAGCGTCCGCACCGGTCCGCCCGACGTGATGAGCGCACGCACCTCGTCGGCTGTTCCCGGGTGCGCGACCGTGCCGCTGAAGCGGATGTTCCCGGCCCAGTTGCGCTCCTCGCCCATCGGGCGGCCTCCTTCGTCGTCGCGTGTCATCCCTCAGCCGAGCGGGTCGGACAGCAGCCCTGCCAGGGCGGCGTCCGCCGCCCCGATCAGCAGCCGATCTGCGCCCAGTGCCGCAGATGCCAGTTCGAGGCGCTCGGCAGAGGCGGCGAGCGCACGGGAGCGGACCTCATCGTCGAAGCCCTCCCGGTCGATGTCGCGGAGACTGCCGAGGAACCCTCCCAGCACGATCATCGACGGATTGAGCACGTTGACCGCGTTGCTCAGCGTGGCGACGAGGATGCGGCGCTGCCGACCGGCCTCGGTCAGAGCGTCTTCCGATGCGGTGAGCGCGCGTTCCAGCTCGGCGTCGTCGGGTGCGGTGAGGCCGGCGGCGTGGACCAGGCGCGCCCGGTTGACCTCGTCCTCGAGCACGCCGCCCTCGACGCGGCGGTCCGCGGCATCCGTCAGGCTGGCGGCCGTCTGGCCCCATTCCCCGGCATATCCGCCCTCACCGCCGATGAGCAGGCCGTGCAGCACGAGCCCGCCGCCGATGCCGCTGGCGCCGCCGTTCAGATACACCACGTCACCGTGTTCGCGTGCGGCACCGAACAGCCGCTCCGCACGGGTGCCGTACGAGGCGTCGTTGCCCACGACGACCGGCAGATCGAGCGCTTCCCCGAGCGGACCGGCGATGTCGGCGTCGTGCCACCGCAGATGCGGGGCGAAGCGCACCAGCCCGTCCTCGGCGCGCACCAGGCCCGGCACGGCGACGCCCACGCCGACGATGCGGCAGCCGCGCAGCACATCCGCCGTCCAGCCCTCGAGGGTGCGCGCCACGATGCGGACGACCTCGGCGACATCCGGATCGCTGACCGGGATGCGCTCGCGGACACGGACAGTGCCGCCCAATGACACCGCGCCGATCTCGACCGCGTCGATCTCGGGGTTCACTCCGATGGCGACCACGTCGGGACTCGGCGCCACGATCGGCGAAGGGCGACCGACGCGGCGGGTCGGGTCCGGCTCCTGCTCGCGCACGAGACCGGCGCCCGCGAGCCGGGCGACCAGGTCGGACACCGTCGACCGGTTCAGTCCGGTCTCGGCGGTGATCACGGCGCGCGAGCGCGGTCCGCCGTGATGCACCAGTCGCAGCACCTCGGCGAGGTTGGTGCGCCGCACCCCCTCGACGGTCGTCGCCCGCTCGCTCATCGTCCCAGGCTACCGATCCCGGTCCCGTCCACCGGCTCGTATGCGAAGCGGGTCACGCGCACCTCGCCCCGGGCGCAGGGCCGTCTCCGCTCGCGTGCACGCCGATCCAGATGCCGAGGAAGCCGCCGGTCGCCACGGCGTCGAGCTCACGCCCGTCGGCCGAACCGAGGATGCGCCCCTCGTGCTCGAACAGGTACTCGTATCCGCGCACCCGCAGCACGAGTTCGACGCTCGGTCCCGCCGTGATCGCCGCCTCTGCACCTTCCTGCAGGATGCCGGCGCGGCGACGCACCACGCTGAGGACGTCGCCGTCGGCGCACCTGCTCACCTGGAGCACCACGTGATCTCGCTCGGACTGGCGCACGACGAGTCCCGCGCGCTCCCCGACGGCCAGACCGGAGAGGTCCAGCGTGCAGCGCACGTCGACATCGGAGTGCTGCTGGCGGATCCCGAGGAAGGCCGGGGCTGCGGCATCCTGCAGCGTCGTCGGGCGCACCGGCATCCGCCAGGTTCCCGCGTCGATCCGCGCGATCTCGGCGGGCAGCGCGCGCAGCGCGGTCCACCGCGGATCGCCGGGCGGGACCTCGCCCGCGCGACGGCCGTCGGGCTGCCAGGTGCCCGCCGCGGGCGCTGTCGTGGCCCACGGCGCGGTGACGCGATCCGGCACCCGGCCCGCGCCAGGAGCGAGCACGGGCCAGCCGTCCTGCCAGTCGACCGGGCACAGGAACGTCTCCCGCCCGAGCGGGTAGTGGACGCCGTCGGCGGTGCGCATGCCGAGCAGCACCGCGTGCCAGGAGCCTCCCGGAGCCTGCACCAGATCGGCGTGGCCGACGCCGATCACACCGGGACCGCGACCGAGGTTCCGGTGCGTGAGCACCGGGTTGGCGGGGTTCGGCGTGTACGGGCCGGTGACGTGCTCGGCGCGCGCGGAGGTCACGGCGTGATGGAACTCCGTGCCGCCCTCCGCGGCGATGAGGTGCCAGCGCCCGTCGATCCGGTACAGGTGCGGTCCTTCGGCCCACACCGCTCCGCGCACGGCGCCGCGCCAGATGACGTGCTCCTCGCCGACGAGAGCACGCTGCGCCGGCGAGTACTCGCGCACCCAGACCTCGGTCTGCTGCGGCCACTCGGGATCGGCGGCGAGGCGGGTGCCGTGCATCCACACCCTGCCGTCGTCGTCGAAGGCGAGCGAGGGGTCGATGCCGTCCGCGTGCAGCGCGATCGGGTCGCTCCAGGGGCCGGCCGGGTCGTCCGCGGTGACGAGGAAATCGCCGCCGCGGGCCGGGTCGTCCCGGTCCACCAGCGTGCAGACCACCCAGAACAGCCCGAGCCCGTGCCGGATGGTCGGTGCGTACAGTCCGCCCGACGATCCGATGCCGTCGAAGTCGAGCATGCCCGGCCGATCGATGACGTGCCCGATCGTCTCCCAGTTCAGCAGGTCGCGGGAGCGCAGCACCGGCAGCCCGGGAAGATACTCGAACGTGGATGTCACCAGGTAGTACCACTCCCCGGCCCGGCAGATCGACGGGTCGGGGTGGCATCCGGGCAGTATCGGATTGCGGATGCCGATCGGCTCCGCTGCGCGAACCGGGGCCGTCACTCGACCGACACCGTCACGAGCCGGGCATCAGCTCCCGTCACCTCGTGCAGTCCCCCGGTGAGCCGCACAGTCGCGGCCGCCGTCGCAGCCCCGGGGAGGGTGCGCTCGGCACGGGGCCGTTCGTTGGAGATCGCGCCGCCCGTGACGTCGGCGGGATCGGATGCCGGCGGCTTCGCCTCGGCGTGCGCCCCGACCCACACTCGCACCTCACCGGGCTCGACGACACGCGTGAGACCGCGATCGCTGAAGGCGAAGCGCGCGGCCGGCACGTCGAAGCGCACCCGGCGGCTCTCCCCGGTGCCAGCTGGACCCGGGCGTAGCCGAGCAGCTGCGCGACCGGCCGCGTGACGGTGGCGACCGGGTCGCGCCCGTAGAGCTGCACGACGTCGGCGGCGGTCGTGTCACCGGTGTTGCGCACGGTGACAACCGCCGTGAACCGTCCGCTCGTGGACGCCTCCGACGACACCTCGAGATCCTCGTACGCGAAGGTCGTGTAGCTCAGGCCGAATCCGAACGGCCGCAGCGGCGTGGGATCGGTGGAGGTCACGTCGGACGGGCCGCCGAGCGGCGGGTGCAGGTAGCTGTACGGCTGCGAGCCGGACGAGCGGGGCAGACTCACCGGCATCCGCCCCGACGGCGCGGTCGCGCCGGTCAGCACGTCGACGATCGCCTCGCCGCCGGCCTCGCCGGGGAAGAACGCCTGCAGCACCGCCGCCGGGCGCGGGCCGTCGCCGTCCAGCGCCCAGTCGATCGCGTAGGGGCGGCCGGTGACCAGCACCATCACGACGGGGGTGCCGGTGGCGACCAGCGCCTCGACCAGCGCGCGCTGCACGCCGGGCAGTTCGAGCGACTCGACATCGTTGCCCTCTCCGACCGTGCCGCGGCCGAACAGCCCGGCCTGGTCACCTACGACGACCACGGCGATCTCAGCATCCGCCGCCGCCGCGACCGCCTGCGCGAAGCCGGAGCGGTCCTCGCCCTCGACCTCGCCGCCGGCGACGTGCACGATCCCGGCATCCGGCAGCGCGGTGGCGAGTGCCTCGCGCACGGTCGGGATGCGGAAGCCGAGCTCGTGGCCCGGGTGGTGCGCCAGCACATGATTGGCGAAGGAGTAGCAGCCCTGCAGGCCGGACGCCCGATCGGCGTTCGGGCCGATCAGGGCGATGCGCCGTGCGCCGGCCGTGAACGGCAGCGCGCCGTCGTTCGCGAGCAGCACGAGAGACTCCGCAGCGAGCCGGCGGGCCGCGGCGCGGTGCCGGGGCGTGTCGAGATCGATCTGCGCGGGGGGTTCGTCGGCGAACGCGTCGGACTCGAGCAGGCCCAGCTGCTCCTTCTGCGTCAGCACCCGGGTGACCGCACGATCGAGATACGCCTCGTCGAGCAGACCGGCGTGAACGCGTTCGACCAGCGGCGCGAGGAAGGCGTCACCCGAGGGCAGCTCCACATCGATGCCCGCGGTCAGCGCCAGCGCCGCGGCCTCACCACGGTCGGCGGCGACCGCATGCATGACCTCGAGGAAGGCGACCGCGAAGTAGTCGGCCACCACCACGCCATCGAAGCCGAGGCGCTCGCGCAGCAGTCCGGTCAGCAGTGCCGGATCGGAGGCCACGGGGAGTCCGTCGATCTCGGCATAGCTGTTCATCACGCCGCGCGCTGCGCCGTCACGGATCGCCATCTCGAACGGCGGCAGGAAGACGTCGGCCACCTCGCGCGGGCCTGCTGACACCGGCGCGTGGTTGCGACCGGCGCGCGAGCCCGAATAGCCCAGGAAGTGCTTCAGGGTGGCGTGCACACCCGCGGACTGCAGTCCCTGCACATAGGCGGTGCCCACCGTGCCGACCAGGTAGGGGTCCTCGCCGATGCACTCGTCGACGCGGCCCCACCGGGGGTCGCGGACGACGTCGAGCACCGGAGCCAGGCCCTGATGGATGCCGAGAGCGCGCATCGACTCGCCGATCAGCGCGCCCATCTCGGCCACGAGCTCGGGGTCGAAGGAGGCACCCCAGGCCAGCGGCGTGGGGAACGTCGCCGCCTTCCAGGCCGCGAGGCCGGTCAGGCACTCCTCGTGCACCAGTGCGGGGATGCCGAGCCGGGTCTCGCTGCGCAGCCGGCGCTGCTCCTGCCACAGCCAGGCCGCGCGCTCCACGGGGTCGACCGGCCGGGTGCCGTACACGCGGGTGTAATGGCCGATGCCGTGCCGGGTGATCTCGGCGAGCGCACCGTCTGACCGTGCCATCTCGTTCTGCAGAGGAGCCACGACCTCACCGCCCTGGTCGAGCCAGTAGCCCACCAGCTGCGCGGCCTTCTCCTCCAGCGTCATCTCGGCCAGCAGCGCACGCACGCGCGGCGACGCGGCCGGGAAGGCGGGGATCTCGGAAGTCATGGCGAAGATCTCCGTGGTCGTACCGGGCAAGGTCGTCATCACCCCTTCACCGCTCCGGTCAGACCGCCGACGATGCGGCGCTCGAACAGGCTGAAGAACACCAGCGCCGGGAGCATCGAGAGCGAGGTGTACGCGAGCACCTTGGCCGTGTCGACCGAGTACTGCGAGGCGAAGTTCTGCACGCCCAGCGGCAGGGTGAACAGGTTCTGGTCGGCCAGGATGAACAGCGGCAGCATGTACCCGTTCCACGCGCCGACGAAGGCGAGGATGCCGACGGTGATCACCCCGGGCAGGCTCAGCGGGATCACCATCCGCCAGAAGAAGCCCAGGCGCGAAGCGCCGTCGATGGCCGCCGCCTCCTCGAGCTCGTCGGGGATCGCCTTCAGGAACGGCACCAGGATGATGATGGTGACGGGCAGGGCGAACGCGATCTGCGGCAGGATGATGCCGGCCAGGCTGTTCACCAGCCCGAGGTTGCGGATCAGCAGGTACAGCGGCGTGATCGCGACGGTGATGGGGAACATCAGTCCGGCGGCGAAGACGGCGTACATCAGACCCTTGCCGCCGAAGTCGTACCGGGCGATGACGTAGCTCGCCATCACGCCCAGCACCACCGCGCCGACGGTCGTGCCGACCGCCGAGATCGTGGAGTTCAGCATCGCCGTCCAGAACTCGCTGCTGGAGAGCACGGAGCCGTAGTTGTCCAGCTCCCACGGGCTGGGCCAGCCGGACGGATCGAGGGTGATCTGCGAGTTGCTGCGGAAGCCGCCGATGATCACGTAGAGCACCGGCGTGATGCAGATGGCGATCAGCACGACGGCGAGCAGGTACACGCCGGGGCTGCCCCAGCGCAGTCTGGGCTTGTCGCTCCGGCGGCCGCGTCGGCCCACGGCGCGGATCGCGACGGATGTCTTCAGGGTGTCGGTGCTCACTTGCGGCCCTTCCTGCGCGCGGGTCCCGTCAGCGCGCCCTCTGTGTCGCGCCGCAGCACGAAGCGCTGATAGATCAGGGCGACGACGAGTGAGATGAGGAACAGCATCACCGCGACGGCGTTGCCGAAGCCGTAGTTCCCCGCCAGATGGCCGTTCTGGTACATGTACGTGGCCATGGTCGAGGTGCCCGCGGTCGCCGCGATGTACTGGCCCCAGATGATGTTCACCAGGTCGAACAGCTGCAGCGCGCCGATGATCGACAGGAACGCCCAGATGCGGATGGTCGGCCCGAGCAGCGGCAGCGTGATGCTCCACTGCATCTTCCAGAAGCCGGCGCCGTCGATCGCGGCCGCCTCGTAGAGCTCCTCCGGGATGGACTGCATGCCGGCGAGCATGAGGATCACTGCGAACCCGAGGTACTTCCAGGTGAGGATGATCATCAGCGACCAGATGGCGATGGCGGGATCGGCGATCCAGGACTGCTGGAGGGCGCCGAGGCCGATCTTCTCGAGCAGGGAGTTCAGCGCACCGGCATCCTGCAGCATCAGGCTCCAGCCGATGCCGACGACGACCTCGGCGATGACGTAGGGGGTGAAGATCAGCACGCGGATCAGCGACTGGCCGCGGATCTTCTGGTTCAGCAGCAGGGCGAACAGGATCGCGATGGGCCCCTGCATCACCAGCGACAGCACCACGATGATGAAGTTGTGCGACACGGCGGCGCGGAACGTCTCGTCCTGCCACATCAGCACGTAGTTGTCGAGACCGACGAACTCGGTCGGCCAGCCGTAGCCGTTCCACTTGAAGAAGCCGTAGAAACCGGCCATGAGCACCGGGAAGATGACGAACCCGAGGAACAGCAGCAGGGCGGGCCCGGAGAGCAGGGCGATCTCGCCGCGCTTGCGCCAGTCCGCCCGCGGCGCCCGGCGCACCGGGGTCGGCGTGCTGCCGGCCCCGGTGCGGTCGTCACCCTCGGTCACGGTGGGAGCCGCGGGAGACTGAGCGTGCGACATGGTGCGGATCAGCCCCTCGCCGCAGCGGCGCTGACCGTCTCGATCAGCTTCTCGGGCGTGCCCTGACCGGCGAGCATCTCGACGACGCTGGTGTTCAACGCGTTGCCGACGTTCTGGCCGAGCGCGGTGTCGAGCCACAGCGAGACGTACGGAGCCTTCTGGTACGCGGCCATCAGCGGCTTCAGCGACGGGTCGGTCACCGCGCCCACGGCATCCTGGTTGGCCGGGATGGTCTGGAACGCGACCGCGTACTTCTCCTGCCACTCCTTCGACGAGACGAAGTTGAGGAACTCCTCGCACGCCTTCGGGGAGTCCTTCGAGCAGGAGTACCCGTCGACGCCGCCCATCATCGCGCCGGGGGTGCCGTCACCACCATCCACCTCGGGGAACGGGAACCAGCCCAGGTCGGCGAGCGGCTTCTTGTCGGGCGTCAGGCTCGCGATGACACCCACGTCCCAGGCGCCCATGAGCTCCATGGCGGCCTTGTGGTTGGCGACCAGTCCGGCGGACGAGTTCGCGCCCTGCTGCGCCGAGGTGGTGAGGAAGCCCTTGTTGAACGGCTCGATCTGGGCGAAGTCGTCGAGGTTCTCGGCCGCGGTGAGCCAGCACTCATCGCTGAAATCCGCCTCGGTGGCGAGGTTCTCGATCACGTCCTGCCCGCAGGAGCGCAAGGCGAAGAAGTAGTACCAGTGCGCAGCCGGCCAGGCGTCCTTCGCGCCGAGGGCGATCGGCGAGATGCCCTCGGCCTTGAGCTTGGCGACGGCGGCACCGAGATCGTCGATCGTGGTCGGCTCGTCGGCGATTCCCGCCTGCTCGAACAGGTCCTGGCTGTAGAACATGCCGCCGGGCAGCACGGCACTGGGCATGCCGTACACCTTGCCGTCGACGGTGAACGCGCTGAACGGCGCATCGCCGAACGACTTCTTCACGTCGGGATCGATCAGGCCGGTCAGTTCCTTCACCTTGCCGGCGCTGACGATGTCGGCGAGCTTGGCGCCGCCTCGAGCCATGAAGATGTCCGGCATGTCTCCGGAGTTGACGGCGGTCTGCAGCTTGCCGTCCATGTCCTCGTTCTGGATGGAGGTGACCTTGATCGTCACGTCCGGGTTCTCCTTGTGGAACGCGGCGGCGGCGTCATCCCAGTACTGCTTGCCGTCACCGGTGGTGGAGTTGTGCCACATCGTCATCGTGGTCTTGCCACCCGCATCCGCATCGCCGGAACCGCCGGAACAGGCGGTCAGGCCGAGCGTTCCGAGCGCGGCGACGGCTGCTGCGGCAGCCCAGGCCTTGCGTGCCTTCATGCTGTGTCTCTCCTCATCATCGAGTGGGTGCAGCGCAGCGACACCAATTTGTTGTTGACTGCACCGAATGGGAACGTCGGCAACTCTGCCACTTCGACACAGTCATGTCAATCGTTATCGATATCGTTTTCGTTACTTAGGATAGACCTCATGACGGGGCGGATCACCATCACCGATGTAGCCCAGGCGGCCGGCGTCTCCGTGGCGACGGTGTCGAAGGCGATAAACAGGCGGGACGGCGTCTCGCGCGCCACGCTCGCGCGCGTCATGCAGGTCGTGGACGACCTCGGCTACGAGAGCTCCCTCGTCGCGACGTCCATGCGGCGCAGCCGCTCGAACGTGATCGGCGTCCTCGTCGCCGAGTTCGAGCCCTTCGCCCTGCAGCTCCTGCGCGGCGTCTCGTCGGAGCTTCAGGGCACCCGTTTCGACGTGCTCGCCTACGCGGGCAGCGTCTCAGCCGGTGAGCACCGGGGATGGGAGCGCCGCTCGCTGTCACGCCTGGGCGGCACGCTGATCGACGGTGCGATCATCGTGACGCCGACCTCCACCCCCACCGACAGCCCCGTGCCGATCGTCGCCATCGACCCGCACGCGGATGCCGACGGCCCGGCGACGGTGAGCGTGATCAACGTCGATGGCGCCCGGGCCGCCACCGAGCACCTGATCTCTCTGGGGCACCGCCGCATCGGGCATCTGCGCGGCCGCACGGATCTGGTCTCGGCACAGCAGCGCGAGCAGGGCTATCGCGAGGCGCTCGAAGCGGCCGGCATCCGATTCGATCCCACGCTCGTCGCCGACGGCGGATACCGCGCAGCGGACTCCACCGACGGAGCGCACGAGCTGCTCGCCCGGGAAGACCGTCCGACCGCGGTCTTCGCCGCCAACGACCTCTCCGCGATCGAGCTGATCCGAGTCGCGCACGAGTGCGGGCTGCGGGTGCCGGAGGACCTGTCGGTGATCGGTTTCGACGACGTGCCGGAGGCGTCCGCGCACGTGCCGCAGCTGACCACCGTGCGCCAGCCCCTGACCGAGATGGGGGCCGCGGCCGTGCAGCTGCTGCTGCGGATGCTGGACGGCGGCGAGCGCGAGCATGTGCGCATGCCGGCAGTGCTCATCCCTCGTGAGTCCACCGCGCCACCGCAGACCTGAGACGTTGCATCCCCACGTTCTCCCTGATATGTTCTGCCCTACAACATTTCATTGACGGCGCTGAAGGCGGATCATCATGGCACTCACCCCCACCAAGGCGGACAGGTTCTCGTTCGGCCTCTGGACCATCGGCTACAACGGCACCGACCCGTTCGGCGGCCCGACCCGGCCCGCCCTCGACGTGGTGCACGCCGTCGAGCGACTCGCCGAGCTGGGCGCCTACGGTCTGACCTTCCACGACGACGACCTGTTCGCGTTCGGGTCGACCGACGCCGAGCGGCAGCACCAGATCGACCGGCTCAAGGGCGCCCTGGCCGACACCGGCCTCGTCGTGCCGATGGTCACCACCAACCTGTTCAGCGCGCCGGTGTTCAAGGACGGCGGATTCACCTCGAACGACCGGCAGGTGCGCCGCTTCGCGCTGCGCAAGGTCTTCCGGCAGCTCGACCTGGGTGCCGAGCTCGGCGCGAAGACGTTCGTGATGTGGGGTGGCCGCGAGGGCGCCGAGTACGACTCGGCCAAGGACGTGCGCGCGGCACTGGAGCGCTACCGCGAGGCCGTGAACCTGCTGGGCGATTACGTCACCGACAAGGGCTACGACATCCGCTTCGCCATCGAGCCGAAGCCGAACGAGCCGCGCGGCGACATCCTACTGCCCACACTCGGCCACGCCCTGGCGTTCATCGACTCGCTGGAGCGCCCGGAGCTGGTCGGGCTGAACCCCGAGGTCGGTCACGAGCAGATGGCGGGCCTGAACTTCGCCGCCGGCATCGCTCAGGCGCTGTACCACGGCAAGCTGTTCCACATCGACCTGAACGGCCAGCGCGGCATCAAGTACGACCAGGACCTGGTGTTCGGTCACGGCGACCTGCACAACGCGTTCGCACTGGTCGACCTGCTCGAGAACGGCGGGCCGAACGGCACGCCCGCCTACGACGGTCCCCGGCACTTCGACTACAAGCCCAGCCGCACCGAGGACGAGACCGGGGTCTGGGACTCCGCAGCCGCCAACATGCGCACCTACCTGCTGCTGAAGGAGCGCGCTGCCGCGTTCCGCGCCGACCCGGAGGTGCAGGAGGCGCTGCAGGCCGCGAAGGTGGCCGAACTGTCGCAGCCCACTCTGAACGAGGGCGAGACCTACGACGACCTGCTCGCCGATCGCAGCGCCTACGAGGACTTCGACGCCGACGCCTACCTGGGCGGCGAGGGCTTCGGCTTCGTGCGCCTGCAGCAGCTGGCGACCGAGCACCTGCTCGGCGCCCGCTGACCGGCGAACCGAGTCCGCACGGAAGCCCGGGTTCGGCGTGAACCCTCGACTTCCGCACGAGACCACCGTCCTACGCGGGGATCTCGCGCGGAAGTCGCGGGTTCGCGCAGGAGTCGCGGGTTCGCGCGCAAGTCGCAGGCTCGCGCGCAAGTCGCGGGCTCGCGCGCAAGTCGCGGGCTCACGCAGAAGACAGATGAGAGGATGCCGCGCATGGCACAGGTGCTGGGAGTCGACTCGTCGACGCAGTCGTGCAAGGTCGTGGTGCGCGACAGCGCCACGGGCGCCGTCGTGCGCAGCGGCCGGGCGCCGCATCCGGACGGCACCGAAGTCGACCCCGAAGCCTGGTGGGACGCCCTCCAGCAGGCACTCGCTCAGGCCGGCGGACTGGACGGCGTCGCGGCCGTCTCGATCGCCGGACAGCAGCACGGCCTCGTGGCGCTGGACGCCGAGGGCCGGGTGATCCGGCCGGCCCTGCTCTGGAACGACACCAGGTCTTCGGGCGCCGCCGCCGACCTCGTCGACGAGCTGGGCGCGGCGGAGTTCAGCACCCGCACCGGCGTGGTGCCCGTCGCGTCCTTCACCGTCACCAAGCTGCGCTGGCTCGCCGACCACGAACCCGACAACGCCGCCCGCATCGCCGCCATCGCACTGCCGCACGACTGGCTGACCTGGCGGCTGCGCGGCTTCGGCCCGGATGCACCACGCCTCGACGAGCTGGTCACGGATCGATCGGATGCCAGCGGCACCGGGTACTGGGGCGCGGACGGCTACGACCGCGACATCCTCTCGCTCGCGCTGCGCCGGGACGCGGCGGAGATCGTGCTGCCACGCGTGCTCGGCCCCGCCGAGTCGGTCGCCGGGCCGGGCTTCGTCGTCGCGCCCGGCGCCGGCGACAACGCCGGCGCCGCCCTCGGTCTCGGCGCTCGCAGCGGAGATGCGGTGGTGTCGATCGGCACGTCGGGCACCGTGTTCGCCGTGACGGATGCCCCGGTGCACGACGTCGGCGGCACGGTCGCCGGGTTCGCGGATGCCGCGGGCGGCTGGCTCCCGCTGATCGCCACGCTCAATGCGGCGCGCGTGCTGGACACCACCGCCGCCCTCCTCGGCGTCGACCACACGGGCCTCAGCGAGCTGGCGCTGGTCGCAGAACCCGGCGCGGCCGGACTGGTGCTGCAGCCCTGGTTCGAGGGCGAGCGCACCCCGAACCTGCCCGACGCCACCGCGACGCTGTTCGGCATGACCCTGTCGAGCACCACCCGGGAGAACCTCGCCCGCGCGACCGTCGAGGGAGTGCTCTGCGGCCTGGCCGAGGGGCTCGACGCCATCCGTGCGCACGGGGTCGCTCCCACGCGCATCCTGCTCATCGGCGGTGCGGCGCAGAGCCCTGCGGTGCGGACGATCGCCGCGCAGGTCTTCGACCTGCCCGTCGTCGTGCCCGAGCCGCAGGAGTACGTGGCGCTCGGCGCGGCCGCTCAGGCGGTCTGGGCGCTCACCGGATCGCGCCCGGTCTGGGGCGAGAACCGCTCGGATGCCGAGCCGGGAGAGTCCGTCCCCGGCATCCGATCCCAGTACGCCGCGCGCCTGCCCTGACCGGAGCTTTCTCCAGCTCCGGTCTCAGCGGATGCGGGTGTCAACCCGAAGACACCCACAACGAGTGAGACCGGAACTCGAGGAGACCAGACCTCAATCAGCTCCGGTCTCAACCGATGCGGGTGCCCAGACCGGAAGCACCCACAACGAGTGAGACCGGAGCAGGGGAAAGGGTCAGCGCTCGATGGTGAAGTTGAAGACGCCCTGATCGAAGTGGTTGTACCGCTCGTAGTCGATCAGGTCGTACAGATCGGCCCTGTGCTGCATCTCACCGAGCTTCGACGTGAGGTGTCCCTCGTCGATCAGCGTGTCCAGCGCGCGATCCGCGGCGCCCATCGCGATCCGCAGCAGCGAGACCGGCCAGATCACCAGGTTCACGCCCGCGTCGCGCAGCTGGTCGACCGAGAACAGGTCGCTCTTGCCGAACTCGGTCATGTTGGCGAGGATCGGCACGTCCAGGGCCTTCGCCATCGCCTCGAACTCGCTCAGGTCGCGCATCGCCTCGGGGAAGATCGCGTCGGCACCCGCGTCAACCAGTGCCTTGGCGCGGTCGATCGCCGCATCCAGTCCCTCGACGGCACGGATGTCGGTGCGCGCCATGATCAGGAAGTTCGGGTCGCGCCGGGCATCCGCTGCCGCGCGGATGCGCTTGACCGCGGTGTCCTGGTCGACCACGGCCTTGCCGTCGAGGTGGCCGCAGCGCTTCGGGTTGACCTGATCCTCGATGTGCGTGCCGGCAAGGCCCGCATCCTCGAGCTCCTGGATCGTGCGGGCCACGTTCATCGGCTCACCGAAGCCGGTGTCGGCGTCGACGATCGCGGGCAGGTCGGTCATCCGGGCGATCTGCTTCGCCCGGCCCGCGACCTCGGTGAGCGTGGTCAGGCCGATGTCGGGCAGGCCGAGGTCGGCCGACAGCACGGCACCCGAGATGTAGACGCCCTCGAAGCCCCTGCGCTCGATGAGCCGGGCGGAGAGCGGGTTGAACGCGCCGGGGAATCGCAGCAGCTCACCAGATGCGAGCCGTTCGCGGAACAGACGGCGCTTCTCGGCTGGGGTGGTGGTGGAGTACAGCATCAGAACTTTCCTCTCAGCTGAGGGCGTTTCGTCTCTGCGTTTCGTCTCGCTTCGCTCGCTCAACGACCCGGAGTTCAGCAACCCGGTCGTTGAGCGAGGAGCGAAGCGACGAGACGAAACGCGGCGGGGTGGGTCAGAACAGTCCGGCGGGCGCCGGGGCGGCCTCGAGCAGGCCGGGCTTGGCGATGATGCTCAGCTCGGCGACCTCGGCCGCGGTGAGCTCGGGCAGACGCTGGACGAGCTCCAGGAACCGCTCGATCTCGGCCGGCTCGAGCACGGGCTCTGCCAGCATCCGGAACTTGGCGACGTAGTTCGCGCGAGCGAACGGACGAGCGCCGAGCGGGTGCGCGTCGGCGACCGCGATCTCATCGGTCAGCGTGGTGCCGTCGGCGAGCGTGATCTCCACGCGTCCGCCGAACGCCTTCTCGGAGATGTCGGCCGTGTGGTAGCGACGCGTCCACTCCGGATCCTCGGTGGTGGTGATCTTCTGCCACAGTGCGACGGTGTCGGGGCGCGCCGCGCGCTCGGGCAGGTACGAGTCGACGTGGTGCCAGGCGCCGTCCTGCAGCGCGACCGCGAAGATGTACGGCACGGAGTGGTCGAGCGTCTCCCGCGACGCGGTCGGGTCGTACTTCTGCGGGTCGTTGGCGCCGGAGCCGATCACGTTGTGCGTGTGGTGGCTCGTGTGGATGACGATCGACGCGACGTTCGCCGGGTTGATCAGCTCGGGATGCTCGCCGTGCAGCTTGCGCGCCAGGTCGATCAGCGCCTGCGCCTGGTACTCGGCGGAGTGCTCCTTCGTGTAGGTGTCGAGGATGGCGCGTTTGGCCTCACCTGATGCGGGGAGCGGCACGTCGTACGATGCATCCTTGCCGTCGAGCATCCAGGCGATCACGCCGTCCTCGCCCTCGTAGATCGGCGAGGGCGAGGTCTGTCCGCGCATCGCGCGGTCGACGGCCTCGACGGCCATCTTGCCGGCGAAGGCGGGGGCGTGCGCCTTCCACGTGGAGATCTCGCCCTTGCGGCTCTGCCGGGTGGCGGTGGTGGTGTGCAGCGCCTGGCCGACGGCCTGGTAGATGGTCTCGGCATCGAGGCCGAGCAGGGTGCCGATGCCGGCCGCGGCCGACGGACCGAGGTGCGCGACGTGGTCGATCTTGTGCTTGTGCAGCGAGATCGCCTTCACGAGGTCCACCTGGATCTCGTAGCCCGTGGCGATGCCCCGGACGAGCGCGCGGCCGTCCTTGCCGCAGTGCTGCGCGACCGCGAGGATCGGCGGGATGTTGTCGCCGGGGTGCGAGTACTCCGCGGCGAGGAAGGTGTCGTGGTAGTCGAGCTCGCGCACGGCGACCCCGTTCGCCCACGCCGCCCACTCCGGGCTGGTGCGGTGGTCGAGCGCGGCGCCGAACACCGTCGCTCCTGCGCCACCGGTCGAGACCGGGTGGCTGAACGCCTGCGCGCGGGCGGCGTTGATGGGCCCGCGGGTGAGGGATGCCGCCGCCACCGACGCGTTGTCGATGATGCGGTTGATGATCATGTCGACGACTTCGGGCTCGACCTCGACCGGGTCGACGGCGACCTCGGCGATCTTCCAGGCCAGCTGCTCCGTGCGGGGCAGGTCCTCTTCGGAGCGGTACACGCGGACGTGATGGGTGACGGTCATGGGGTTCCTCTTCCCGTGGTCGTTGAGCGAGCGATGGTCGTTGAGCGAGCGACCGTCGTTGAGCGAGCGATGGTCGTTGAGCGAGCGAAGCGAGACGAAACGCCCTCAGAATCCAAGGACTCGAGGATGCTGGTGAGCGCGTTGTGCAGGTGCACGTGCGTGGCATGGGCGGCGAGGTCGCCGTCGCGCGACGCCAGCGCACGGGCGATGGTCAGGTGCTCGGCGGCGGATGCCGCGAGCCGCTCCGGCTTGTCGCGCGCCATCCGCCGCACCCGCACCAGGTGCGTGCGCACGGTGCGCAGCGCAGAGCTCAGGTAGTCATTGGCGACGGCCGCGTCGAGCGCGGCGTCGAGCCGCGCGATCAGAGCGTAGTACGCGTCGCGACCGGCGACGCGCGACAGGTCGACGTCGGCGAACTCGGATGCCAGGGCAGCGAAGGCGTCCGCGTCGCCGCGCTCGGCGGCGAGGCGCGCGGTGGTCTCCTCGAGGGCGCGGCGGATCTCGAACAGCGCGCGGATGTCGGCGGCGTCGATACCGGCGACCACGGTGACGCGCGGCGACTGCTGCACGACGAGCCCTTCGGCCACCAGACGGCGCAGTGCCTCACGCATCGGCGTGCGGCTCACGCCGATGCGTGCCGCCTGATCGACCTCGCCGAGCACGGTACCTGCCGGCAGCGTGCCGGACTGGATGTCCTCCAGCAGCTCGGCGTAGGCACGGTCACTCGCTCGCATGACCTCATTGTATACATAAAGGGTGGTCTGCACCCGAGACCGACCAGCAGAGCTCAAGAGCGTATACAGAGCGCGAAACTCAGCGAGGTATACTGATATACATGCGTGATCTTCGGGCGATGCGCCTCGCCGCCGGCCTGACACAGGCAGAACTCGCCCAGCGCGTCGGCACTGCACGCCCGAACATCGCCGCCTACGAGTCGGGGGCGAAGACGCCCTCGCCGGAGCTGCGGGAGCGACTCGAGCGCGCCATGCGCCCGCGACCGAGTCAAGCGCTCGCCGGCCGGGAGGCCGAGGTGACCGAGATCGCCGCGCGATACGGTGCAGTGCGCGTGCGGGTGTTCGGGTCCGCCGCGAAAGGACGCGACACCCCGGAGTCCGACCTGGACCTGCTCGTCGATCTCGCTCCGCGCACATCGTTCTACGCGGTCTCGGCGATGGAGGATGAGCTCGCGGCGCTGCTCGACGTGGAGGTCGAAGTGGTCTCGGCTCGCACCGCGACCGATGAGATGACGGGCTCCGCGATCGATCTGCCGATGCCGCAGAGAGTCGCCTGATGCCGGCACGTCAGGAACAGGAGGCCGAGCGAGCCGCACGGGTTCCGCAGAACCTTGCATCGATCCGGTCCCACCTGAGCGAGTGCATCGACATCGCCGGACGCGGGGAGGTGGCGTTCTTCGGACCCGACTTCGTCAACCGCTACGCGGCCTACGCCGCACTCATCCAGGCGGGAAATGCCGCGAAGGACCTTCCCGATGCGTTCCGCCAGGCACATCCCGAGGTGAACTGGCGAGCGCTCATGCGCACCCGTGACAAGGTCGGTCACATCTACGGGGACAGCATCGACTGGGAGATCATCTGGGCCGCACTGATCGACGGCATTCCCCGTGATCTCGAGGCGATCACCGCGCTGCGCGACGCCCTGCTGCGCTGACGGCTACTCGTCCACCTGCTCCGGCAGCGGCTCCACCAGCTCCGGTGTCTGCGGTTCGCCGAGCTTCACCATCACGACGCCGCCCAGCACCAGCGCGGCCCCGATCGCCTGCAGCACGTCGGGCAGCTGACCCAGCAGCAGCCAGCCGAAGAGCATCGCGGCCACCACTTCGGCGAGCGCGACGAACGAGGCCAGCCGCGATCCCAGCATCCGGGTCGAGACGATGCCGAGCACGTACGCGAGCGCGGCGGCGACGAGACCGATCGCGAGCACTGGCACGAACCAGGGCACGGTGCCGAATCGGTAGGCGATGTCGTCGGTGGTCCAGGCCATCGGCAGCACTCCGATCAGGCCCGCGAACGTGAGCCCGACGGCGCCGATCAGCAGGCCCAGCCCGGCGAGGGCGATCGGCGGGACTCCCGTGTCGCTGCGGGCGGAGAGCAGGAAGTACGCGGCGGCGCCCACCATGGCGCCGAGCGCCCAGAGGATGCCGCCCAGGTCGAGCCGCGCACCGGTGACGATGTCGAGCATGAGCACCAGACCCACGAACGCGATCACCGCGCCGAGGATGCTGCGCGCGGAGGGTCGCTCGCCGCGGCGGATCCAGAGCCAGAGCACCACGGCCACCGGCGCGGTGTACTCGATGAGCAGGGCGATGCCGACATCCATCACCGCCACCGCCTGGAAGTAGAACAGCTGCGTGGCGGTGACCGCGAGCAGGCCGTAGGCGAGGATCATGCCCGCGTTGCGGCGCACCGCCCCCAGCGTCCGCGCAGGGCGAGGAGCGTGGGGATGAGCAGGGCGATCGCGCCCACCCAGACCCGCACGGTGACCGCGGCACCCGGAGTCCAGCCCGCGTCGATGAGTCCGCGGGCCCAGGCACCGGACATCCCGAACGAGAACGCGGCGCCGACGGCGATGATCAGGCCGAGCGCGGTGCGCCGGCTCGCGACGGAGGAAGGGGATGCCACGGCTCGACGCTACCGGGTCGCGAAGGCCGTCACACTCCCCGGCCCGCTCCGACACCCCCACGAGGATGTCGCGCGCAGCGCGACCGAGCCAGGAGGTACTCATGTCCGCATCTGCCGTCCCCTTCCGCACGTGGCGCATCGCGCTGCGCGCGGTGATCACCGCGCAGGCCGTGGTCGCGTTCGCGGCCGCGATCTCGGCGGGCGTGCTGCTGACGACCCGCTCGCACGTGCTGCACAGCGCGACCGCGTACTCGCTGTTCATCGTCGCCGTCCTGCATGTCCTGATCGCTTTGCTCGCCTGGCACCCCGGCGGCGGCACGGGCGGATCCGCACTGTCCGCCGCGGCGTTCTTCGTCGGCGTCTCGGCGCAGGTGGCGCTGGGGCTGCTGCATCTGACAGCTCTGCACGTGCCGCTCGGTGTGCTGCTCTTCGGCGCGTCCGTGCTGCAGCTCGCCTGGGTCTGGGGGCGGCAGGGTCCCGGCAGGCGCCGATCGGGACGAAGGTCATCCCGCTCTCCGGCCGCCGGAGCATGACGCGCCGCGACATGAGCAGCGCGCACCTGCAGCGCGCCCTCGGCTAGGCCGACAGCGACAGCAGGCGGGCCGGGTTGTCGATCAGCATCCGGTCGACGGCCTCGTCGCCGATCTCGGCACGCAGGCGCGGCAGGTACCGGTCGCCGAGGTAGGCGAGTCCGGGCATCCCGCCGTAGGCGATGTACCGGGTGCGGCGGGCGACGTCGCCGCCGAGCACGATGCGGTCGCCGGCGCCGCGGCGCACGGCCTCGGCCGTGAGCGCCAGCAGCTCGGCGTCCGAGCGGGTGCGGGGGCGGGCGAAGCCGTCGTACCCGAGGTAGGCGCCGCGTTCGGCGAGCGCAGCGTGCAGCCCGGCATCCGGGTCGCGATCGGCGTGTGCCAGCACGACGCGGTCGGATGCCACGCCCTCGGCGTTCAGCAGATCGAGCACCTCGTGCGCGGCGGTGCAGAACTCCAGGTGCACCATGATCGGCGCACCGGCGATCCGGTGCGCGGCAGCGAGCGCGACGAGCGTGGTGTGCTCGAAGTCACTGATGCGCCAGTAGTCGACGCCGCCCTTGAGCATGCCGGCGCGCACCGGGGTGCCGTCCGGCGCGGCTGCGCGGGTGCTCAGCGGATCGTCGTCACTGACCAGCATCCCCTCGACGATGTCCGAGACGAACAGGTCCGCGAGCCGCTCCGCGTCCCACCTGCGGGTCGGATGATCCGCGGCGTAGTGCGCCTCGCGGTGCCGCCCCGTCGTCGCCACGACAGCGAGGCCTGTCGAAGCACTGATCCGCGCCACCGCCTCGGGGTCGCGGCCGAGGCCGAACGGCGTGGCATCCACCATCGCCTCGAATCCGCTCGCCTTCAGGTGTGCGGCCTCGGCACCCGAGGCCGCCTCGTCGTCGAGCTCGTCGCCCTCGAGCAGCGGCGAGATCTGGAACAGGTGCTCGTGGTAGTTCACACGGCCCAGCGACTGCGGATCGACGTCACCGAGGACAGTGCGGACGATGGCCATCAGCGCACGCTCTCCGCAGCATCCGCGAGCTGCTCCACGATCTCGGGCGTCAGCTCGAGCTCGAACACATCGGCGACCACCTGCGACCAGCCGTGGATGAAGTAGCGCCAGCCGTCGATGACGTGCAGGGCCCGCTCCTTCTCCTGTGCGCGGGCCTGATGCAGGAACTCCAGCGACCCGCGGTAGTTGAACTCCCACACGTACGCCCGCTCGGGGAACGCGACGGCGTCCGTGAGCGGCGAACCGGGGCGATCCTTGCCCAGACCGGTGGCGTTGGCGATCACCGAGCCCGCCGGGGCCGCGGCGACGATCGCGTCCGCGCCCTCCGGCGACGGGGTGACCACGTACTCGATGAGCCCCTCCGGCGTGCCGTGCTGGCGGTGCACCTCGCGCAGGTGGTCGAGCTTGTCCTGGCTGCGCGCGGTGACGATCACCTTAGAGGGCGCGTCGGCGCGCTCGGCGAGCGTCCAGCTCAGCGCGGTGCCCGAGCCGCCCGCGCCGAGGATGACGACCTGCGCTCCGGTGCGCATGAAGTGGTCGGCGGGCAGGAAGTCGTTCAGCGCCAGGTCGACGGTGATCGGGTCCTTCGCACGGCCGATCAGGCGGTCGCCCTGTTTGGCGATCGACGAGATCTCGGCGCAGGACACCGCGAACGGGTCGAGGTCGTCGAACAGATCGGATGCCGACGGCGTAGACGTTCATCTTGTGCGTGGTGACCAGCGCACCGCGGTGGTGCGGGTCGTCGCGGATCTGCTCGACCATCGCGCGGTACTGCACGGGCTCGGCGTCCATGGGCAGGTCGTGGCCGATCAGCGTGCGCGTCGGCAGGCCGAGGATGTCGGCCCAGAGCGGGAACACCTTCATGATCGACGAGGAGCCGGTGGTGACGCCGACGAAGCCCATGTAGTTGTCGGTGGTGGTCATGCGTTGCTCCTCACAGGGTGGGCGGGGTCGTCGCCGCGCAGCACGGCGATGACGTCATCGAGCGACATCCGGCCCATGTTGTCGACGGCCTGAGTGGTCTGGGCCCCGAGGTGCGGGGTGACGATCACCCGGTCTTCGAGGTCGACGGCGAGCAGAGGGCTCGCGCTCGCCGCGGTGTCGCCGTCGAGGGTGTCGGCGGCGTAGCCGGCGAGGACGCGGTCGCGCAGGGCGCGAGCGATCTCGAGCTCGTCGACGAGGTCGGGGCGGGCGGTGTTCACCAGCACCGTGCCGGGTCGGATGCCGGCGAGCCGCTCCGCGTCGACGAGACGCCGGCCGCCGGGGGCGTGCAGCGTGATCACGTCGGCCGAGCGGAACAGGTCGTCCAGCTCGATCGGCACCGCGCCCGCGGCGCGGACCGCATCCTCCGGCAGGAACGGGTCGGATGCCAGGATGCGCGGCCCGAATCCGCTCAGTCGCTTCGCGACCCCCTGGCCGATGCGGCCGAAGCCGACGATCCCGACGGTGGCGGCGCCGAGTTCGCGACCGCGGCGAACACCCCAGTCGCCGTCGCGCACGCGGCGGTCCCCGTCGGAGGTGTGCCGGAGTGCGGCGAGCATGAGCCCTACCGCGTGGTCGGCGACCGCATCCGCATTGGCGCCGGGGGTGTTGGTCACGAGGATGCGGCGCGCAGCGGCTGCGGCGAGGTCGACCGCCTCGGTCCCGACGCCGTAGCGGGCGACGATCCTCAGCTCCGGCGCGGCAGCGAGATGCTCGTCGGTGATCGGCCCGGTGCCGGCGATCCAGGCGTCCGCGCCGTGCAGCAGCGCACGCAGCTCACCCAGGTCGTGGTGTGCGGGACCGCGGATGATGCGGTGCCCGGCGGTCGCCGCACGCGCCACGAGGTCGAGGTCGCCGTCCGAGAACGAGCGGCTGGTGACGAGGATGACGCCCATCAGCGGGTCCTTTCCGCAGGCGGCGCGGGCACGGATGCACGACCGGGGAACGGATACACGGGCACAGGCCCGAATCGGTCGTGCACCTGTTCCCGCGTCGTGCAGGTGCGCCGGGCGGCGGTCATCGCGGTGCTCCTGCGAACCAGGGCGCGAGGGCCGTGTAAGCGGCGGTGAAGCGCTCATGGCGCTGTGTGTAGGCGGCGTGCCGCCCGGCATCCGGGGTGAACTCCGCCGTGACCTCGCTGAGCGCGCGGGCGGCGGAGAAGTCGGCGAGCCCGAGCCCGACGGCGGCGGTGACCGCGGCCCCCAGGCTGTTCGCCTCCTCGACGATGGTGCGGCGACGCACCGGCACGCCCCAGACGTCGGCGAGGATGCCGAGCCAGGCGTCGCTCTGCGCACCTCCGCCGACAGCGTCGATGCGGTCGATCACGGCGCCGGACTCGCGGAACGCCCGGATGCAGGTGAGCAGGTTGAACGCCACACCCTCGAGCACCGCGCGCGTCAGGTGGGCGCGGGTGTGGTGGCGGCCGATGCCGACGAACGCCCGCGGGCATCCGGATCCCACATCGGTGACCGTTCGCCGAGCAGGTACGGCAGGAAGTAGAGGTCCTCGGTGTCGAGCCCGTCGGCCGCCTCGGCGGTGAGCGCGGCGGTGGCGGGACGAGAGGGATCAGGCGAGAGGACCTCGGAGATCCACTGCACCGACGCTCCGCCCGCCTGCATGGTGGCGGTCGGCACGAACGAACCGGGGACGACGTTGTCGAAGGTGAAGGTGCGCATCCCGGGGTCGTGCAGCGGGGCATCCGCCGCGAACGAGATCCACGACGACGTGCCGAGGCAGACGTAGGCGCCGTCCTCGGGCGCCACGACGCCGGAGCCGACGGCGGCCATCGGACCGTCACCGCCGCCCATCACCACGCGCACATCGCCGTGCAGGCCCAGGGACTCGGCCGCGGCCTGCGTCAGCGTGCCGGCGGTCGCGGTGGACTCCAGGATCTCGGGGAACAGCGCCGGGTCGAGCCGCGCGGCGGCGAGGACCTCCTCGGACCAGGTGCCGGTGCGCTGGTCGAACGCGTTCATGCCGGAGGCATCCGAGCGGTCGGTGGCGAGCCGCCCGGTGAGCCGCAGCACGATGTAGTCCTTCGCGACGCAGACGCGGCGCACGCGCGCCCACACGTCGGGCTCGTTGTCGCGGACCCACATGATCTTCTCCACCGAGTAGGTCGGATTCAGGCGGTGGCCGAGCACCTCGTAGGCGCGCTCTGCCCCGAGTGCCCGCTCGAGCTCGCGGGTCTGCGCTGCGGCTCGGGTGTCGGCCCAGATGATGGCGGGGCGCGCGGGCTCGCCGTCGGCGTCGAGCATCACGGCGCCCATCATCTGGCCGCTGACGACGAGTCCCCGCACGTCGACGGCCGCGGTGCCGGTGCGGGAGACGAGGTCGCTGGTCGCGGACACCACGGCTCCCCACCAGTCGCGCGGGTCCTGCTCGGCGACGCCGCCGGCGGCGAAGTGCGCGGGATACGGCACCGTGACGGATGCCACGAGCCGGCCGTCGTCGTGGTGCAGCGAGGCCTTGTCGCCGGTGGTGCCGAGGTCGTGCGCGATGATCACAGTCGGTGCCTGTCGTCGGGGATGCGGGAGAGGAGTGCTTCGGAGTATATCCTGTAATTACAAGTTACCAGGAGGGTCATTCGTGAGCATTCAGCCGGACATCCCCGTTCTTCTCGAGATCTCCGCCACGGGCGGGATCGAGGGCGCAGTCGTCGCTACGAGAAGTTCCTCGGCGACATGGCCGGCGTCTACCGCGACGAGGCCGCGTGGCAGGCATCCGTCGCCGAGCACGGCGCCGACGAACTGATCTACTGGGTCGACGACCATCGCTACCAGGAGGGTCCGGGCGCTCTCATCACCGGCACCAGCACGCTGCTGCCCGGACGGATCGGCGACGAGTTCGCGGTGACCCGCGGCCACATCCACGCCGTCGCCGACCGCGCCGAGCTGTACTACTGCCTGAGTGGCCGGGGCGTCATGCTGCTGGAGACGCTGGACGGGCAGTCCTCGGCCATCGAGCTGACCCCGGGGAAGGCCGTGAACGTGCCCGGGCACTGGATCCACCGCAGCGTCAACGTCGGCGACGAGCCGTTCGTGACGCTGTTCTGCTACGCCGCCGACGCCGGCCAGGACTACGGCGTGATCTCCGACGCCGGCGGCATGAGGAACCTCGTCGTCGCCGACGGCGAGGGCTGGGCGCTGGCGCCGAACCCCGACCACGCCGGCTACCGCACGGCCGAGGCCTGATTCCGCGGCCGTCCGCAGAGACGAGAAGGCTCCCACCGCGGTGGGAGCCTTTCTCGTGCGTGATGGATCAGGTCACTCGTAGAGGACCGCAGCGATCTTCGGGTCATCGAGGTTGGTCGAGTCGTACCAGTAGGAGCCGGTGTCGTAGAACTCCTCCACCGACTTGCCGTTGGCCAGGTCGTAGGCGGCCTGCACGACGGTCTTGCCGATGCCGATCGGGTCCTGCGTGATCGCGCCGGCGAGGACGCCGGACTTGATCGCGTCGACCTGGGCCGCACCGGAGTCGAAGCCGATCGCCGTGATGTCCTTGCTGGTCTTGCCGAGCTCGGACAGCGCGTTCGCGACGCCGACCGCGGATCCCTCGTTGGTGGCGTAGATGCCCTTCAGGTCGGGGTGCGCGTTCAGCATCGACTTGGTGATGTCGGCGGATTTCAGGTGGTCGCCGTCGCCGTACTGGATGTCGACGATCTTGATGTCGGGGTAGTCGGCCTTGATCTTGTCGACGAAGCCGTCACGACGCTCGACACCGGTCGAGTTGATCTGCGAGTGCGCGACGATGGCGACGTCGCCCTTGCCGCCGATCAGCTCGGCCATGTGCTCGGCAGCCAGCGCGCCGGCGACCTTGCTGTCGGTCGCGGCGAGGGTCTTGCCGACCTCGCTGTTGCAGGGGGCGTCGAAGTACGCGACCGGGATGCCGGCGGAGTCCGCGGAATCCATCAGCGGGATGCACGCCTCAGGATCGAGCGCCGCGTAGGCGATCGCATCCGGCTTGGCGTCGATCGCCGACTGCAGCATCTGCAGCTGCTTCTCGATCTCGGTCTCGGAGCCGGGACCGTCGAAGTGGATCTTCACGCCCAGCTCCTTGCCCTGCTCCTCGGCGCCCTTCTTCACGGCCTGCCAGAACTGGTGCTGGAACCCCTTCGAGACCAGCTCGATGCTCATGTCCTTGGTGTCGCCGTCGCCGCCGTCGGCGGCGGGCGTGTCGCCCTTGCCGGTCGAGCAGCCGGCCAGCGACAGCACGGCCAGCGTGGCGACCGCAGCGACTGCGAACTTCTTTCCATACTTCATGTGAAACTCCGTCGTTCTCTCTTGGTGGTTTTCGGGTGGAAGGTCTCAGGACTTGTTGCGGTTGCGCAGCGAGTCGAAGAACACGGCGATCAGGATGACCAGGCCGGTCAGGATGTACTGCCACTCGGTCTGGATCGACATGCTGCGCAGGCCGTTGATCAGGATGCTCATGATGAACGCACCGATCACGGTGCCGACGATCGAACCGCGTCCGCCGAGCAGTGACGTGCCGCCGATGATCACCGCGGCGATCGCCTGCAGTTCGTAACCGGCGCCGGCCGTGGGCTGTGCGGACCCGAGCCGGGCGGTCAGGAGCACACCGGCGATGCCGATGAACACCCCGGCGAAGACGTACACGACGATCGTCCAGCGGCGGGTGTTCACGCCCGACAGGCGCGTCGCCTCCTCGTTCGAGCCGATCGCGAAGGTGTAGCGGCCGAGGATCGTCTTGTTCAGCACCAGGTAGGCGAACACGGCGAGCACGATGAAGATCAGCACGCCCGACGGCAGGCCCGCGAAGTAGCCGTCGGTCCACGCGAGAATCGGGTCGAACTGCACGATCCCGGTGACCTGCTTGCGCACCTCCGGGACGAACGTGATCGGCTTCACCTGCGAGATCACCAGCGCCAGGCCCTGGGCGATCATCATCATCGCCAGGGTGGCGATGAACGGGGGCAGCCGCAGGAACGTGATGTTCAGGCCGTTGATGAGCCCGATCAGCGCACCCGTGATCAGGGCGCCGAGGACGCCCATCCACACCGGCAGACCCCATGCGGTGATGACCGTGCCCATCATCACCGAGCACAGCGTCATGCCGAACCCCAGCGACAGGTCGATGCCGCCGGTGACGATCACGAACGTGGTGCCCAGCGCCAGAACGCCGACGAGCACGGTGGACATCAGGATGTTCTCGATGTTCGAGCTCGACGTGAAGTTCGATCCGAAGATCGAGAAGAACACGAACAGCACGACGAGTGTGCCGAGCGCCAGTGACTGCTGAACCGAGTTCCTCAGGGCCGCCGTGATGCGCCCCTTCTGAGTGTTCTCGTTCACCGCGGTCTGCACGACGGTCGTGGTCGAGTTGCTCATCAGTTGTCCTCTCCGTGTGCTGCGAGATGCATGATCTTCTCCTGCGTGGCTTCCTCGTTGCGGAGCTCTCCGGTGACCTCTCCATTCGCGAAGACCGTGATGCGGTTCGCGATCCGGAGCAGCTCCGGCAGCTCCGACGAGATGACGATGATGGACTTGCCCGCGTCCGCGAGCTGCTGCATGAGGCGGTAGATCTCGTCCTTCGCCCCGATGTCGATGCCTCGGGTGGGCTCGTCGAAGATGAGGATGTCGCAGTCGCGCATCAGCCACCGGGCGATGACGACCTTCTGCTGGTTGCCGCCCGAGAGCAGCTTGACCACCTGGTTCACCGAGGGGGTCTTCACGCGCAGCTGCTGCACGTACTCCTTGGTCTTGTCCTTGGCCGTGCGGTCGCCCATCCACCCGATGCCGTTGGCGTAGGACGACAGCGAGGCCAGCACCGTGTTGAACGTGACGTCCTGCTCGAGCATGAGGCCGAGCATCTTGCGGTCCTCCGACAGGTACCCGATGCCGCGCTTCACGGCATCCTCCGGCTGGCGGATGCGGGTCTCGCGGCCCACCACCGAGATCGTGCCGCCGTCGCGGGGGTCGGCGCCGATCACAGCACGCGCCGTCTCGGTGCGGCCGGCGCCCATGAGCCCCGCGAAGCCGAGGATCTCGCCCTTGTGCAGCTGGAAGGAGACATCCTTCAGCAGCGCCTTGGTGGACAGCCCCTGCACGTCGAGGACGACGGGGGCGTCACCGAAGTCGCGTGGCTCGGGCCGGGCGCCCTCATCGATGGCCCGGCCGACCATCATCTCGATGACGGTGGGGATGCTGATCTCGTCCTTCTCCAGCGATCCGATGTATGCGCCGTCGCGCAGCACACTGACGCGATCGGCGAGCCTGCGCAGCTCGTCCATCCGGTGCGAGATGTAGACGACGCCGGTCCCGCGTGCCCGCAGCTGGTCGATCAGCGTGAACAGCACCTCGACCTCGGTGTCGGTCAGCGCGGACGTGGGCTCGTCCATGATGAGCACCTTGGCGTTGAACGAGAGCGCCTTGGCGATCTCGACCATCTGC
The DNA here is from genome assembly GCF_021582875.1 of Microbacterium sp. KUDC0406. Taxonomy (NCBI): domain Bacteria; kingdom Bacillati; phylum Actinomycetota; class Actinomycetes; order Micrococcales; family Microbacteriaceae; genus Microbacterium; species Microbacterium sp. KUDC0406. The sequence continues at coordinate 3,389,801 of NZ_CP091138.1, read as the reverse complement.
TGCTCGGCGACCGTCAGCTCACCGACCTTCTCGCGCGGGTCCAGACGGATGTCGAGGTTTTTCAGCAGTTCGGCCGTCTGCCGGTTCAGGTCGCGCTCGGAGACGAAGGGGCCACGGCGCGGCTCCCGCCCGATGTAGATGTTCTGCGCGACCGTGAGGTCGGGCATCATGTTCAGCTCCTGATGGATGATCGTGATGCCGAGCTGCTGCGCCTGCAGGGGGCTGGTCAGCTCGACCGGCTCACCCTCGAAGAAGATCTCGCCCTCATCGCGCGTGTAGATCCCGGAGAGGATCTTCATCAGGGTCGATTTGCCGGCGCCGTTCTCGCCCACGAGCACGAGCACCTCGCCGGCGCGCACCTCGAGATGCACGTCCTTGAGCGCCTGGACTCCGGGGAAGCCCTTGCTGATGCCCTCGACCCGAAGGATGGGATCGCTCATTCCTCACCTGCTCCCTTGAAGGCTGGTCGGATGCCGCCTACGCGGCATCCATTTCAAACATCGGATCAATTGTGCTGTGCGCGACCAGGTTGCGCAAGTTGTACCTAAATGTATCTAACGATCACGCGAACCGGAAGACCTGTAATAACATCTTCATCACGGATGCGCGCGACGGACGCGCGCAGGAAGGCGGATCATGCTCATCGGCGCGCACGCCCTTGTCTTCAGCGGCACCTTCGACGAGGCCGGTCTGCGACGTTCCATCGAGGGGACGAAGGCCGCCGGATTCGATCTGATCGAGATCCCGCTGATGGATGTCGCGGCATTCGACTCGGCGCTCGCGAAGCGGATGCTGCAGGACAACGGCCTCGCCGTCACGGCATCGCTCGGGCTCACCGAGAGCACCGATCTCACCAGCGAGGACCCGGCGACCGTCGCGGCAGGCGAAGAACTGCTGGAACGATGCCTGGACCACGTCTCCGCGATGGGCGGCGACGTGCTCTGCGGCGTGATCTACTCGGCGATGCGCAAGTACATGATCCCGGCGACCGCGGCGGGCGTCGCGAACAGCCGCGCCGCGATCGCCCGCCTCGCGGAGAAGGCCGCGGCCGGCGGCATCCGTCTCTCGCTCGAGGTCGTGAACCGCTACGAGTCCAACGTCTTCAACACCGGACGCGGTGCCCTGGAGTTCGTCCGCGGCATCGACCGCGACGACGTGTCGGTGCATCTGGACACCTACCACATGAACATCGAGGAGTCGGATCTGTTCCAGCCGGTGCACGACGTCGCCGCCGCCGGGAGGCTCGGCTACGTGCACATCGGTGAGAGCCACCGTGGATATCTCGGCACCGGCTCGGTCGATTTCGGCTCGTTCTTCCGTGCGCTGCACGACGTCGGCTACGACGGGCCCGTGGTCTTCGAGTCGTTCTCGTCGGCCGTCGTCAGCGCCGAGCTCAGCAACACACTGGGCATCTGGCGGAACCTGTGGCAGGACTCCGACGACCTCGCCGCCCACGCGAACCGCTTCATCCGCGACGGGCTGCACGCAGTGCGGACCATCGATCTGCACTAGCCTCGGCCCGTCATCACGCTCACGCCGACGGGTGCCCGACGACGCCCTTGCGCAGCAGCGCGTTGCCGTACTTACGGGTCTCGCCCGTGCGCACCATCAGGTAGGCGCTCTTGGCCACCTCGTAGTACGCGAAGCGCTCCACGAAACGGGTGGTCGCCTCGTCTGTGCCGGCGGCGGCCATCAGTTCGCGCTGCACCTCCAGCACGGTGGCGTCCGCCGACTCCATGAGGTCGATGCCGGGTGCGTCGTCCAGCGGAAGCACCGACCGAATGGCCGCGACGACCTCGGGCGTGGCGGTTCCCGGCAGGTCGATCACGCGCTCCCCGAGAGCCCAGGCGGGGAAGTGCGCGTCGGCGACGACCACCGAATCGGAGTGCCCCATCCGGTCGAGGTGCAGCAGCAGCTCACCGGTGAGCAGCGGGTTGATTCCCTCAAGCATCCGTCAGTCCTTCCTCAGCCAGCTCGGCCCACAGGTCCGCGGGAACCTCGAGGGCAGCGTACTCGGCGTTCTGCGCGAGCTGAGCCGGGCGGCTGCCGCCGACGACGACGGAGCGCACCACGCCCGCCTGGAGCGGGTACTGGATCGCCGCGGCGGGCAGCGGCACGTCGTGCGCCCGGCAGACCGCCGCGATCCGCACCAGCCGGTCCCAGAGCTCATCGGGCAGCTGACCGTACTCGTAGCGTCCGTCGCGGCGCGGCTCGCTCTGCGCGAGCAGGCCGGAGTTGAACACGGATGCCGCGACGATGCCGGTCCCGGTCTCCGCGCAGGCCGGCAGCACCTCGGCGGCCGCCGGCTGCTCGAGCAGCGTGTACCGTCCGGCGACCATGATCAGATCGAGGTCGGCCTCGCGCACCGAGCGGGCGAGCGCGTCCGAGACCATGGAGCCGACGCCGACGGCACCCACCTGATGCTCGGCACGCAGCGCCTCGAGAGCGGGGAATGCGCTCTCGAGCGCCAGGCCGAGGTCGTTGCGCTCGGGATCGTGCAGGTAGAGCAGGTCGATCTTCTCGATGCCGAGTCGTTCGCGCGACTCGGCGAGGCTGGCGCGGATGCCGGACTCCGAGAAGTCCCACACCCGCTGCAGGTCGTCCGGCACGTGGAAGTCGTTCGCGGTGTCGAGACCGGACGGCGACGGGTTCGGTCGCAGCAGTCGCCCGGCCTTCGTCGACAGCACGAACTCGTCACGCGGCTTCGTCTGCAGGAACGCGCCCAGACGCCGCTCGGACAGGCCGAGTCCGTAGTGCGGCGCGGTGTCGAAGTAGCGGATGCCGGCATCCCACGCCGCCTCGAGGACGTCCCACGCCTCATCGTCGGTGAGCGCGCGGAACAGGTTGCCGACGTTCGCGGCGCCGTACCCGAGGCGCGGGAACTCAGACAGCATGCTGGCCCTTCCAGGTGTACTCGTCGATGCTGGCCGCCTTCATCTCCATGCCGTTGCCCGGTGCGACAGGAGCCATGTACGAGCCGCCCTGGATGTCGGTCGGCACCACGAAGTGCTCGTGCAGGTGGTCGACGAACTCGATCATCCGCCCCTCACGGGTGCCGCTGACGGCGACGAAGTCGAACATCGAGAGGTGCTGCACGGCCTCGCACAGACCCACCCCGCCGGCGTGCGGACACACCGGCACGCCGAACTTGGCGGCCAGCAGCAGGTTGGCGATGTTCTCGTTCACGCCGGCGACGCGCACGGCGTCGATCTGCATGACCTCGATGGCCTGCGCCTGCAGCAGCTGTTTGAAGATCATCCGGTTCTGCGCGTGCTCGCCGGTGGCCACCCGGATCGGTGCGACGCCGCGGGCGATCTCGGCGTGGCCGAGTACGTCGTCGGGGCTGGTGGGCTCCTCGATCCACGCGGGGTGGAACTCGGCGAGCGCGTTCACCCACTCGATGGCCTCGGAGACCTCCCAGCGCTGGTTCGCGTCGATCGCGATCGGGAAGTCCGGCCCGACGACCTCGCGCGCCTTGCGGAACCGACGGATGTCGTCCTGCAGGTCTGCGCCGACCTTGAGCTTGATCTGGGTGAACCCGTCGGCCAGAGCCTCGCGGGCGAGCCGCTCGAGCTTCTCGTCGGAGTAGCCCAGCCAGCCGGGGCTCGTGGTGTAGCCGGGGTAGCCGGTGGCGAGCAGCTGCTGCTCGCGCTCCTCGCGGCCCTGCTGGGCGCCCCGCAGGATCTCGAGCGCGTCCTCGCGGGTGAGCGCGTTGGTGAGGTAGCGGAAGTCGACGAGGTCGACGAGCTCCTCCGGCGTCATCCGGCTGAGCAGCTGCCACAGCGGCAGGCCGGCGCGCTTGGCCTTTATGTCCCACAGGGCGTTGATCACGGCGCCGATCGCCATGTGCATGACGCCCTTCTCGGGACCGAGCCAGCGCAGCTGCGAGTCGCCGATGATCTCGCGGAACGTGCCGCCCATGTCATCCAGCAGCGGCTCGATCTCACGGCCGACCAGGTGCCCGGCGAGCGCGTCGATCGCCGCCACCTGCACGTCGTTGCCGCGGCCGATCGTGAAGACGAAGGCGTGTCCGGCATCGCCGGCATCCGTCCTGACGATGACGTACGCCGCCGAGTAATCGGGGTCGGGATTCATGGCATCCGAGCCATCCAGGCTCAGGGATGTGGGGAATCTGATGTCGCTGGTCTCCAGCGCGACAATGCTGCTCACGGCGCTCCTTCTGCTCGGGCGTCATGCATCCCGGAACACTTGGAGTGTAAACATCCGATGTCTATACTGTCAACGAGCGCATCGCTGTGCAGACGAGGAAGAGGAGAACCATGAAGTTCGCGCGACTTGGAGAGCCGGGGAACGAGACACCCGTCGTCATCGACGGCGAGCACACGTTCGACCTGAGCGCTGTGACATCCGATGTGAACGGTGACTTTCTCGCCGACGACCCCGTGGGCCGCACCCGGGCCGCGCTGGACGCCGGTTCGCTGACGGAGATCCCTGATGCCGCATCGCTGCGGATCGGATCGCCGATCGCCCGCCCCAGCGCGGTGATCTGCATCGGCCAGAACTACGCCGCGCACGCCCGCGAATCGGGATCCGAACCGCCGACCGTGCCGATCATGTTCCTCAAGACCCCGAACACCGTGGTCGGCCCCGATGACACGGTGACCATCCCGCGCGGCAGCGAGAAGACCGACTGGGAGGTCGAGCTCGGCATCGTGATCGGCACCCGCGCCGCGTACCTCGATTCCCCTGACGAGGCGGCCGCGCACATCGCCGGCTACGTCGTCGCGAACGACGTCTCGGAGCGCGCGTTCCAGATGGAGGTGTCCGGCGGCCAATGGTCGAAGGGCAAGATCGCGTTCGGCTTCAACCCGACCGGCCCCTGGCTGGTCACGCCCGACGAGGTCGACGCAGAGAACCTGCAGCTGCGCAGCTGGGTGAACGGCGAGGCACGGCAGGACTCGAACACGAACGACATGATCTTCGACGTCCCCACGATCGTGCACCACCTGTCGCAGTACGTCACGCTCGAGCCGGGCGACCTCATCCTCACCGGCACACCGCAGGGCGTCGCGTTCGGCGGCAAGTTCCCGTATCTGAAGGCGGGCGACGTGGTCGAGGTCGAGATCGAGGGTCTCGGTCGTCAGCGTCAGGAGTTCGTCGCATGGGAGGCACAGAAATGAGCGCCGGCAACCCGGTCGTTGAGCGAGCGGCGGTCGTTGAGCGAGCCGAAGGCGAGTCGAAACGCAGAGACGAAACGCACCAGCACGGACAGGTACAGGGGCTGGTGGCGATCGTCACCGGCGGAGCATCCGGAATCGGCGCGGCCATCGCCGCGAAGCTGCACGACGAGGGCGCGCAGATCGCCGTCCTCGACCGCGACATCTCGGGCGCCGACCCCCGGTTCGCCGCGTTCACCGCTGATGTCTCGGATCGCACCTCGGTGGATGCCGCCGTCGCGGCCGCCGCGGAGAAGTTCGGCCGGATCGACATCGTCATCAACAACGCCGGCATCGGCGCGCAGGGCGACGTGACCGCGAACGACGACGACGAGTGGGCCCGCGTGCTGTCGATCAACGTCACCGGCATCGCCCGGGTGACCGCGGCCGCGCTGCCGTGGCTGCGGAAGTCGCCCTCGGCGGCGGTCTGCAACACGGCATCCATCGCCTCGACCACGGGCCTGCCGCAGCGCGCGCTGTACTCCGCGTCGAAGGGCGCCGTCTCGGCTCTGACCCGCGCGATGGCCGCCGACCACCTGCGTGAGGGCATCCGCGTGAACGCGGTCAACCCCGGCACCGCCGACACCCCGTGGGTGGGCCGGCTGCTCGACTCGGCGGATGACCCCGCCGCCGAGCGCGCCGCGCTGAACGCCCGGCAGCCGCACGGCCGCCTGGTCTCGCCCGACGAGGTCGCCGGTGCCGTGCTGTACCTGGTGTCGCCGGCATCCGGTTCGACGACCGGCACTTTCATCGAAGTGGACGGAGGCATGGCGCAGCTGCGCCTGCGCCCGGAGTGACCCGTGCCTGACCTGAAGGCCGCCCGCGCATCGCGCCGGGCGGCCTTCGGCGTCCCGGTCGCAGTTCGTCCCGGAATGGCCACCACCCCGCCGCCCAGGTCGCACTTCGTCACACTTTGGCGGCCCGATACCGGGACGACCTGCCACTTGGGCCCGCACCGATCACCCACAACGTGACCAATCGCGCCCGGAGCGCGCCGGTGTCGGCCGCGGACTGTGTCGACCTGCCCCCACCGTTCCGGTCGCAGTTCATCACGGAATCGCGGCTTCCCGAAGGCTCAGGTCGCACTTCGTCACGCTCCGCCGGCCGCATAGCGGGACGGACTGCGACCCGAGGGGGCGGCGGATGCCGGTGACGAGATCGATCAGGATCGTTTTGACTCGTCCTCCACAACCCGTCTCCTTGAGATCGCACTGTGGATGGCGCCGTCCCGCCAGCCACCAGTGCCAACGTGGGGCGATGCGAACCCCACAGCCCCTCCCCGCGTCGCTCGGATCGCGATTCACGGTGCAGGATGCCGCCGCAGCAGGAGTGAACCGTGGCCGCCTGCATCGCCGCGACGTCGCGATCCCGTTCCGGGGCGTCCGCGCGAAGCCCGTAGAGACGAACCACCACGCCCTCGACCCCTACGCACGGCAGGCTGCCGAGCGGCGCATCCGCGCATGGGAGTACGTTCCCCGTCTTAGTGCTGGCCAGTTCGTCAGCCACGAGAGCGCGGTCGCGATGCGCGGCGGCCCACTTCCCCTCGTCTGGGTCGTCGACGAGGGGAAGGAGGAACCCGCAGAAGGCCGGGCGCTGCCCGTCCACGTGAGCACCTTCGGTGACGGCGCGCTCGTACGGGCGGCCGGCGTCCGCGGCCATCGCGCGGACCCGAGGTTCGCGCAGGCCGCTGTCATGGACGGCGTCGCGATCGCCACATCGCCCACGATGTGGGCCCAACTCGGCACCTGGAGCATATTCGACCTGGTCGCGCTCGGCGACTTCCTGTGCCGCGTCCGGCGGCCGGGCTATGGCAGGAAGGAAGTCGGGCGAGCGCCTTTCACGACCATCGATGATCTGCGCGCCACCGTGTCGGCTGGGCGATGGGGGCACGTCCGCCGACTGCGCGAAGCGGTCGAACTCGTTCGCGAGGACTCCTGGTCGCCTCGGGAATCACGACTCCGCTTGGACATCGTCTTCGCCGGCCTGCCCGAGCCGCTGCTCAACCAGGACGTCTACGACGATCATGGTCGGTTCCTCGGATGCGTCGATCTCGCCTACCCCGACCGGAAGATCGCGATCGAGTACCACGGCGCACTGCACAGCGGACGGTACGCGGCGGATGTGGAGCGGATCGCCGCGCTTCGCGCCGCAGGCTGGATCGTGATCGAAGTCACCAGCGCGTCCCGCACCGAGAATGTCCTCGCCCGCATTCGTCACGCTCTGCGGCGCTGATCGCTCCGGCATCCCGGTCGCACTTCGTCACGCTCTGAACGCCGGAAAGCTGGACGAACTGCGACCCGAACGTAGACGCGCGCCGGGAAGCGGGACCAACTGCCACCGGGACGACGGACGGCCCTTCCCCGCACCCCAGCCGAGCGCCCCCGAACTCAGGTCGCGCTTCGACCCGGAAACGGCGCCCCCGGCATCCGGATCGCACTTCGTCACGCTCTGTACGCCGAGAAACGGGACAAACTGCGACCAGAGCGCGGACGCGCGCCCGACAACGGGATGAACTGCGACCTGAGCGACGCGCGCTGACGGCCGCCGCGCCGCAGGCGCCGCAGGCGCCGGTCAGGCGACGCGCTCGTGCGGCCGGGCGAGCACCGGCTGCACCGGGCGGCCCGGCACCAGCGCGTCGCCTTCGACGAACCCCTCGGGACGGCCGCGCAGGTCGGCGATCAGCCGCGCGCGGCACGCCTGCAGAGCGGATGCCGCAACAGGATCCGCCGACAGATCGTGCCGCTCGTGCGGATCGGCGACCAGGTCGAACAGCTGCTCGGCGCCGCTTGCGGACAGCCAGACGTACTTCCAGCGGCCCGTGCGGATCCACTGCATCGAGTGCCCGAGAGCGATGTGCTCGCCGTGTAGGTGCGGCTCGTCGTCCGGCAGTACCGCGGAAGGCACAGCCGCAGGCCGTTCACCGGCCGGTGCCGGCTGTCCGGTCCATGGCGCCGCGTCTCTCCGCGCGACCGCGGAACCGAGATCGCGCCCGTCGACATCCTCCGGCACCGGAACCCCCGCACAGGCCAGCAGGGTCGGCATCACATCGCGCAGCTCGACGATCTCGTCGCTGACCTGCTGCGCATCGATCGTGGGCCCGGCGAGGATCATCGGCACGCGCGCAGACCCCTCATACGGATACCCCTTGCGCCACAGGTGGTGGTCGCCAAGCATGTCGCCGTGGTCGGAGGTGAACAGGATGTAGGTGTCGTCGGCGACGCCGAACTCGGCGAGGATCTCGAGGAACCGGTTGATCTGCGCGTCGATGTGGCTGATGTGGCCGTAGTACCCGGCGCGCGCCCGGTGCGCGGTGCGCGCGTCGTATTGCGCGACGTTCGCGTCGGGCAGGGCGTCGTTGCGCAGGTGGTCGAACTCGCCTGCCCAGTCACCGACGGGAGGCTCGACCGCGGGAGCATCCAGGTACTGCTCGAACGCCCACGCGGGCGGATCGTAGGGCGCGTGCGGCCGGTGGAACGACAGGTACAGGAAGAACGGCCTGGTGGGGTCACGACGGTACAGCCAGTTCTCCGCCTCGGTCACGACCCAGTTCGTCGGATGCAGCCGCTCGGGCTTGTCCCATGGCCGGGCGACGACGGAGTTGCAGTTGATCCCGTTCTCCAGATAGTCGTCGACGGCCGACGAGCCCGCCTGCGCGCGCAGCCAGGTCAGGTAGTCGTCGTAGAACCGGGCATCCCTCTCGCGTCGCCGGGAGTGATGCAGATAGCCGTCGTGCAGGATGACATCGTCGAATCCGATCCGCACCCGCTCCGGCGAGTAGTGCATCTTGCCGATGGCCTGGGTCTGGTAGCCGCCGGCGGCGAGTGATCGCGGCAGTGTCTCGGCGATGTCGAAGTCGACTCCGTCGACGTATCCGACCCGGCGGTGATGCTCCTGCGACAGCCCAGTCAGCAGCGCCATCCGTGCCGGCACGCAGGTCGGCGTCGCCGAGTACGCGTTCGAGAACCGCACACCTCGCGCGGCGAGCGCATCGAGGTACGGCGTGCGCACGATCGGATGCCCGGCCGCGGAGAGACAGTCGCCCCGCCACTGATCGACGCAGATGAGGACGACGTTCGACGATGCGGGCATGATCAGCACGCTACCGCGCGGCGCCGGTCAGCGGATGCCGTAGAACGCCAGCGCGTTGGCCCAGAGCACCTTGTCGCTGTCGAAGCCCCGGTCCGCGGCCCAGTCGGCGACCGTGTGGCACCAGTCGTCCCGCAGGCCTTCCATGAAGAAGTCCTCGCCACCGTCCGTGGCGGCGTGCACAGCCGACACCGGCCAGTCGCTCCCCCACATCAGCCGGTCCTCGCCGAAGGCGCCGGCCACGACGTCCAGGAAGGGCTCCAGCTGGTCCTCATCCCAGTGCCCGCCGGCCTCAGCGGGCAGACCGGAGAGCTTGACGTACACCTGCGGATGGCGCGCGAGGTCGGCGATGTCACGGCGCCATTCGGCGCTCGGGCGCAGTGGCGCGTCATCGGTTCCGACGGCAGGCTTCCCGAGGTGGTCGAGCACGATGCGCAGATCCGGCACGGCCTCGGCGAGCGCCGTCACGTCGGGGATCTGGCGGTCGCGCACGCAGGCGTCGAAGGTCCATCCCCGGGATGCCACGGCGCGGGCGCCCTCGATGAAGTCGGCGGACCGGGCGAACCCGTCCTTCTCGCCCTGCAGCAGGTGCCGCACCCCGACGACACGCTCGAAGGCGGCCAGGGCATCGAGGTGCTTCACGGTCCTGCGTCCGCGGTCCAGCCGGGCGCCGGCGACGATCGCGACGACGCCGGCCTCGAGGGCGATCGAGTCCACCCAGCGCACCTCGTCGATCGCCTGCCTCTCGACGGGATCGGACTGCACGAAGATCGCGACCTGCTCGTCGACGTCCTCGATCTGGTCGTCAAGGAGCTGTTCCGCGGCATAGGCGGTGTCGAGGTCTCCTTCCAGCCACGTGTAGGTGAGGACCTCGGGGTCCCAGAGGTGCAGATGGGAGTCGACGACGCGCATGCCCCCATCCTGCCGCACCCGACACGAAGGCCTGCCGCAGACATCCGATCACTGTGCAAGGATGTCGCCATGGCAGTCACTGATGAGGCGATCGAGAAGATCAAGGCGATGATCGTCTCCGGCGAGCTCGGCCCCGGCGATCGGCTGCCGCCGGAGAAGGAGCTCTCCGAGCGGCTCGGCCTCTCCCGCAACTCCATGCGCGAGGCGGTCAAGGCCCTCGAGGTCATCCGCGTGCTCGATGTGCGCCGCGGCGACGGCACCTATGTCACGAGCCTCGAGCCGCACCTGCTGCTCGAGGCGATCACGTTCGTCGTCGATCTGCACGACGACGACTCGCTGCTCGAGCTGTTCGCGGTCCGACGGATGCTGGAGTCGCAGGCGACGGGTCTCGCCGCCGGCAACGCCTCGGCGGACGAGGCCGCCGGGCTGCAGGACGAGGTCGCCTCCGTCGATCCCGACACGGTCTCGCTCGACGACCTCGTCGCTCACGACATCCGCTTCCACCGGGAGATCGTCCGGCTGACCGGCAACGACTACTTGGCGAGCCTCATCGAGAGCCTGAGCAGCCAGACCGTGCGGGCCCGGATCTGGCGCGGTCTCACCGAGCAGAACGCGGTCGACCGCACGCTCTCCGAGCATCGCGCGATCGCCGACGCGATCGCCCAGCACGACTCGGCGCTGGCGACGTCGCTGGCCACCGCGCACATCGCCGGCGTGGAGCGCTGGCTGCGCCAGGCGGCTGAGGCCTGACCGCCCGATCGCCCCGCACGCGCCGACGGCCGGCCCGATGTCGGGGCCGGCCGTCGGACGAACAGTTGGGGTCAGCCGCACTTCTCGATGTAGAAGTACTTGGAGATGTCGGGATCCTCAGCGTTCTCGGTGGTGGCGATGATGTTCTCCAGCACCTTCGGCGTCTCGATCTTCTTCTCGTCCCCGGTCAGCGCCGCATAGGCGTACTCGACCGCGAGCTTGCCCTCCTGCACGAAGTCCTGCACGACGAGGATCGTGATGTTGCCCGCCCGCAGCTGCTCGACCGTACCCGGCTCGGCGTCGTAGCCGGCAACGACGATCTCGCCCTTGCGGCCGGCATTGACGACAGCGTTGGCTGCGCCGGTCGCTGAGTTGCCGTTCACGCCGAAGACACCCGCGAGATCGGGGTGCGCGAGCATCAAGGCCTGTACCTGACTCTCGGCTGTGGCGACGACGGAGCGGGAGTACTCGGGTTCGAGCACCTTCACATCGGGATACTTCTCCGCCAGCACTTGGGTGAGTCCCTTCACCCGGTCGACATCCGTGGTCGCACCGGGCACGCCCGAGATGATCGCGACGGTGCCCTTGCCGCCGATCGCCTCGCCGAGCGCCTCACCCGCGGCGGCACCACCCTGCACGTTGTCGGACGAGATCACCGCGGTGAGCCCGTCAGAGTTCTCCAGTCCGGTATCCACTGTGATGACGGGGATGTCCGAGGCCAGGTACTGATCGACCGCCGGTCGCAGCGCCGACGAGTCGGCCGGAACGAGCAGCAGAGCATCGGGCGAAGTCGCCAGCATCGACTGCACGACGGGGAGCTGCTGCGCGGGGTCCCACGCGTTGGCGCCCTGGAAGTCGACGGTGACGCCGAGCTCCTTCCCTGCCTCCTTCGCTCCGCAGTACATCGTCTGGTAGGCGGAGTGGGTGGTCATCCCGGGGACCAGGGCGATGCGGTACTCCTTGCCGGGATCTGATGCGGAGCCTCCTGAGCCATCGGAGGCGTCGCCAGCCGAACAGCCCGCAAGGGCTGCCAACGTGGCGATGGAGAGGACGGCGATCGTCGTCCTCCACGTCTTGCGGTGTACATGCATGGGTTCATTCCTTCCTCGCGGAGCGACGTCGCTCCATGGTGAGACGAATGGCGGTCAGGCCCGTTCGCCGGAGTACTTGATTCGGAGCTGGTCCCCCAGAACGGCAGCAACGGTGATGATGCCGATCGCGATCGACTGCCAGAACGACTGCACCCCGGCGATGATGAGGCCGATCTGCAGCGCCGACATGATCAGAGCTCCGACGAGAGTGCCGACGATCGATCCGCGCCCGCCCATCAGGCTGGCACCGCCGATGACAGCGGCCGCGATGGAGAGCAGTTCCATGCCCTGCGCCGCCATCGGGTTGGCGTTCACGAATCGGCTGGTGAGCAGGAAGCCGGCGAGACCCGCGAGCAGACCGGACAGCACATAGATGCGGATCAGGTGCCCGTTGACGCTGATGCCTGCACGGCGCGCGGCTCCGGAGTTGCTGCCAATCGCGTACGACCGCATGCCGAAGCGTGTGCGGGACAGCACGAGCGCGGCGATGACGGCGGCTGCTGCGGTCACGAGCACGGGTACGGTGATCCAGCCTCCCAGCGGGGTGTTTCCGATCGTGCCGAGAGCCGGCGGCAGCCCGACCACCTCGATGCCGCCCGTGATCAGGTTCATCGTCCCCGTGGCGACGCTGAGCATGCCGAGGGTGACGATGAACGGGGTGATCTTGAAGAGCGTGATCACCAGTCCGTTGAGGAGGCCCGCAACGCTGCCTGCGACGAGCATCACCACCAGCCCGATCAGGATCGCCGCAGTGTCTGGCATGCCTGCGGCAAACATGTCGCGCATGAACACTGCGCCGATCACCGCGGAGCAGGCCATCACCGCGCCCACGGAGAGATCGATGCCGCCGGTGATGATCACGAATGTCTGCCCGATGGCGAGCATGGCAACGACCGTCGCGGTCTGCGAGAGCGCGAGCCAGCTCGCCTTGGTCAGGAAGTTCGGTGCGACGATGCCGATAACGGCCACGAGCAGCAGCAGGATCACGACGCGTGCGACATCGCCGTCCCCTCTGCCGAAGAACCGCATGATGTGCTGCGGCACTGTGCGGGGCGCCGGCGCGTCCAGCGGCGCGTCGATCGTCGTCGTCTCCTGCAGCGGCGTACCGCCCTGCGTCCGGCTGCCGATCATGCCCGGTCCTCCACGGCTGCTCCTGTGATCCAGCTGATGATGGTCTCGACGCTCTCCACGCGGGGGTCGAGGTCGGCGACGATGCGCCCCCGGTACATCACGAGTACCCGATCGCAGAGTTCCCGCACCTGCGGCAGGTTGTGGCTGATGAGCATGACGGGCACGCCACGCTCCGCCACGGAACGCACCAGTTCCCCCACTCTGTGCTGCTGCTCGACGCCCAGTGCCGCGGTCGGCTCGTCCATCAGGACCAGCCGCGATCCCTGCGAGACGGCACGAGCGACGGCGATGGCTTGGCGCTGCCCGCCCGAGAGAGCACTGGTGCGAGCCTTCACCGATCCGATCCGGATCCGCGTAGCCAGCAGCTCCTGCTCGGCCTCGGCGATCATTGCCCGGCGGTCGAGCCCGCCGAACATCCCCCAGATGCCGCGCTTGCGCTTCTCGCGCCCGAGGAAGAGGTTCGCCCAGATGGGTATCTCGAGCGCGAGCGCGAGGTCTTGGTAGACGGTCTCGATGCCGAGGCTGCGCGCGTGCGCCGGGTTGTTGAACGAGACCTCGGCGCCCCCGAACTCCATCCGTCCCTCCGTCGGGGAGATCGCTCCGGAGAGCACCCCCACCAGCGTGGACTTGCCTGCGCCGTTGTCTCCGACGAGTCCGACGACCTCTCCCGCCCTGATCTCCAAGTCGACACCGCGGAGCGCCTGCACGTGGCCGTAGTGTTTGGCGACGCCTTCGGCGCGCAGGACGGCACTGTCGGTCCCGTTCATGCGGACCTCCTCCTCTGGTCGTGATCTTCCTCTGTGCGTGGTAGCGCCGCGTCGACGAGGGCTTCGCGCCGAGCTCGCACCTCGGCGAGCCGGGCGACGGCGTCACTCTCGGGCTCGATGACACCGTCCACGCGCGCATTCGCGTCGAACGCGATCGCGGTGCCCTCCGCGCGGGCTGCGGCGAGCGCAGCGCCGAGTGCCGGATGCTCCAGATCCGCGCTGCGGACCACGGTGCGTCCCGAGGCGTCGGCCACGGCCTGGCGCCAGACCGCGAATCGGGTGCCGCCTCCGGAGAGCACCAATCGCCCGGCTCTTGTGCCGGCCGCGGATTCGAGCGCGACGAGCGCGTCGGTCAGCGAAATCGCGACGCTCTCGACCATCGCCCGCATCATGTGCTCCCTGCCGTGCTGGAAGCCCAGTCCTGCGAACGCCCCCTGAGGCCTGCTCTCGACCACCGGAGTGCGGGTGCCGCCGAGATCGGCGAGCGCGATGAGCCCCGGCCCCATACGCGCGTCCGCTGCGGCGAGCAGGAGTTCCGACGGCTGAGCGCCGAGCACCCCGGCCAGCCAGTCCGTCGCCATTCCGGCTGCGAGCACCACGCCCATTCCCAGCTGACTGCGCGGTTCCGACGCCGCCAGCCGATGGTGGCCGGACGGCACGGATGATCCGGGCAGGAGCGGCACGAGCACAGTCCCTCCTGAACTCAGCGTGATCGCCGCGCTGCCAGGAGTGTCCAGACCCAGTGCGAGCGCGGTCATCGCCTGGTCTCCCCGCCGGTGGCGATCGGGATGCCGACTGGCAGTCCGAGGTCCTCAGCCGCGGCGACGGTCAGGCTTCCTGCGGCGGAGAGCGTGGGCAGCACCGGCGGAAGCAGGGTGTCGTCGATGTCCGCGGCCTCCAGCAGCGGGACGGCCGGTGCACCTGAGTCGAGGTCGAACAGCAGCGAGGCTCCGGCGTCGGTGGGATCGAGCGCCGCATCACCGGTGAGCCGCAGCCTCACGAAGTCCTTCGGCTGCATCGCGTGGCGAGCGCGGCCGAGCGCCGCCGGCTCCTCAGCGCGCAGCCAGGCGAGGCTCAGCGCGGCCATCCCACTGGCGCTGCGGAAGCCCGTGAGCCGTTCCACGACATCGTCGCCCGGCGAGCGTCGCCAGCGCTCGACCTCGGTGACGGCCCTGGCATCCGACCAGATGATCGCCGGGCGCACCGGGCTGTGCGCGGAGTCGACGAGCACGACTCCGTGCATCTGACCGGCCAGGCCGATCGCTCGGACCGCGCGGGATCCGCCGAGCTGTGAGCGCACGTCGGCGATGACGCCGACCACCGCCAGCCACCAGGCCTGCGGATCCTGCTCCGCCCAGCCGGGGCGGGGCCGGTCGATGCGGTAGCGCTGCTGGGCGGCCGCGACTACGTCGCCACCGGCATCCAGGGCGATGCACTTCACACTCGACGTGCCCAGGTCCAGCCCCAGCCACACGTCTGCCATGCGCACTCCTCTTCGAATGCCGAACCCTCGTGGTCCGTTTCGGATCATCTTCAGGAGAATTCGCTCACAATGCAATAGAAGGCTCATATGAGCATATAATTGTGTCTTCCACTCGGCGCATCGAGCGCGGTCGATAGAATCGCGCTCAGTCGTGCACCGAGCCGCATGGCGAGGAGCGATCATGGCAGAACGCGGCAGGCCGAGAAACGTCGCCGGACTCGAGGCGGCCGTCGTCGCCAGGCGCTTCTACATCATGGGCAAGCAGAAGAGCGAGATCGCCGATGAGCTGGGCATCACCCGGTTCAAGGTGGCACGTCTTCTCGACGATGCGCGCGAGGCCGGCATGGTGCACATCTCGATCGACATGCCTTCGGAGATCGATGTCGAACTCGGCGAGCTGGTTGCCGCACGCTGGGGCATCCGCCGCTGCCTCCCCGTGACGACACTGGGCGCCGATGAGGACGCGACGGCGATCGTGGCTCAGGCGGCCGCACACCACCTCGACGACATCCTCGATCAGGACGACGTGGTCGGCCTCTCCTGGGGGCGTACCCTGACCGAGACCGTGAGCGCGATGAGCATGCGAACAGGCGCCGATGCCGTGCAGCTCGTCGGCGGCATCCGAGTTGGGCAGGGAACCGTCGGCGGCGCAGAGCTGGTGCGCCGGTTCGCCTCGATCACGGGTGGCGCCGCACACGCGCTGAACGCCCCGTTCCTGGTCGGTTCCGCGCAGATGGCTGCGACACTGCGCGCGGAGGCGAGCCTGCAGGACACAGTCTCGCGATTCGGCAGCCTGTCCCTCGCCGTGGTGGGAGTGGGCGCGTGGCAGCCACCGCGCACCGCGATCATCGACGAGATCACCGCGGCGGAACGGGACGCCCTGCTCGCCTCCGGCGCCTGCGCCGACATCTGCGGAGTGATCCTCGACACCGATGGCCGGCCGCTCGACTCGTCGCTGTCGGCTCGTGTCGTCGGCGCAAGCATCGAAGAACTGCGCGCCATCCCGCAGACGATCGCCGTCGCGGCCGGCGTGGCCAAGACGGCCGCGGTGCAGGCGGCGCTGCGCAGCGGACTCGTGTCGACACTGGTGGTCGACGCTGTCACAGCCAGGCAGCTCCTGGCCGTCTAGCCGACGCCCCGCTGCCGTTGTCCGCGGGTCGACCCTGCGAGTGCAACCCTCGCGCCCGGCGTCCCTGGTATTCGTGCGGAGCTTCGTGTACGCTCGCATCGCTCACATGAGAGCATACTTCACGAATGAGCGGAAAATGATGGCGACAGAGGTCAAGGTCCCCACAACGGGCAATGCCGGTGAGGACGCCGTGGTGCTCGACTGGAATGTCGCAGTCGGCGACGACGTGCGAGTCGGCGACGTCCTGTGCTCCCTCGAGACGGCCAAGGCGGTCGTCGAGGTCGAGGCTCCCGCGGCAGGCACCCTGCTCGAGATCCGGTACGCCGAAGGCGACGATGCCCCCGAGCACGCCGTGCTGGCGATGATCGGGGAACCCGGCGAGGGGGTGACGCCCCAAGCCCCCGCGAGCTCGCGCTCCGCGGCCCCGACGCCGGAGTCGGCCACATCCGCTCCCAACCCCGCCGCGCGTGCGGCCGGGCCGGCGCGCAATGCACGCCCCGGACGCATCTATGCGTCTCCCCGCGCGAAGATCATCGCCGCTGAACGTGACGTCGATCTCACGACCCTCGAAGGATCCGGCCCGTTCGGGCGGATCGTCATCCGTGACGTCGTCGCCGCCGCGGACGCGCGGCGGGCGCACCCCGCCGAGCTGGCCGTCGTGTCCGGACCCGCCGTCGAGGCGACGACGCCTTCCCCGACCGGCGGCGAGCCCGTCCCGATCGAGGTCCTCCCGGTGCGCGGCGCCCGCAAGGTCACCGCCCAGCGCATGCACGCCTCCCTGGCGCACACCGCCCAGGTCACGCTCACCCGCTACGCCGACGCGGATGCACTGCTGCGCTACTCCGCACGCCTCAAGGTCGCGGCGGAGGACGGCCGCCGGCGGATCGCGGTCAACGACCTCCTGCTGTTCGCCGTCGCACGCACTCTGCCGCGCCACCCGGCGCTGAACTCGTGGTTCGACTGGGACGGCATCCGCCGGTTCGAGCAGGTGAACCTCGGATTCGCGGTCGACACAGAGCAGGCGCTCTACGTCCCCGTGATCGAGCACGCCGAAACCCTGGGCCTCGCCGACCTCGCGGGCCGGGCTCAGGGCGCCATCGAAAAGGCCAGAGCAGGGCGCCTCACTCCCGATGACATGTCGGGCGGCACCTTCACCGTGTCCAATCTCGGCGGCCTCGGCATCCACTGGTTCACTCCGGTGCTGAATCCGCCACAGTCCGGAATCCTCGGCGTCGGTGCCGCGCATCGCAGTCACGCGGACGCCCCGGCTCTGCTGCCGCTCTCGCTCACCTTCGACCACCGTGCTCTCGACGGAGCCGGCGGCAGCCGCCGCCCTCGCCGACATCGCACGCGCGATCGAGTCCATCGACATTCTCGCGGCGTTCTGACCGCAGGCGACAGAAGGAAGACCATGGCCAAAGAACTCCTCATCGATCCAGCCACCGTCAATGCAACCGGGAGGCTCGAGCTCGGCTCGATCGACGTCAACGTCTACACCTCCGACCTCGCCGCCGAGCGCGCCTCGTACGGCGACGATGCCGTACGGCGGATCGGTCGCGACATGGTGCTCGTGCGGGAGTTCGAGCAGATGCTCAACTCCATCAAGCGCGAGGCCAACTACCTCGGCGTCGACTACGTGCATGCCGGCCCCGCTCACCTGTCCATCGGCCAGGAGGCGCAGGCCGTGGGACAGGCGTTCACCCTCGGTGTCGGGGACCGCGTATTCGGCAGCCACCGCAGCCATGGCGAGGTGATCGCCAAGGGGCTCTCGGCGATCGCCCAGAGCGCCCGCGACGACCTGTTCCGCTCCTTCGAGAGCTGGGCCGAGGGCGAGACCTGGGAAGTCGTCCGCGACCGCCTCGCCTCCGACGACCCCGAGCGTCTGGCCATCAACTACCTGATGTACGGGATGACGGCGGAGACCTTCGGCCGTCGCACCGGATTCAACCGCGGCCTCGGCGGCAGCATGCACGCCTTCTTCCCGCCCCTGGGCATCTATCCGAACAACGCCATCGTCGGCGGGTCCGCCCCGCTCGCCACCGGCGCAGCCCTGTACAACAGGGTGCGCCGCGCCCCCGGCATCGCGGTCGCCAGCATCGGCGACGCCTCCACGGGAACCGGACCGGTCTGGGAGTCGATGGGCTTCGCCGCCCAGGCCCAGTTCCGCACCCTGTTCGACGAGGCGCACCGCGGTGGCCTGCCTGTCGTGTTCTTCATCGTCAACAACTTCTATGGAATGGGCGGTCAGCCGATCGGCGAGACGATGTCGTTCGAACGCCTCGCACGCATCGGCTCGGGTGTCAACGCCGAGCGGATGCACGTGCAGACGATCAACGGCAACGACCCGTTCGCGGTGATCGACGCCATGCGCACCGCGCGACGGCACATCGAGGACGGCGCGGGACCGGTCCTCATCGACTGCCAGACCTACCGCCTCTCCGGGCATTCGCCCAGTGACGCCTCCTCGTACCGCACCAAGGAGGAGCTGGATCTGTGGACGGCCACCGACCCGATCCAGACTCACTACCGGCGAATGGCAGAGAGCGGCATCGCCGACGTGGCCGCCTACGAGTCCGATCTCGCCTGGGCACAGGGCGTGCTGCGACCCGTGCTCGAGGCCGCGATCGACACAGCGGTCTCTCCACGGCTGGGTCTGCGCGCCGACCCGGCTGTCATGGCCGGAGTGACGTTCAACAACACCTCGATCGATGACGAGGACGCGGCCCCGGTTCCACCGGGCGAGACCACGGTGCCGCTCGCTGAGCTCCCGCACCACCAGGCCATCGCGAAGAAGTCGCGCACCGGCATCGCGGATGGGAAGGTGCTCAGCGGTGCGCGCGCCGTGACCTTCCGTGACGCGCTGTTCGAGGCGATCACAGAGGCCACGGAGCGCGACGACCGAATCACGCTCTGGGGCGAGGAGAACCGTGACTGGGGAGGCTCCTTCGGCGTGTACCGCGGCCTGACCGAGTTCCTGCCCAGGCACCGGCTGTTCAACGCGCCGATCTCCGAAGCCGCCATCGTCGGCACCGGCGTCGGCTTCGCGCTTGCCGGCGGCCGGCCCCTGGTCGAGCTGATGTACGCGGACTTCATCGGGCGCGCAGGAGACGAGATCTTCAACCAGATGGCCAAGTGGCAGCCGATGTCCGGCGGGCTCGCCGCGGTGCCGATGGTGCTGCGGGTCTCGGTGGGCGCTAAGTACGGCGCGCAGCACTCCCAGGACTGGAGCTCCATGGTCGCCGGCGTGCCCGGCCTGAAGGTGGTCTTCCCGGCGACGGCACGTGATGCGAAGGGTCTGCTCACCGCCGCACTGCGCGGAAACGACCCCGTGGTGTTCTTCGAGAGCCAGCGGTTGTACGACCTCCCCGAGACCGTGCATCCGGAGGGCGTCCCCGCCGGCGAGCACATCACCCCGATCGGCGAGCCGAACATCGTGCGGGAGGGCACCGATCTGACGATCATGACCGTGGGCGCGACGCTGTACCGCGCACTGGAAGCTGCGGAACGACTGCAGACCGAAAACGGACTGAGCGTCGAGGTGATCGACGCGCGCTCCCTGGTGCCGTTCAACTACGACCTGCTGCTCGCGTCGGTGGAGAAGACCGGCCGGCTGCTGCTCGCATCCGATGCGAGCCTGCGCGGCAGTTGGCTGAACACCGTCGCTGCCACCGTGCAGACGCAGTCCTTCGACCACCTCGACGCGCCCGTCACCGTACTCGGAGCCCGGAACTGGATCGCTCCGCCCGCGGAGCTGGAGTGGGAGTACTTCGTCACGCCCGACGACATCATCGATGCCGTGCACACCCGAATCCTCCCCCTGCCGGGGCATGTCACCCGCGATGTCCCCGGCGCCGAGGGCACGCTGGCCGAGAGCGCGCGCGGCATCTGACCCTGATCCGGACGTCTGCCTGTCGTTACAGGCTGGTGGCTTTCGGCTAGTGTGATGGCTGTGCCCGCCCGTCGAAGACGATCGAGGAGTCTCATGCCGGCTGACCAGACCGACCGTTCCGGCGTGGTGATCGTCGGAAGCGTCACCGCGGACGTGACCACGTTCTCCCAGCGGCTCCCTGCCCGTGGCGAGACGATCCTCGGCGACCAGTTCACTCTGCTGCTGGGCGGCAAGGGCGCGAACCAGGCGGTCGCCGCCGGGCAGGCCGGCGCCCGCACGAGCTTCGTCGGATGCGTGGGCGACGACCTGTTCCACGATCTCGTCACCGAGGGCCTGAGCGCCGCCGGCGTCGATCTCACCCACCTGCGCACGGTTCCCGGTCCGACCGGCATCGCCCACATCCGCGTGGATGCCTCGGCGCAGAACGACATCGTCATGGTGCCGCTCGCGAACGCGCAGCTCAGCGCCGAGCAGATCGACGCCGCCCTCGAGGCGCTCGCGCCGACGACGTCGGTGCTGCTCACCCAGCTCGAGACCCCGGCTTCCCTCACCCGGCACATCACTGCACGCGGGAAGCAACTCGGCATGACGGTCGTGCTCGACCCCGCCCCGGCCGCCCAGCTCGACCCGGATGTCTGGTCCGACATCGACATCGTCACCCCGAACGAGACCGAGGCGACGCTGATCAGCGGCATCGAGGTCACCGACGCCGCCTCCGCCGAGCGAGCCGGACGGTGGTTCCTCGACCAGGGCATCGGCGCAGCCGTGATCACCATGGCCGAGAAGGGCTCCTGCGTGGTCACCCCGGAGGGCACGACGTTCATCGCACCGATCCCGGTCGAACCGGTCGACACGACCGCCGCCGGCGATGCCTATGCCGGATACCTCGGCGCCGCCCTCGCCGAGGGCTGGCCCCTGGATCGGGCCACCGCTCTCGCCAGCGCCGCCGGCGCCATCGCCGTCACCCGGCAGGGCGCCTCGCCCAGCCTGCCGCATCGCGCCGAGGTCGATGACCTGCTCGCTGCATCCCGCGTCTGAAGGCCTTCGAAGGAGCGTCCGCATGCGAAAGACCCCCACGACGATCAACCCCGCACTGTCGCGGGTGATCAGCGAGACCGGCCACACCGACCTCATCGTCGTGACCGATGCCGGGCTGCCGATCCCGCCGGGCTCGGAGCGCATCGACCTGGCCTACCGGCCCGGAGCACCGGAGTTCTTCGACGTGCTCGACACCGTGCTCGCCGAACTGGTGGTCGAGGGCGCGACGGTGTCGGCAGAGGTGGCCGAGCACAGCCCGCAGGTACTGGCCGGGCTGCGTGAACGCCTGCCCGGCATCGAGATCGAACTCGTGCCGCACGCCGAGTTCAAGAAGCGCACGCACTCGGCGCGCGCCTTCGTGCGCTCGGGTGAGTACACGCCCTACGCCAACGTCATCCTTCAGGCGGGGGTGGCGTACTGATGACCGACCTCGAGTCCGCGATCGACCGGCACTCCGCCGCCCCGATGTACGACCAGCTGCGACAGCTGATCATCGAGGGCATCGAACGCGACGGCCTGCAGCCGGGTGATCCTCTTCCGGGAGAGCACCGTCTGTGCGCGCAGTACGGCATCTCCCGCACCGTCGTGCGGCAGGCACTCGCTCAGCTCGAACACGAGGGACTGGTCGAGCGCGTCAAGGGCAAGGGCACGTTCGTGGCCCGCCCACGCACCGCGGAGTCGCTCGTCCACACGCTGATCGGCCTGTTCGACGAGGTCGAGCAGCGTGGTGGGCATGTGCACAGCGACGTGCTGCGCCACGAGCGCGGCACCGCCGACGAGGCCGTGGCGGATGCCCTGGAGATCTCCCTCGGAGCGCCGGTGGTCGTGCTGGAGCGCCTGCGCTACGTCGACGACGACGCCTGGTCGCTGTCGACGACCTGGATGCCGGACGACGTCGGCGCGGTCACCCTCGACGCGGACCTGCGTGAGGCATCGCTCTACCGGCTGCTCGCCGAGCACGGCATCCGCGCCACGCACGGCGTGCGCTCCGCCGAGGCGACCGTCGCGACCCACGAGCAGGCACAGCGACTCGGCGTCAGCGCCGGATCCGCCCTGCTGCGGTTGCGCAGCGTCAGCCGCGATGCGACCGGGCGGCCGATCGAGTTCTTCATCGCCCACCACCGCGGCGACCGCTCGCGGTTCGAATTCCAGCTCAGCGACGAGCAGGGCCGTGCGGCCCTGCTGCACGTCGACGGGAGCTGAGCACCCGCTCAGCCGCCGACGACACCCTCGAAGAGGCCGATGCGGTTGCCGTCGGGATCGACGATGACCGCCCACCAGCTGCTGTCGGTGATCGCGCTCTTCTCCATCGCGACGCTGCCGCCGGCCGCCTTCGCCGCCTCGACCGTGTCGTCGATCGAGTCGACCTCGACGTAGGACCGGGGCTGTGTGAACCCGTCGTCGCGCGGGGCGAGCCCGCCGCCTGAGATCCCGTTCGGCGCCTGCCACATCGGATAGCCCTCGAATCCGGGCATCTCGGCGATGTTCCAGCCGAACAGGCCCGAGTAGAACGCCGTCGCCTTCGCCAGGTCCGCGACCGGGATGTCGATGTGCGTGATGTCTCCGTGCGCCATGGTCTGCTCCTCTCCTGCTCCCCGTGGCAAGTCTGCGCCCGCCTCGCGTGCCGGACAAGGCCCGATACCCTCGAGAGCATGAGCGAATGGGTCAGTTCCGCCATCCGCGTGCTCGAAGCCGACGGGAACCGCTCGGCCGACACGCATCTGCATCTCTTCCCCTCCCCGCCGAGTGGGGCATCGACCTGTACCTCAAGGACGAGTCGGTGCACCCGACCGGTTCGCTCAAGCACCGCCTGGCGCGTTCGCTGATCCTGTACGGCCTGGTCAACGGCCTCATCGAGGAGGGCACCGTGCTGGTCGAGTCGTCCAGCGGATCGACGGCGGTCTCCGAGGCCTACTTCGCGCGGATGCTGGGACTCGAGTTCGTCACGGTCGTGCCGCGCTCCACGAGCCAGGAGAAGATCGACCTCATCGAGTTCTACGGCGGCCGCTGCCACTTCGTCGACCGCGCCGAGGACATCTCTCCCGAGGCGCGACGCCTGGCATCCGACTGCCGCGGCCACTACCTCGACCAGTTCACCTACGCCGAGCGCGCCACCGACTGGCGCGGAAACAACAACATCGCCGAGAGCGTGTTCAGCCAGCTGTCGCAGGAGCGGCATCCGATCCCGTCCTGGATCGTCGTCGGCGCCGGCACCGGCGGCACCAGTGCGACGTTCGGCCGGTACGTGCGATATCGGCGGCACTCGACGCGCGTTGCCGTCGTCGATCCCGAGGGTTCGGCGTTCTACGCCGGTTGGAAGGGCGAGGCGGATGCCACTGGCCAACCGTCGCACATCGAGGGCATCGGTCGTCCACGCGTGGAGGCGTCTTTCGTGCCGAGCGTGATCGACGAGATGATCCAGGTGCCGGACGCCGCGTCGGTCGCCGCCATCCGGGTGCTGCGCGAGCGCACCCTGCACTGGGCCGGCGGGTCGACCGGCACGAACCTCGTCGGCGCGTTCCAGCTGATCTCCCGGATGCGGGATGCCGGTGAGACCGGCAGCGTCGTCACGCTGATCTGCGACAGCGGTGTGCGCTACGCGCAGACGTACTACAACGACGAGTGGGTGGCCGCGCAGGGCTGGGACCTCGCCCCGCACCGCGCGCAGCTGGAGCGCTTCCTGGAGACCGGGAGCTGGTGACGGCTACGCTTCAGGCATGACTACGCTCATCCTCACGGTCGCGGGAGCGGATCGCCCCGGACTCGTCTCCGCCGTCGCCGATGTCGTCGACGCGCACGGCGGCAACTGGGAGAACAGTCGTCTCGCCGAGCTGGCCGGCACGTTCGCCGGAGTGATCGAGGTGTCGGTCGCCCCGGAGCGAGTGACCGACCTGCAGTCCGCGTTGAGCGAGCTGGACGGGTTGCTCGCGGTGTCCGTGCATACCGGGACGGAGGCCGGGTCACCGGCCGACGCGCAGCGGATCAGCCTGACCGTGCTCGGCAACGACCGGCCCGGCATCGTGCGCGAGGTCTCGCGGGTGCTCGCCGAGCACGCGCTCAGCATCGAGGACATGACGACGGTGACGAAGGATGCCGCGATGGCCGGCGGCCGGCTGTTCGAATCGACCGTGACGGCGACGGTGCCGTCATCGGCCGATATCGACGCGCTGCGCGCCGATCTCGAGCAGCTCGCCACCGAGATCCAGGTCGACATCTCTCTCGGCTGACCCAGGCGTCAGCGGCCGAGCTGGTCGTCCTCGTCGCCGACGGAGTACTTCCGCACCCAGTACGCCGTGTCGGCGACGTGAGCCGATGCTGCAGCGGACGCCGCGACCGGGTCGCCATCGGCCAGCCCGCGCAGGATCGCACGGTGCCCGACATCCGAGTTGCGCTTCAGCTCTGCGGCATCCGAGGCGTCCGAGAGCCGGTAGGCGCGGGATCGTGAGCGCAGCACGTCGAGCAGACTTGTCAGGGCGTCCTGGCCCGCCACTGTCGCGATCGACATGTGGAACTCATGGTCGAGGCGCGAGTGCTGCTCGAAGTCGTCGCTCGCCTCGAGCTCTGCGAGTAGAGCATCCAGACGCTCGACCGTCTCCGGGTCGATGCGCGCCGCGGCGAGCGCGGCGACGTGCGGCTCCAGCGCCCGGCGCAGCTCGGTGAGCTCGAGCACGCCCGCCATCGGCAGCAGGCCGACCGTCAGCGACAGGCTGCTGATCAGGTCGGCCGCGCGCAGCTCACCGACATAGCTGCCGGAGCCGTGCCGCGTCTCCAGCACACCCAGCGCGGCCAGCATCCGGATCGCCTCGCGCAGCGAACCACGTGACACTCCCAGCTGCTCGCACAGCTCACCCTCGCTGGGCAGGCGATCGCCGGGGCGCAGTGCGCCGTCCGCGATCAGCGATCGCAGCCCATGCAGGGCGGTGTCCAGTGCGCTCATCGGGTTCCTCCGCGGTCCGTGTCTTCGAGTGCGAGTCTGACGGATGCTCCCCTCGAGACGTATTTGTAGGACAACTTAGCTCCGATCCTCCTCATTTCCTCGACTTATCCGAGCATTCGTGGCAAAGTTGTGCAACAAGTTTGAACCCACCCGTTGCGAGGATGCATGACCACGGCCACGACGCCACCGCCGATCCGGCTCAAGTCCTTCGAGCGCGCACGCGACGCCTGGCCTCTCGACCCCGAGGTCATCCACCTCAACCACGGATCCTTCGGCGCGGTGCCCGCCGCCGTCGTCGCCCACCAGGACGCCCTGCGCCGTCGCGCCGACCTCAGCCCGGTGGAGTGGTTCCCGCGCATCGCCGAGCGCGTCCACGAGGCCCGCGAGCACACGGCACCGTTCGTGGGCGCCCGCCCCGCCGACGCCGTCTTCGTGCCGAACGCCTCCGCAGCGGCCACCGTCGTCTACAACTCCCTCGTGCTCTCCGTCGGCGACGAGATCCTCGTCACCGACCACGGCTACGGCGCCGTGACCATGGGCGCCGAGCGCCTCGCCCGGCGCTTCGGGGCGATGGTGCGCGTCGTGCGTCTTCCGCTGCTCGCCGACGACGACGAGGTCGTGCAGCGCTTCGACGATGCCATCTCCCCCGCCACGCGTCTGATCGTGGTCGATCAGATCACCTCTGCCACCGCACGTCGCTTCCCCACGCACCGCATCGCCGAGCTCGCGACCGCACGCGGTGTGCGCACGCTCGTCGACGGCGCGCACGCACCGGGGCTCGTCCCCGATGCCGCAGCAGTGGCCGGCGGCGACTGGTGGTTCGGCAACATGCACAAGTGGCCCTGCGCGCCGCGCGGCTCCGCGATGCTGGTCACCACCGCAACCGACCGGCAGGACCTGTGGCCGCTGATCGACTCGTGGGGTGCGCCGGAGCCCTACCCCGCCCGCTTCGACACCCAGGGCACGATCGATGCCACCACGTACCTCAGCACGCCGGCATCCATCGGCTTCATCGAGGAGGAGATCGGCTGGGAGACCGCGCGCGAGGCGATCTCGACGATGGCCGACCACGGTGCCCGGCTCATCGCCGACGCACTGCAGCCGTACACCGATGCCGAGGCGCTCGCGCCGTTGCCGACGCCGGTGGCCTCGATGCGTCTCATCCGCCTGCCCGACGCGCTCGGCCGCAGCAGGGAGCAGGCCGACGACCTGCGCATGCAGCTGATCGACGCCGTCGGCGTGGAGACGGCGTTCACCAGCTTCGAGGGCGCCGGGTACTTCCGGCTCTCCGCGCACCTGTACACCGAGGCCTCCGACTTCGAGGCCTTCGTGGAGCGCTGCGTGCCGGAGATCCTGCGGCGGGCCGGCATCCGCTCCGCATCGCCCGTGCACCTCGCCTGAACCACACCCGGAAACACCACTGAGAGAGAAGAGGCACATCGTGAAGCACAGGCTTCTGACGACGGCCGCCGGGCTCGGCACCGTCGCCGTTCTCGCCCTGACCGGCTGCTCCGCCGGCGGCGGCGACTCCGCCGACGGCAGGGTCACCCTGCAGATGGTCGAGAGTCTGACCAATCCCGCGCGCACCGAGCTGATCCGCGGCCTGCTCGACGACTTCGAGAAGGAGAACCCCGACATCACCGTCAAGCTGGTCTCGCCGCCCACTGAGCAGGCCGACCAGAAGATCCAGCAGATGCTGCAGTCCGGCAAGGGCGTGGACGTGCTCGAGGTGCGCGACCTCACGGTCGGGCCGTTCTCGAACAACAGCTGGCTCTACGACATGAAGAAGGACCTGTCGGGCTGGGACGGCTGGGACGCGCTCACCGACAACGCGAAGGCCGCCGCCGAGACCGACGGCAAGAACTACTTCGTGCCGTACGGCTTCTACGGGCTGTCGCTGTTCTACCGCACCGACCTGGTGAAGGACGCCGGGTTCGACGGACCACCGAAGAGCTGGGACGACCTGCTCGAGCAGGCCTCCGCCATCCAGGACCCGTCCAAGAACGTCTACGGCTACGCCTTCCGCGGCGGCCAGAACGCGAACAGCAACGTCGTCGCGGCGATCGAGGCCTATGTCATCGACGACCTGAACACCGACGACGCCTTCCTGATGAAGGACGGCTCGACGATGTTCGCGGCGCCGGAGGCGCAGGAGGCGGTCGACACCTACTTCGACCTGTTCAAGAAGGGTTCCCCGCCGTCCGCCGTCTCGTGGGGCTATCCCGAGATGGTCGCCGGGTTCACGAACGGCTCCACCGCGTTCCTGCTGCAGGACCCCGAGGTCATCGCGACCGTGCAGGAGTCCTCGCTGAAGGAGGACCAGTGGGACACCGCACCGCTGCTCGTGGGGCCGACCGGCAAGGCTGCGCAGCCGCTCGCGACCGCCGGTTGGGGCGTGGCGCAGGCCAGTGAGCACAAGGATGCCGCGGTCAAGCTGGTCGAGTACCTCTCCTCGGCCGAGCCCGCGACGACCTTCGCGCAGAAGAACAGCCTGGTGCCGATCATCGCCGCAGCCGCGGACGACGACTTCTACAAGACCGGACCGTGGACCAGCTACGTCACGATGACCGAGAATCCGGACACCTACATCAACGTCATCCAGCCGCGTGGCGTGAGCTGGTGGACCGAGTGGATCCAGAAGTCCGACCAGGACGTGCAGAAGGTCCTGCTGGGCGACATGTCCACCAAGGAGCTGCTGAGGTCCTGGGACGACTACTGGACGGAGAAGTACGCCGCGGAGAAGGGCTGACCCGTGTCGTCTCAGACCGTCGAGAGGGCTCCGTCGGCACCGCCGGCGGGGCCTCCCGGCGCCGCCGGCCGGCATCCGGCCGCCGCCGCCCGTTCCGGGCCAAGCACGCGCTGACCCTGCTGGCGTTCCTGGCGCCCGCGATCGTGTTCGTGTGCTGGTTCACCTACTTCCCGATGCTGCAGGGCGCCCGGATGGCGTTCCACGACTGGAACCTCTGGGACCTCACCTCGACCCCTTTCGTCGGGTTCGACAACTTCGTCACGGTCTTCCGGGACCCGGTGTTCCCCACTGTCGCCTGGAACTCGGTGCTCTGGGTGGTCGGCTCGCTGGTCCCCCAGCTGGTGATCGGGTTCCTGATCGCCCTCGCTCTGCGGAAGAGATTCCGCTTCCGTGGGCTGTACCAGGCGCTGGTGTTCTTCCCGTGGGCCGTCTCCGGGTTCCTGATCGGAATGCTGTTCCGCTGGATGTTCAACGCCGAGTTCGGCGTGATCAACGACCTGCTCATGAAGGCCGGGCTCATCTCGCAGCCCCTGCCCTGGCTGTCCGACCCCAAGCTCGCGATGACCGCCGTGATCGTCGCGAACATCTGGTACGGCGTGACGTTCTTCGCGATCATGATCCTCGCGGCCCTGCAGTCGGTGCCCGATGAGGTGCTGGAGGCCGCGAGCATCGACGGCGCGGGCAAGGCCCGCCAGCTGTTCTCGATCGTCATCCCGTACATCTCGATGACCCTGCTGCTGACCGTGCTGCTGCGGGTGATCTGGATCTTCAACTTCCCCGACATCATCTGGGCGATGACCGGCGGAGGCCCCGCCAACAAGACCGACATCGTCACGACCTGGATGATCGACTTCACCCAGCAGGGCAACTACGGCATCGCGAGCGCCATCGGCCTGATCGTCGTGGCGTTCCTGCTCGTGTTCTGCGGGTTCTACCTGCTGGCGATGAGAAGGATGCAGCGATGAGCGCGACCATGGCCGTCACGACGACGGGTGTTCCGGAGCGCGCGACCCGCGGCCCGAGGAAGGTCACCGTCGGCGGCATCCTGCGGTTCGCAGGGTTGGCGATCTGGCTGATCATCACCCTGTTCCCGCTGTACTGGATCGCGCTGACCTCGTTCAAGTCGCCGTCCACGATCAACCGGTTCCCGATCGAGTACTGGCCCAGCGATCCGTCGCTGCAGAACTACACGAGTCTCTTCGAGAAGAGCACGTTCGGCGTCTTCCTGATGAACTCGACGATCGTGGCGCTGACCGCCGGTGCGGTGGCGACGCTGATCGCGCTGCTCAGCGCCTACGTGCTGGCACGATTCGAGTTCCGCGGCAAGGGCACGGTGCTCGTGGCCTTCCTGCTGACGCAGATGATCCCGGCGTTCATCGCGCTCGGACCGCTGTACTCGATGATGACCGATCTGGGTCTGGTCGACACCCGGCCCGGCCTGGTGCTGGTGTACATCGCGGTGTGCATCCCGTTCTCCACGGTCATGCTGCGCGGATTCTTCGAGAACGTGCCGAACGCGCTCGAAGAGGCCGCGATGATCGACGGGTGCTCCCGGCTCGGCGCCCTGTTCCGCGTGCTCGTCCCGGTGATGACGCCCGGCATCATCGCCGCGTTCATCTTCAACTTCGTGAACTGCTGGAACGAGCTGTTCCTGTCGGTGGTGCTGATCAACTCCGATGAGAAGCGCACCGTGCCCTCGGCGCTGAACGGCTTCATCTCCACGTTCAACATCGACTGGGGTTCGATGTCGGCGGCTGCGGTGCTGACGATCCTGCCGACGATGGTGATGTTCGCACTCGCGAGCCGCTGGATCGTGCAGGGGCTCACCGCCGGCGCGGTGAAGGAATAGCACGCGGGATACGCTCAGAGGATGGAAACCGACCGCCGCGAGCGCGTGCTCGCCGCTCTGACCGCCGATCTGCCCGAGGGCGTGCTCGTCACGAACAGGGACTCGCTCGACGCGTACCGCTGGGACCGTGCGAACGACCCGGATGCCGGCGTGCCGCTCGCCGTCGTACGCGCGACCAGCACGGAGGACGTGCAGGCGACCATGCGGATCGCCGCCCGTGAAGGCATCGCGGTGATCCCGCGCGGCGCGGGCTCAGGACTCTCCGGTGGCAGTTCCGCACAGGACGACGCGATCGTCGTCTCACTGGACCGGATGCGGCGGATCACGATCGATCCGCTCGTGCAGATGGCCACCGTGCAGCCGGGCGCATTCAACGTGGAGGTCAAGGCCGTCGGCATCCGAGCACGGCCTCTGGTACCCGCCGGACCCGTCGTCACAGGAGTTCTGCTCGATCGGCGGCAACGTCGCCACGAACGCCGGCGGCCTGTGCTGTGTGAAGTACGGCGTGACCACCGACTACGTGCTCGGCCTCACGGTCGTGCTGGCCGACGGCAAGGCCGTGAAGCTCGGCGGCCCGCGGCTCAAGGACGTCGCCGGCCTGTCGCTGACCAAGCTGTTCGTCGGCAGCGAGGGCACTCTCGGCATCATCACCGAGATCGTGCTGCGGCTGGTGCCGGCGCAGCGCACGCCCACCACGCTGGTGGCGATGTTCCCGACGCTGTCCGGCGCGATCCAGGCGGTGCTCGACATCAAGGGTGCGATGCGCCCGTCGATGCTGGAGTTCATGGACCAGGTCGCGATCAACGCGGTCGAGGACATGACCCGGATGGAGCTGGACCGCAGCGCGGCGGCGATGCTGATCGTGCAGTCCGACGAGCCCGAGGCGCTGGCCGAGGAGCAGATCGCCGCCGTCGAGGTGATCTGCGGCGCGAACGGCGCGACCGAGTGCTACGCCACGAACGATCCCGATGAGAGCGAGGCGCTCATCGAGGCGCGTCGTCAGGCGATCCCCGCGGTCGAGAAGCGCGGCGCGCTGCTGCTGGAGGATGTCGGCGTGCCGCTCCCCCGCCTCGGTGACCTGGTGCTCGGCGTCGCGGAGATCGCCGCACGGCACCGCACCGAGATCTCGATCGTCGCGCATGCGGGCGACGGCAACACGCATCCGCTGCTCGTACTCGACCCGTCGGACCCGGGCCAGAAGGAGCGCGCGGACATCGCGTACGGCGAGGTCATGGATCTGGCGATCGCTCTGGGCGGAACGATCACCGGCGAGCACGGCGTGGGCCGGCTGAAGCAGCCGTGGCTCGGCGACTATCTCGGCGAGGACGTGCTCGACCTCAACCTGCGCATCAAGAAGGCGCTGGACCCGCAGAACATCCTCAACCCCGGTGCCGTGTTCGGCGTGCTCTGAACGGGGCCCCCTCGAAACTGCAAGCCCGCGCCGAGACGTGGTGGCAACGCCACCCTCTCGGCGCGGTGCTGCATTCTCTTGTGCCAGCACGGCTCAGGGCTCCGAGGTCCCCCCATCCGGCGGGGTGCCGTCCTGACCGGGGCCACCCTCCGGCGGCCTGCCGCCCTCCGGCGGGGTGCCGTCCTGACCACCCTGCGGCCGCGTCCCTCCGCCCCCACCGGGGCCGCCCATGGACTGACCGCCCTCACCGGCGGTCGCGGTCGTCGCGGTGCCATCCACGACCACGTCGTAGCTCTCCCCGCTGGTGACCTGGTCGCTGGAGTAGACCACCGACCCGAAATCCTTCGTCGCGGCGAAGGTCGCCAGCACGGCGTCGCCCGAGACGATCTCCACCTCGTCGCCGGCGGCCCCGCTCGCCGACGCGAACACCCAGCCCTGCGCGGACTCCGTGGTCGGCGCGACCGCCATTCCCGCACTCCCGACCGCGAGCAGCGTGCCACCCGAGATGTCGAACGTGCCGTTCACATCGAGCGCGCCGTTGCCGTCGTTCGTCGGCCCCCACACGGTCAGCTCGCCGCCGGACATCGTGGCGGAGCCGTTCGAGTCGAAGCCGTCGCCTCCTGCATCCACCGTGATCGTGCCCCCGGTGATCGTGAGCATCGAGTCGTCGGCCTGCATGCTCTCGCCGGTGCCGGCCGAGGCGTTGATCCCGTCGTCGGATGCCGCGACGTCGACGGTTCCTCCGGCGATCGTGATGTCCTTGCTCTCCAGCCCCTCGTACGACTCCGAGACGGTCGTCGTGCCGCCGTCGATGAGCAGCGCGGAGTCGGCGTGCACGCCGTCGTCACCGGTGGCCAGCGTCAGCGTGCCGTCCGAGATGTGCACCGCGCCGTCGGAGTGCACGCCGTCGTCGGCGGCATCCACCGCGACCGTGCCACCCGCCACGACGGTGTACACCCCGGCCTTGAGCCCCTTCGCCGACGCGTCGTCGGCGAGTTCGGCCGAGGATCCGCCGCCGGCGCGCAGCGTCAGATCGCCGCCGGTGACGACCGTGTCGGTCGTCGCCTGCGCCGCGTCGCCCTCGCTGTCGACCGTGACCTCGCCGCCGGAGATCCAGATGTAGCCGCGCGTCTCATCATCGTCCTGATCGCTCTTCAGCCCGTCACCGCCGGCGGTGACGTCGAGCGTGCCGCCCTCGACGGTGAGCGAATCCTTGCCGCGCAGCCCGTCGTCAGCGGCGACCACCGTGATCTTGCCGTCGGTGATCTTCAGGTCGTCCTTGCTGGTGATGCCGTCGTTCCCGTTGCCGGCGACGCTCAGCGCCCCCTCGCCGCTGATGGTCAGGTCGGCGTCGCTGTACAGCGCCGCGTTCGCCTCGGCGTCATCGGCGTACGACGACGCGTCCGACAGCGTGTTCTCACTGCCGTCCGCCAGCACGATCGCGACGTCGTCGGCGCTGAGGATACTGAGGGCCGAGCCGTCAGCGTTCGTGATCTCTGCTCCGTCCAGGATGAGCGCGACGACGGCGTCGTCCGGAGCCTGCACGACCACCGACCCGGCAAGCTCCCCGCCGATGCGGTAGGTCCCACCGGCGGTGATCGTCACGGTCGAGCCGTCGGTCTCCGCCCCCTCACCGTCGACCGTCGCCGAGTCGCCCGTCAGTGCGATCGTGGTCTCGGCCGTGCCGTCCGCCTCATCGGGGGTGACGGTGGTGGTGTCCTCGTTCTCGGCGAGCACCTGCTCGGCCGTGAGCGTCGCGTCGACGCCGACCGCGGAGGCCCCGGTGTCCTCGGTCTGCGGCATCGCCGTGCAGCCGGCGAGCACGACGGCCGTCAGCACGAACGGCGCCGCGCTCAGCAGCATCCGCTTCCTCGTCGCGAGCTTCTTCGTGGTGGTCTTCTTGCGCATGGTGTCCTCCTCTGCGCTCAGGCGGCGACAGCCGCAGTCTGGAATCGGCGGCGCAGCACGCGCGCCCACTTGTTCGACGGCAGGTCGGGGCGCAGTGCCGCCAGTCCCGTGCCGTACTTGCTGATCGCCTCCGGACGGACGCCGTGCGCCCACAGCAGCCGGTCGACGACGCCGGTGCGCTGACCGGACTTGGTCTCGACGATGACGAGATCCGGCAACTCGAGAACGGTGCCGTCGGCGAGTTCCCAGACCAGGTCGGTGTCGATCGTCGTGCGCCCGCCGTTCCCGGGAGCCAGCAGGGTCGTGCGGCGGTACCGGGTGGCCAGCGTCGGCTGCAGCCGCAACGCCTGCGGATCGTCGATTCCGAGCCCGGCAAGGCCGGCGGACGCGTACTCGAGCCCGTCGTCGGTGAGAATCTCGCGTTCGTCGAAGTCGTACACGATGCGCTCCTTGACCGTGGTGCTGCGCGCCCCTCGGGTCTTCAGCTCGAGGAAGGCGTCCTTCGAGTCCAGGTAGCTGCGAGTGCGCAGCTTGAAGCGCCGCCGACGGCCGAGTGCAGCCATCCGGTAGCTCAGCAGCCCTGGCGTGTCGAAGTAGTACGACTCGTACTCGAACGCGCGACTGTCGTCCATCGTGAGCACACGCGTGTCGCAGGGAAGGTCGGCGAGCGCCCGGCGTGCGTCTGCGGCGCTCATCGCGTACTTGCGGTCGACGCGGGTGAGCATTGCCGCCGCAGCGACCAGTTCGTCGAGGGTGATCGGGTCGAGCTGCGCGATCCGTTGCCGCGCGCCGGTCATCGCGTCATCTCCGGCATCCGGGTGCGGGCTTGCGCCACCACGTCGGCCTGGAACCGCACATCCACCTGGGTGGTGTCGTTGACCAGGTCGAGGTGCTGCACGGTGACCTGCGTCACGCGCCCGCCGAGCAGGCCCTCGAGGTGCTGGCGCAGTTCGTTCTCATCGGTGATGGCGCGGTCGATGTTCATCGTGATGTGCCGTGAGCGGCGCATCATCCCCGGATGATCGGCGATATACATGGTGATGACGATCAGCGCCATCAGGGCGAGCGCGATCGGCGAGACGCTGGTGCTCAGTCCGGCGATCAGGCCCAGGGCGAGGGAGGCGAAGTAGTACGCGACCTCGCGCTGCGAGATCTCCGAGGAGCGCAGCCGGATGATCGACAGCACGCCGAACAGACCGAGCCCGAGGCCCAGCGCGACCGAGGCGTTCACCAGGATGACCGATACCGCCAGCACGCCGATGTTCACACCGAGGAACGCGACGATCAGGTCGCGGCGGTGCCGGCGAAAGTAGATGCCGAAGGCGAGAAGAGCGATCGCGACGATGTCTGCGG
Source organism: Microbacterium sp. KUDC0406 (assembly GCF_021582875.1). NCBI lineage: Bacteria > Bacillati > Actinomycetota > Actinomycetes > Micrococcales > Microbacteriaceae > Microbacterium > Microbacterium sp. KUDC0406. Next base: position 3,355,141 of record NZ_CP091138.1, on the reverse strand, counting down.
CGATCATGACGAGCGTGGGCATGAGCTGCTCCTGAGGTCGGATTCGTGGTCTGAATCCATTCCGTCCGGCCAGCCTGTGCGAACCCTATGATCCACCTTCGACGCGATGAAAGTCTGTCGTCTCCCCGCGATGCCGTCGCGGGGAGACGGATGCCTCAGACCAGGCGCTCCTTCGGCGAAACCGTGTAGGTGTCGTCCGGGTCGTCGTTCACGACGCCCGCCAGGGCGGTGTCGATGGCGGCGAGAGTGTCGGCATCCAGCGTCACGCCGCTCGCCTTCACCGTGTCGGCGAGCTGTTCCGGGCGCGAAGCGCCCACGAGTGCGGCGGCGATGTTCTGGTTCTGCAGCACCCACGCGATCGCGAGCTGCGGCATCGTCAGGCCGGCCTGCTCGGCGATCGGCTTCAGCTTCTGCACGGCGGTGAGGATGTCGTCCTGCAGGAAGCGCTGGATGAAGTGCGCTCCAGAGTGCTCGTCGGTCGCGCGCGATCCCTCCGGAACCGGCTGACCGGGCAGGTACTTGCCGCTCAGCACGCCCTGCGCCATCGGCGACCAGACGATCTGCGAGATGCCCAGCTCTTCGGATGCCGGAACGACCTTGCCCTCGATCACGCGGTGCAGCATCGAGTACTGCGGCTGGTTCGAGATCAGCTGCACGCCGAGCTCACGGGCGAGCGCATGCCCCTCGCGGAGCTGCTCGGCGGTCCACTCCGAGACCCCGATGTACAGCGCCTTGCCCTGACGGACGACGTCGGCGAAGGCCTGCATGGTCTCCTCGAGCGGCGTCTCGTAGTCGTAGCGGTGCGCCTGGTACAGGTCGACGTACTCGACGCCGAGACGGCGCAGCGATCCCTCGATCGAGTCGCGGATGTGCTTGCGGCTGAGGCCGGTGTCGTTGGGCCCCTTCGGGCCGGTCGGGAAGTACACCTTCGTGAAGATCTCGAGGCTCTCGCGGCGCTGCCCGTCGAGAGCCTTGCCGAGCACGACCTCTGCAGCCGTGTTGGCGTAGGTGTCAGCGGTGTCGAAGGTGGTGATGCCGGCATCCAGCGCGGCGTGCACGGTAGCGATCGCGGCGTCGTCGCCGACCTGCGACGCGTGGGTCACCCAGTTGCCGAGAGTGATCTCCGAGACCTTGAATCCGCTGTTGCCGAGATAGCGATAGTTGACCATGCATCAACGCTAGTGCCGCTCGGAGTGCACGGGCCCGCCGGCACCCGGTCAGACCGGGGCGCCCTCGCGGAGGTCGGCGCGGGTGAGCGGCACGGTCGGCGCGTCGCCCGTGTCAGAAGGCGGGGATGCCGGTGCCGGTGGCTCGGCCGGCGGGAGCGAACCCGTCGCCACGATCGCGGCGCGATCGCGGTAGCCCTCCGCCGCGACGCGATCCTCCTCGACCTGCTTGCGGATCGCCGCGGTCTTCTCGTACAGCGACGGATCACCGAAGCTGGTCAGCACCTTCACGAGGACCGGCAGCAGCTCGATCATGAAGAACAGCGCGGCGATCAGCCAGTGCGCCCAGAAGATCGTCGGCTCCTTCTCGCCGAGGCGGTTCAGACCGCTGATCTGGCTGAGCAGACCGATCGCGCCGGCATTGCCCTGCGCCACCGAGTCGGCGCGCGCGTTGTACGCGGCGAGCGCGGTCTCGTAGGTCTGCTTCGCGGCGGGCAGCTCGGCCCTCGCCTGCTTGCGGTTGGCCGACTCCGACGCCGACAGCTCGCCCTTCGCCGCCGTGCCGGCGCTCTCCAACTCGGCGTTCGCGGTGCGCAGCTGGGCCGCCAGCGCGTCGTAGGTCTGCTGCGCCTCGGTCAGCTGGGCCTTCGCGGCTTCCGAGCTGGTGCCCTGTCCGTGCACGCCGGTGCAACCCGGCACGGTGCCCGCTCCCTCGCCGGTCAGCTCGCACTGGTACAGCGCTCGCGCGCCGTCGATGGTCTTCTGCTGGTCCGCCATCTTCTTGGTCAGGTCGTCGACCGTTCCCTGCGCGGCGGACTCGGATGCCGAGGAGCTGGAGGTGCCGGCGACGATGCCCGTCGCGGCCTGGTTCTCGAGGTCGGAGACGCGCTTGGTGGCGGCATCCAAGGCCTTCTTCTCCGGCCCCTTCTCGAGAGCGTCCTGATCGGACTGCGCCTGCGTGATGTTGGTCGATGCGACCTCGCGGGCGATGTCGTTGTGGAACACCTGCAGCACGACCGGCTCGGCGACGACGAAGCCGATAAGCGCGGCCATCAGCACACGCGGGATGGCGAGCCCGATGAGCTTCCAGACGTTGCGGGTGGCCGTCATCGTCGAGGTGAGGAAGCGATCGAGGTTGAAGATGATCGCCGCCCAGACGATCGCCAGCGGCACGGCCAGCCAGGCGACGACCTGCACGCCGGTCATCAGCGCGAAGAGCATCGACAGCGCGGAGACGACCGTCGGTGCCGAGCAGCACGAAGAACATCTGCACGAAGCGGGGCGTCTCGCCGGGCACCCGGTCGAGGATCTCACCGTCGGCACCGCCGAGGATGGCGAGCGTGCGCAGGCGCGATCCGGGAGTGCGCTCGCGCTTCACCTTAGGACCCCGAGCCTGTCGAAGGGCGCGCTTCGGCTTCGGAGCGGATGCCACCGGCGCAGGCTCATGCGCGGACTCGGATGCCACGGCCTGCGGCTCGTCCACGACCTGGGTCCGGGCCGGCTCGTCGAGGAACGGGAAGTCGTCGAGATCGTACGACTCGGTCCTCTGCTCGTCGTGCACGACCGGATTCGGGCGGGTGGTCGTCTCGACCACGTCGTTGAGCGCGGTCGCGTCGATACCGGCGTCGGCGTCGGAACCGGCCGGCCGGTACTCGCGGGTGAAGTATTCGGGGACGTCGGCAGCAGCGGGGTTCTCGCCGTTCGGGTCGTCGACGTCGAACTCGATGCGGCCCTGGGAATCCATCCGTCCAGGGCGGTGAGCAGAGTAGGACATCCTTCCACGGTAGGGAAGAGCGCCTGTGGAGCGGCCCGACGAACCCTGCGAACGCTCCCAGGTTCGGGATGCGTCGCGGCTCGTCGGATGCCACGCTGGAAGCATGAAGACCCTGCTGCTGGCACGCCACGCGAAGTCGGACTGGGACGATCCGGGCCTCGCCGATCATGATCGCCCGCTGAACGGGCGTGGCCGCGGCGACGCCCCGGCGATGGCCCGTCGCCTGGTCGATGAAGGCGTCGCGGTCGACCGAATCGTGTCCAGCACCGCGCTGCGCGCACGCCGCACGGCGGAGGAGTACGCGGCCGCGTTCGGCCGCGTACTCGTCGAGGAACCGCGGCTGTACGCGGCATCCGCCCGGTCGATCCTGCGGATCGCCGCCGAACTGCCGGACGAGTGCACGGTCGGGATGCTGGTGGGCCACAACCCCGGGATGAGCGACGCCGTCGGCGAGCTGACCGGCCAGCTCGCCGAGCTGCCGACCTGCGCGGTCGCGGAGTGCACGGTCGACGTCGACTCGTGGGCGGAACTGATCGAGGGCTCAGGGCGTCTGCTCGGAGTGCGCACTCCCGGGGACATCTGACCCGTTCAGCATCCGCCGGATCGCGGATTCGCAGGATGCCAGTGCGGTCTCGAGCGGGAAGTGCCCCGCAGCGGCGAGAGTGCCGAGTCCGTGCACGAGTCCCCACGCCGCCGTGGTGTCGTCCTCCGCCAGGCCCACGCCGACCACGGCACCGCCGAGCAGCGACTCGAGCTCGGCGATGAGCGGCGCCATGGTCTCGGTCGGAGATCCGGGATGCACACCGCCGGGTCGTAGACGACATCGAAGGCGTTCGGGCGCTCGACGGCGAAGCGGATGTACGCCTGTCCGCCGGCGATGAGCGCGGTGACGGGGTCAGGGGCGCTCTCGAGCGCTGAACGCACCTCGCCCACGAGGTCGGCCATGCTGCGCTCGGCGAGTGTCTTCAGCAGCCCGCGGCGGTCGGCGAAGTGGTGGTAGGGCGCGTTGTGGCTCACGTCGGCCGCGCGCGCGACCTCTCGCAGGCTGATCTCCTGCGCCGGCCTGTCGGCGAGCAGCTGCATCGCCGCCGTCTCGAGCGCGTGCGCGAGATCGCCGTGGTGATACCCGGAACGAGAACTTGACACGAGCAACATTGTTCCTTATCTCGACAGTGTCCACCTAATCGACACTGTCAAGATTGGAACCTCCGATGTCCACTGCACTCGTCCTCGACGGTCACCCCGACGCCCATTCGCTGACCGCCGAGCTCGCCCGCCGCTACGCTGCCGCGCACGGCGACGCGAGCCTCCTCGCACTGCGCGACCTCGACTTCGACCCGCATCTGCGGCTCGGCTATCGAGAGCGGATGCCGCTCGAGCCCGACCTGGCCGACGCGAAGACGGCACTGCACGAGGCGACGAACGTCGTGGTCGTCACTCCGCTGTGGTGGGGATCGGTGCCCGCCGTGCTGAAGGGGTTCTTCGACCGCGCCCTGCTCCCCCAGCAGGAGTACCGCTACACGCCCGCCGGGCTCCCGGTCGGCATGGTGGGCGCTGACCGGGGCCGGCTGCTGCTGCTCGCCGACACCCCCTGGTTCTTCGCACCGATCACCGGACTGCCCGCGCAGACCCAGGTCGCCAGGAACACGATGAAGCTGTGCGGCATCCGCTCGGTGCGCACGCATCGGATGCTGGGGATCAAGACCGCGTCCGCCGCGAAGATCGAGGGGTGGCTGGAGCGCGCCGCACGCCTCGGCGCCCTCGACGGCGTGCGGGACGGGCAGGGAGCGGACGCGCCTTCCCCGCGCGTCGCCGTCGGCGCCTGAGCCGACGGCTCAGAGCGTGGCGCGGTACTCCGCCCAGGCGGCGCCGAGGCGACGGATGCCCTCGGTGAGCACCTCGTCGGGCGCGGTGAACGGGATCCTGATGTGGTCGTCCGGCGACGGGGATGCCGCGAACTCGCCGCTGCCGGCGACCGAGACGCCGTGCACGGCGGCGACCCGGGCGAGGGCGTCCGCCGAGCCGGCCGGCATCCTGGCCCACAGCGAGAGTCCGCCGCGCGGCGGCGTGAAGGTCCAGTCGGGCAGGTGCTCGGACATCAGCTCGAGGAGCAGCGCAAGACGGGTCTGGTGAGTGCGGGCGACCTCGCGGCGCAGATCGTTCGCGTGCGAGATCAGATCGATCGCGAGCAGCTGCGCGGGCACGCTGGTGGACTGGTCGGCCAGCTGACGGGCGCCGCGCAGGCGCCGCACGAGCACGGGATCGGCGCGCAGCCAGCCGATCCGCAGCCCCGCCCAGACCCATTTCGACACCGACTCGACGACGATCACCGGGGCATCCGGCCGTTCGGCGGCGAGCGGCGGAGGCACGACGCCGTCGAAGGCGATCCCCGCGACCACCCGGTCCTCGATCACCGGCACGCCGTACTCGGCGGCGAGCTCGGCCACCCGCCGGCGCGCGGCCGACGGCAGCCGCGTGCCGGTCGGATTCTGATGATGCGGGTTGAGTGCCACCAGCGCCGGCCGCATCCGCGCCATCGCCACTTCGAGGGCGACCACGTCGAGTCCGCCCTCCCCCATCGGGATGCCGTGCACCACTCCTCCGCGCAGGCGGACCGTGTCGGTGACCCCCGGCCAGGTGACCTCCTCGGCGAGCACGACGTCGCCCGGCTCGATGAGCGCGTGGATCACCAGGCTGATCGCCTGCTGCGCACCGTGCGTGACGAGGATCTGCTCGGGGGTGGTCGGCGCCCCCTCCGCCGCGTACAGATCGGCGATCAGCTCACGCAGCATCGGGAGCCCGGCCGGATCCGTCTCAGGAAGCAGCGCGAGCGCGAGGTCCGGCTGGTGCTCGCGGATGAGCCGCACGCCGAGCTCGGGGATCTGCGGCACCGTGCGCAACAGGTCGATCGAGTTCGGCAGCGCCGAGAACAGCGCCTCGCCTCGCGCCGCACGGCCGGGCTGTGAGACCGCTGTCCCCGCGATGCGGGTGCCGCTGCCCTGACGACGTTCGACCGTCCCACGCTCGGCGAGATCCGCATAGGCGGTGACGACGGTGCCGCGCGACACCGCGATCGCCGCGGCGAGCGCGCGCTCCGCCGGAAGCCGGTCCCCGGACCTCAACTCACCGGTGTCGACCAGGGCGCGGATGCGTGCGGACAGCTGCGCAGACAGAGTGCCGTCACCCTGCGACCAGCGTCCCAGTCGTGCCGCGAGCGCCGCGGAATCGACAGCGGCCGTTCGCTGGTCCACCAGCCGAGGATTGGCCCTGTCCACACTGCTCATAGCGTCACATTCTGGTCCAATGGAGACACGACGACACCACCCTCGGACCACTTTCCGGTCGGTTCACGCCGAATTGGACCATCTCCGACGTGCTCGATCACTACGCCGTGCACGACGCCCTTCCCACCGGACTCGGTCCAGAGCTTCTCCGCCGCATCGACGAGGCTCTCACCCCGGGCGTCCAATGGCACCATCAGGCGCGCGCCGAGGCGCTCATCCGGTCGCTGGTGATGCAGGTGCACGCGCAGCCCGCCAAGGGCGGCATCCGCATCGGCCGGCTCCTGGACGTCCCCCGGGCCGCACGCGCATCCTGGCATCCGCACTCAGCTGTGCGCACCGGACAGGCGGATGACCGGGCCGGATCAGGGGCGCGGCTGTCACCGACACGATGACCGGGCGAACGCGTCCCGGGCCTCGGGTCCCTATGATCGACGCATGATCGGCGCACCGGCCCCGCGCGGCCCATCGGCCCCGCACGCTCCTGGCCGGCGGTGGCCCGCCGTCCTGCTTGCCGCGCTCGTCGCGACCGGTGCGACCGGCGCGTTCAGCGGATGCGCCGCCACTCCCTCGGACGCGCAGCAGGCGAGGCTCGCCGCACGCGCACACGGGGAGGCCGCCGACTTCGCACGGGATCTCTACCGCGGTCCGACGGACACGATCGACGACTACGCCCGCTGGGCCGATGAGAGGCGGGCGCAGCATCCGTCCGTCGAGCTCATCGGCTACGAGGCCTACCCCGGATCGGTGCACGGCGAGCCGTTCGGCGCACTGAGAGTGCGCGTGACGGTGACGCCGCAGTACGACGATCCGTACGCGGCCTGCTTCGAGTCGGAGTTCGACTACTGGGGCGTGGCCACCGAGGAGTTCGGGGGTGGGATGACGATGACGCGGTCGCCCACCCGGTCGACTGCCCAGCCGACGCGCAGCCCGTGGAGCCGCCGGTCGACACCCGGCCGGTGCAGGTCGTTCCGGACGGCACCGAGGCCGTCGTCGTCGATGTGCTCGGCACGGCGGTATCGGACGCCTCGCCGGAAAGGATCGTCGCAGCGGTGAAGTCACGGATGCCGAAGCCGACCGGCGAGCGCGAGATCGCGTTCGAGCCTTCCGTCATCGTCCAGGATCAGCAGATCGGCTTCGCGATGGGCGACGTCGACGACTGCCTTCTCGTCGCACGTCGCGCGAGCGGTGCGGTCGAGGTGCTGAACGTGCCGCGCGTGCTGCTGCAGCCCGGCGAGCTGGGCTGTCTGCCCGACACCGCGCTGCGGCCGGCAGATCAGCTGCGCTCACCGCATTGAGCGGCGCCTGATCCGAGCTGGCCGTTCGGCTGCGATCAGCTCCTGACACCCCCTCAGGGCGACGACGTGGCGGCGGCCGAGCGAGCGTTTCCCCGGGCGGCGATGTCCCGGGCGATCGACATCAGCGTGGGGTACGACCCGCCGCCTGCGATCGCGACGTACCCACGGTGCTCATAGGAGTGCGCCGGCCGCTCGCTCTGCCCGGCTGCGAGCGGGATGTACATTCCGCCCGCCTGGTTCACGATCAGCTCCGCGGCGCTGACGTCCCACGGGTTCACGTTGAAGCCGGCTGCCGCATCCGCCCATCCCGCAGCGACGTGCGAGAGCGTCAGCGCGGCGCTCCCGGGCCGGCGTACCGCCCGGAAGGCCAGGACCAACTCGGCGAAGTCGGTGAGAGCGGCTCCGCCGTGCGCGACGAGCTGCCGCGCGTTCGGATACCCGGTGATGAGAGTCGCCTCGGCCTCGCTCGCGCGTCCGACCGAGCGCAGGGGCTCGCCGTTCAGCCATGCACCCTCCAGATCGGCGGAGAACATGTCGTCAGCCATCGGATCGAGGATCGCCGCGCCGATGACGCGCCCATCCACGGCCGCCGCCACCGACACGCACCAGAAGGCGATCCCGTCGATGAAGTTGCTCGTGCCGTCGATCGGATCGATGAACCAGGACACCCGCCCCTCACCCACAGCGCCCCCTTCCTCGCCGAGGATCTGCGAGTCCGGCTCGTGCTCGAGGATGTAGGCCGAGATCACGCGCTCAGCATGCCTGTCGTGTTCCGTGACGACGTCGCGGGCGTCCTTCTTGTGGTCGACAGTCATTGTGCCGCGGAAGGCTGCCCGCAGCTGATCGCGCACCGAGAGGGCGGCACCTTCGGCGACGTTGCGCAGGTGGCGGGACTCCGCCAGCAGTCGCTCGCTCATGCGGCACGCTCGATCGAGGCGACCAGCAGGTCGCGGAGCCCCCACGGATCGGCCACGATCGCGTCCGCCTCCACCGGCAGGTCGTAAGGCAGGTCGTACGTGCTCTTCGCCTCCATCAGGATGTTGCCGCCGACGCCCGCCCGCACGCCGCAGAGCACATCACGATCGAAGTTGTCGCCGACGTACCAGCAGCGCGCCGCCGTCTCGCCGATCGCCTTGGCGCCCAGATGGATCATCTCAGGATTCGGCTTGCGCACGCGCACCTCGTCACTGTAGATCTGCTCGGCGAAGCGCGAGGTCAGGTCATTGCGGATGAGATAGTCGCGGTGCACCTGCCCCATGAGCGTGTTGCTGACGATGACGACCGGGATCGACGCCGCATCCGCCGCATCCAGCACCTCGATGAACCCGGGACGGGTCTGCCGCGCCTGCTTGAGCTCGCCCATGACGCGGCACAACTCGCGGGCGTTGTCCCGCACGTACTCGCGGGCGGCGGTCGGCCAGTCTCCGGCGACGAACCCCTCCCAGAACTCCCGGTAGGTGAGTTCGGCCGGCGCGAACGGCCGCGACATGGCATCCTTCCAGCGCGAATCAGCCTTTCCACCGGCGCGGATGTCGCGTTCGATGTCATCGAGCGTCAACGCGCGCGCGGCAGCGCCGGCCGCCTCGAGTGCGTCGTGCACGTGCCGGGCGAGCACCGCCTGCCATCCCTCGCGGTTCGTGGTCTCGACGATGACGCCGCCGAAGTCGACGAGCAGCCCGTGGGGCATGATGAGATTGGTCATTCGTGTTCTCCTCAGGAGTGGTCAGGACGGGGCGGCGGGTCGCCGGCGTCGTACCGCGCCGACCAGGTGGTCATCACGGAGCTCAGGGTCGGGTAGTCGGCGTCGTCGCCGACGGCGAAGTAATCGGGTGCGATGTGGAACGGCTCGCGGGCCTCGCCTCCAGCGAGCCCTTGGATGCGTCCGCCAGCCTGCTGCAGGATGAAGCCTCCTGCAGCGATGTCCCACGAATTGGTGTAGAAACCCATCGTGGCATCGGCCCAGCCGGCCGCCACATGGGCGAGGTTCAGGGCGCCGCTGCCAAGGTTGCGGACCGCCTGGAAGGAGTCCACCAGGCGGGACTGCGCCTCGTAGGCCCCCCTGCCGAACAGCCAGGTGTCCTTCGGATTGGGGAAGCTCGAGATCAGGGTCGCATCGATCTCTTCCGCCGCGGCCGCCGAGGTCAACGGCGCGTCACCCAACCGTGCGCCGGTCAGATCCGCGCTGAACACGTCGCCCGTCATCGGGTTGAACACCACGCCGGCCACGACCTGCTCGTCGACCACCGCGGCGATCGACACGCACCAGTACGCCAGACCGCGGGCGAAGTTGGAGGTCCCGTCGATCGGATCGATGTGCCACTGCACGCGCCCCGTTCCCCTGGTGCCTCCTTCCTCGCCCACGATCATGGCGTCGGCGCCGGCGCCGAGCAGAACCTCGGTGATGCTCTGCTCGGCCGCCCGGTCGTGCACGGTCACGATGTCATGCGCGTCACGTTTGAAATCCCGCTGCATCGGCGCCCGGAAGGCGGTGCGCAGCTGGTCGCCGACGCCGAGTGCGGCACGGATAGCCGTCTCGCGCAGCAACTGGGATTCGTGGAGTGCTTCAGTCATGACATCGTGATCTTCCGTTCGGATCGGATGAGGCGGCGAGCCGCGTCAGGAGTGGTTGTTGGTGGTCCAGAAATCGGTCCAGTCGGGCAGGTTGTCGAAATCGCTGTCGAGAGTGTCCTTCGACGGCAGGAACACCTCGTCCCATACCTCGGCGATGCCCGACGGCTCGTCCGCTGCCGGCGGCACGTCCTTGTTCGCCGAGAACTTGCCGTCCTCCACCTGCGGTGCGATGCCCTCTGCGGTGAGCATGTAGTGCAGGAACAGCTTCGCGGCGTTCGGGTTCTTGGTGCCGTTCGAGATCAGCCCGACCTTCGTGTACCCGATGCCGGAGTACGGGGCGAGGTGCTCGCAGAGGCCGAGTTTGTAGCCGCTGTCCTCGTTGTCGCGGAACTTGGCGGTGCTGAGCAGACCCATGAAGCCCTCGGTCTGTCCGGGAGCGCCCGCGGCCTCAGCGGAGTCGTCGCCGCTCTTCACCAGCAGGGGCTTGTTCTTCGCGAGGCGCATGAGCCACTCCGCGGCGGCGCTGTCCTGCTCCGAAGAGTAGTCCTTGCCGAAGTAGTCCTCGTAGGAGTCCTTCATCTCGTCGTCGTGGTCGACCGCCATCTCGTTGACCCAGTACAGGATCTGCGCCTTCAGCGTCGGGTCCTCCATGACGACGTGGCCGGTCCAGTCATCGTCCGTCAGAGCCCAGATGTTGTCGATCGGGCATCCGTCCGGATAGAGCTCGGTGTTGTACCCCCAGACCAGCACGTCGCTGGTGACCACCTGCGGATCCACCATGTCGTCGTCGAACTTGTCGGCGAGGTCCGGCGGCGTCCATGACGAGCTGATGCCGCGCTCGATCAGCTCGCGCTGCGCGGTCGGGGCGTCGCTGAGGATGAAGGCGTCGGTCTTGACGTTCTTGGCGTCGTGCTCCCGGATCGCCACCTCCGCCGCGTCCCCGGACTTCATCTTGACGCCGGTCGCCTCGATTCCGTACTTCTTCGTGAAGGCCTCGGCAATATCGACGATCTTTCCCGTGCTGTCCGACACGACGATGGGCCCCTCCTTCTTCGCCGCCTCGACGAGCTTGTCGAGCGAGTAGCCTTCGTCGCTGATGCCGAGTTCGACCTTCTTCACATCCGCTTCCTTCGGTGCCGCCGACCCGGAGGACGGCGCGCAGGCCATCAGGCCCACGGCGCACACGGACAGCGAGGCCAAAGCGATCGCCGCTCGCATCGGATACTTCTTGTTGAACGTCATCGTTCTCTTTCCTTCGTCTGGGCCGGGTCTTCCCGGCGCTGCCGTCACTTGCTGAGGTTCAGTCGCCAGAAGTCCTGCCAGTCCTGGACTCTGTTGAAGTCGTCCTGCGCACTCTCCGAGTTGAAGACGAGGATGTCCTCCCACACGTCGGCGAGTCCGCTGGGCTCGTCCGCAGGGATCTCGATCTCGGAGTTGGTGGAGATCTTGCCGTCGGCCACCTGCGGAGCGATGCCCTCCTCGGTGTAGACGTAGTGGATGAACAGCTTGGCGGCGTTCGGGCTCGCTGTGCCGTTCGCGAGGAGCGCGACCTTCGTGTACGCCCGGCCCACCCAGGGTGCCAGCCCGGCGCAGGTGCCGAGCTTGTAGCCGCTGTCCGCGTTGTCGCGGAACTTCGCAGTGCTGATGAACGCCATGAACGGGTTCTTCTGCCCGGGGGCACCGGCGGAGGTTGCGGCGTCGTCATCGGAGTTCGTCAGCACGGGAGCGTTCTGCGCGAGGCGCTTGACCCACTCCGCCGTCGCGCTGTCCTCGTCGGTCTTCAGTGGTTCCCCGTACTCGTCCTGGTACGCCTGCGCGACCAGGTCGTCGCCGTAGGTCTCCATCTGGTTGAACCAGTACGGGTAGTCGCTCTTCAGCAGCGGATCCTGGAAGCTGGTCCTCCCGCGCCATTCGTCCTCGGTGAGCTGCCAGATGTTGTCCACCGGGCAGGTGTCGCCGTAGACCTCGGTGTTGTACGCCCAGACGTTGGTCTCCTGCGTGACGATCGCGGGATCCTGGAACTTCTCGTCCACGACATCCGCCATGTCCGGCGGGAACCAGGACTGCACGTAGCCTCGCGGAACCAGATCCGACACCGCGGTGGGCACGTCCGGCATCAGGATGACATCGTTCTTCACGTTCCCGGCGCTGCCCTCGCGGATCACGACCTCGGCCTGCTCACCGGCCTTCATCTTCACGCCGGTGGCCTTGACGCCGTACTTCTCCGAGAAGGCCTTCGCCATGTCGACGATCTTGCCCGTGGTGTCCAGCACCACGATCGGGCCCTCCTTCTTCGCCGCTTCGATGAGCTTGTCGAGGCTGTAGTCGGCATCCGGGATGCCGATCTCGGGACTGCTCGCCTCGCTGTCCTCTGGCTTCGGTGCCGATGAGGGCGCACAGCTGGCCAGCGCCAGCGAGAACACGACCGCTCCTGCGGCGGCGGCGAGCAGAGAACGACGCGATCTGCTCATCAGAGTCCCTCCCCGGTACCGACCAGGGCGAGATCGACGGGCAGCCGCGCACCGTCGACGTCGAAGAGGTTGAGATCGGACGGGTCCACCCAGAGGTAGCTCTCGTCGCCGACGGACGAGGTCGGCGAGAGGCTGGTCACCGAGAACATCTTGCGACCGGCGACGTCGAGCTCGACGATCCAGCTGCCGCCGGTGGGCAGAATACCGGTGATCACCGCGCGGGCCTTGAAGGTACCGTCCGGAACGTGGTCCACCGCGGGCGCGACCTGCACTGCCTCGGGACGGATGCCGACGGACCCGAGCCCGTGCAACTCGCCCCAGCGCTGCGTGATGTACTGCATGCTCCACAGCGCGAGTCCGCCATTGTCCTCTCGTGCCAGCTCGATGATGTTGATCGGCGGGTTGCCGACGAACTCGGCGACGAACCGGTTGGCCGGCTGCGCGTAGATCTCATCCGGCGTGCCGATCTGCTGCAGTTCTCCCTCGCTCATGACCGCGATCTTGGTGGCGAGCGTCATCGCCTCCCACTGATCATGCGTGACGAAGACGATCGTGGTGTTGAACTCCTCGTGAATGCGCTTCAGCTCGGCGCGCATCTCCAGCCGCAGCCGGGCGTCGAGGTTCGACAGCGGCTCGTCCAGCAGCAGCACGTCCGGATTGACGGCGAGCATACGGGCCAGCGCCACGCGCTGCTGCTGTCCGCCGGAGAGTTCGGCTGGGTAGCGCTTGCGGTACTTCGCGATGCCCAGCTTGTCCATGACGTCCGCGGTGCGACGCTCGCGCTCGGGCTTGGGCACCCGACGCAGGCGCAGACCGAAGTCGACGTTGTTCTCGATCGTGAGGTGCGGCCACAGTGCATAGCTCTGGAACACGAGGCCCAGCTCGCGCTTCTCCGGCGGCACGTAGATCGATTCCGGCACCGAGTCGACGACGCGGTCTCCGATGCGGATCCGTCCGCCCGTCGGGTGCTCGAGGCCGCTGATCATCCGCAGCGTGGTGGTCTTGCCGCAACCGGAGGGGCCGAGAAGGCACATGAACTCGCCGTCTCCGATCTCCAGATCGAGTCCGACCACGGCATTCGGTCCGTTGCCGCCGTAGTTCTTCTGCACGCCTTCAAGAGTGATGTTCGGCATTTCAGCCACCCAGCCCTTCTGCCAAGTTGCTCTTCGTGAGTTTCTGTCCGAGGAGGGTTCCGAAGAAGGCGAGAGCCGCCACCATCAGAACCACTGCGTTCGCCGCCTGGTCGTACCCGTAGTCGACCAGCTGCAGGGAGTACGTCGTGAGGACGTTGGTGCCCGGCACAGCCAGGATCACCACCAGGCTCAGGCCCTTCACTCCGGAGATGAACGGGAGCAGCACGCCAGTGGCGAGCGACCCCTTCTGGATCGGGATGACGATGCGTGTCATACGTGTCCACCAGCCGGCGCCGGCGACCTGCGCCGCCTCCTCCGGCTCCTTGCCGAGCTGCATCATCGCCGAGATGCCGGCACGGGAGGCATATGGCATCTGCTCCGCGATGAACGCGAGCACCAGGATCGCTGCCGTGCCGTACAGGGCGGGGATCGGTCCTCGGGGAACGGCGAACAGCGACAGATAGGCGACCGCGAATGCGATGCCTGGCACCAGGTAGGGGAAGAACGTCACCTGCCGCAGCGCGCCGCCGACGAAGCGCACCGGAGTACGGACCACGACGTAGCCCACCAGCAGCCCCAGGACCCCGGAGGTGATCGCGGCGAGGCCGACGATCCACAGCGTGTTCCACGCGGCGGCCCAGAAGTCCGGAGTGAGCAGCACGCCCTGCTTCAGCGCGACGGTGCTGAGGTCGTGCCCGATCCAGTAGTCAAGGGTGAAGTTGGCGGGTTCGAACACCCCGGGCACCTTCATGACCGTCGACAGGAACAGCGTGATCAGCGGAATAGCGACGCTGATGGCGAACACCGCGGAGGCCGCGATGGTCGCGAGCAGACGCCAGCGTCCGAGGTCGGACAGGCGGTTCATCGATCCCTTGGAACCGACGGTCACGAAGCGCTTGCCCTCCTTCACCAGCCGAGCGTCCACGAGCAGCGAGATGACGCCGATGAGGATGATCGCGCCCGCCAGCACAGCGGCGACGCCCGTCTGGCGAGACGAGATGCTGCGGTAGAGCGAAGTGGAGAGCACCTCGAACTGCACAGGCATGCCCAGCACGTAGGCGACGCCGAACTCGCCGAGGCACTTGGCGAAGATGAGGATGATCGCCGACACGAGCGACGGACGCATCAGCGGCAGGATGACCTTCATCGTCACCGTGAAGCGACGTGCCCCGAGAACGCGTGCTGAGTCCTCCAGCTGGGAGTCGAACCGCCGCAGCGCGTTGCCGAAGAGCAGGATCACGAACGGCGTGTAGTGCAGTGCGAGCACGATCGTGATCGGGATCTGCCCGTAGGACAGCCAGTCCGGCGGCTCCAGTCCGAGCGACTCGAGCCATCCCGCCTGTCCGCCGATCTTGCGGTTCTTGAACAGGTTGGTCCAGGCCAGGGCGAAGGTCCAGGCGGGCAGCATGTACGGAACGATCAGGGCGGTGGCGAACCACTTGCGTCCCCACATGTTCGTACGGCTGAGCAACCAGGCCATGCTGCCGCCGATCAGCACCGCGACGACGATCGCGCCGACGGCGATCATCAACGTGTTGCCGAGCGGCCGCCAGAAGATGTCGACGGAGAGCGGCGAGGCGAAGACGCGCTGCAGGTAGTACGCGGTCAACTGGCCGAAGTCCTTGCCCGCCCGGGACTCGTCGCCGTACTGCACGAGAACGGCGTCGCTCAGCATGCTGATGATCGGGACGACGATCAGGTAGCTGAACAGCGCGAGCGCGAGGATCCCGACGATCGTCGTGGGTTCGCGAAGGGCGACTCTGGCCCGATAGCCGAAGCCGGTGCCGCCGCCTCGTCTCTTCGGCGCATCCTGGGGCGCTTCGTGGCTCATCGGCTCTACCTGTCGCTCCTCGAGGAGTGTTCTGCTCATCGGGCTACGACTCGCCTTCGAGTCTGGTGGAGTTCCATTAGCACGTCCTTATGCTCGGGCAGTGGAGCGCTTCCACTGGCGAGGGGTGACCACCCCGTCGCGGTTGATTGTCATGACAATAGCACAACTAGCGGACATGGTGGAACGGAGTCACCTCGCCTGTGGCGAGATCGATCCGGAACAGCGACACCCACTCGGGCACTCCCTGCCCCCAGCATCCCCGCGCGAACACAGGGATGTCGTCGATGAAGAAGTCGTCGCGACGGTGCAGATGCCCATGGAACGCGGCAGCCGGTCGCAGCAGTCGCAAAGCGGTCGCGATCGCCTCATCGCCGACGACGGACGTCTTGTGCACGAAATCGCTCCCCGCAGGCCAGTCATGGGCGAGAAGGATGTCGACCTGCCCCGCCTCCAGCAGCACGTCGATCTCGTCCTGCACGAAATAGCCGTGCTCCCGCACATCGGTGAGCGCCGCTCGCTCGTCGGCGGTCCGCAGCAGCAAGCCGGACACCCGGCGGATTCCCGAGAGGAACGCGACCCGCAGGCCGGCAACCTCAACCACGCCGCTGCGGCCGAGGAAGTGTACGCCGGGAGCGAGCGGTGGACCACCGCGGATGACGCCACCATTGCGATCGAGGGTCCGCCAAGGCTCGTGGTTGCCGCCGATGAAATAGAACGGCGCCGGGAGTACGACCTCCCCCGAGGCGACGAGATGGAAGTCACCCAGCTGATGCCGATCAGGCTTGGCGTAGACCTGCTGCAGCTGCTCCTCACCCAGCGTCGGTTCGGCATCGCCGACCTGGAAGATTATTTCGAGGTCCTCAGGGCGATCGAGGAATCCGCGCGCGATCTCGAGCTGCGCAGCCATCTGCTCCCATCGTCCGTGCACGTCCCCGACCACCGCGAAGACCTTCTGCCCCGCTCCCATGCATGCCCTCCTCCTACCGCGTCGCGGACGACTCTTGAACGTACGTCCGCCATGGAGATAGTATGACAATATGTCCTTACATTTGTTGCCGAACGAGATCTTCCCTGTGAACTCCCCCAGTGAGCTCGAGGTCGTCGTCCGCATCGCCTTCGGACTGGTCATGGGCGCCGCCGTCGGCCTCGAACGACAATGGCGTGCGGGACTCGCCGGACTGCGGACGAACGCGCTGGTCTCAGTAGGTGCCGCCCTCTTCGTCGTGATGGGCGCCTACGGGTTCAGTCCTGACGGCAGTGCCGACCCCACCCGAGTCGCGGCCCAGGTCGTCTCCGGCATCGGCTTCCTCGGCGCCGGGGTGATGATCCGCGAGGGCCTGAACATCCGTGGGCTGAACACCGCGGCCACGCTGTGGTGCTCCGCGGCGATCGGCTGCCTCGCAGGAACGGGGATGTACCTGATCGCGCTCGCCGGCACCGCGGTGATCGTGCTGGCCAACATCTTCCTGCGCCCGCTCGGCCGGGTGGTCAACCGTCGCAGTGGGCGACATCCCAGCGGTTCCACCCATCCCGTCGATCCGTCGAGCTTCGCTTTCGAGGTGATGACCAACGACAAGGCGGAACCCCGCGTACGCGCCCTGCTCCTGCAGACGCTCAGCCGCCCGGAGTACCACCTGAAGTCGGTGACGACGTCTCACACGAAGCGCGGCGACGTCGCCCTGCTCGCCGAGCTGCAGGCCGCTCAACTCGATCCCGCACCGCTGGAGCGGGCGGTAAGCCGGCTGACTCTCGACCCGAAGGTGACGTCGGCGCGCTGGTGGCTCGACGAGTCCGACAAGGAAGACGACGAGGACGAGTTCTGAGGGACCCGCTCGTGGTCCACGACGTACCAGATGACTGATCAGCCGACTGTGAGCGCGGAGCTGATCTCCTCCGGTACCACCACGAGCCGGTCACCGCGGTCCGCGTTCGTCGACGTTCCCGAGCGGTACCGCACGCCGGTCACTTCCTCAGGTCGACCCGGATAGCAACGCGCTCCGTCGCCGACCGCTGTGCGGCATCCGCCAGCACCAGAGCGGCGCGACCATCTTCGAAGCCGGGCGATGCGGCTGTCTCACCACGCACCAGCTTGACGAACTCGTGAAGCTCGTCGACGTAGGCCTGCGCGTAGCGCTCCAGGAAGAAGTCCTGGTACGGCGGCTTCGCCTCCACGGCGTCGGCCGTGGAAAGACTGACCAGGCTGGTCGGCGCGTTCACGACGGACAGCGCCCCGCGAGCGCCGAACGCCTCGAGACGCTGGTCGTAGCCCACCGCGCTGTGCCGGGAGTTGATGATCGTCACGATCGCTCCGCTGGAAGAGCGCAGCGTGACCACGGCCGTGTCGAAGTCGCCGTGCTCACGCGCACCTGCGTCGAAGGCGGCGGTCCCGGTCGCCGACACCTCGACGATGTCGGGCAGGAAGAAGCGGGCCATGTCGAAGTCGTGGATCGTCATGTCGCGGAAGATGCCACCGGACACCGAGATGTACGACGCGGGCGGAGCGGCCGGGTCCCGGCTGATGATGGTCAGCTGCTCGAGGTTCCCGATCTCGCCGGCCTCCACTCGGGCGCGCACGCTCGCAAAGGCGGGGTCGAACCGCCGGTTGAAACCGAGGGCGACCGGCACGTCGGCGGCACGCACGGTCTCGCGCAGGGCGTCAACGCGCCGGATGTCCAGATCGATCGGCTTCTCGCAGAGCACAGGAAGACCGAGCTGCACGGCCCGGGCGATGAGATCGATGTGCGTCGGCGTGGGTGACGCCACCAGCACCGCGTCGACCTCACCCGAGGTCAGCAGTTCCTCGGGGTCGGCTGTGACCGTTCCGCCGAACCGTGCGGCCACCCGGCTGGCGCCGTCCATGAACGGATCTGCGATCCAGGCGAGTTCCGTGTCGTCGGCGGCCGCGATGTTCGCGGCATGCACCTGTCCGATGCGGCCGGTCCCGATCAGTCCGAAGCGAAGGGTCATGCGATTCTGCTTTCTCGTCGAGTCTTCTCAGATCCAGGTGCGCAGAGCATCCCGGTTGGCCCGCTGGTCCGCGGTCCGCTCCCGCAGAAAATGCTCGATCGCGACATCGGGACCGTTCAGCACGTCCTGCTCCACGACGACCCAGCCGTCGAAGCCGATGCCTGCGATGTGATCCATGACGCCGGCGACATCGACGTCGCCCCGACCGAGGGGAACGAACGCGCCGCCGGACCACACCTCGGCCATACCGCCGCCCGTGGCGAGGATCTCACGCACGCGCGTGTTATCCACGTCCTTCAGATGCAGATGATTGATGCGATCGCCCCAGCGGCGGGCGCCGTCGACAGGGTCTCCCCCGGCGAGCACGAGGTGTCCGATGTCGAAGGTCAGATCGATGTCGCAGCGGGCCAGGAAGGCGTCGATCTCGTCCGGCGACTCCACATAGGTGCCGGCGTGATGGTGGAAGGTCGGTTCGAAACCCGCGGCGCGCACGATGCCCGCGGCGCGCTCGACGTTGCGGTACAGCCGCTCGCACGTCGCCTGCGACAGCGGATCGGCCTGGGCGCCACGACCCGGCGCCGCCGAACGCGCAGTCGAACCTGCGTCGGCGAGTGTGGGCAGCGGACGTCGCGAAGGGCCGGCGGATGCGGCATCCGAGAACAGCCGCAGCGCGTCATCGAGCTCGTCCAGAGACGTGTCGAACGCGTCATCGTCGCTGAACGGCAGCTGCACCCAGCCTCCGGCCAGCTCGAGGCCGAACCGCTCCAGCCGCGCGCGCAGTTCGTCACCGCGGCCGAGGAACCCCGCCGGCCCGAGGTCGATGCCGCGATAGCCGGTGCTCTGCAGGGCTTCGCACAGGGCATCCGGAGAGACGGTCTCCGCCCCTTCCGGCGTCAGCTCGAACACTCCGAAACTCACCGGAGCTCCCGCGACCGTGCCCTTCATGCCTGCTCGTCCGTCATCGCTCCGAGCAGGGGTCGCTGTGCGGTCACCTGCGTGTCGTACTCGGAGCGCGCTCTGAGGGTCGAGGCCAGTTCGGCGGTCTCGGCGACCGGCACGTCCCACCATCCCTCTCCGTCCGGCGCGTACAGCAGCGGGTCGCTGTTCACGTGGATGAATGTGGAGCGATCCGAGGCCTTCGCGGCGGCGAGCGCGGCGGACAGATCCGCGATCGCATCGGAAGTCGGTTCGACCTCGATCACGTCGAGACCGTAGCTGCGCGCGTTCATCGCCAGATCGACCGGCAGCACTTGATCACCCTGGAAGTTGGCGGTCTCGGGATCGTATGCGCGGTACTTCGTGCCGAAGCGCTCGGACC
Organism: Microbacterium sp. KUDC0406; assembly: GCF_021582875.1. Classification (NCBI taxonomy): domain Bacteria; kingdom Bacillati; phylum Actinomycetota; class Actinomycetes; order Micrococcales; family Microbacteriaceae; genus Microbacterium; species Microbacterium sp. KUDC0406. Next base: position 3,335,331 of record NZ_CP091138.1, on the reverse strand, counting down.
CCACCGTCTCCGACAGATGGCCGATCGATGCGAACCCGTGGTTCTGGATGAGCACGACGATGATCTTGATGCCCTCCGCGACGGCGGTGAGGAGCTCAGTGCTCAGCATGAGGTACGAGCCGTCGCCCACCATCACGATAACGTCGCGGTCGTCGCCGTCGGCGAGCAGACCCCGCTTGGCGCCCAGACCACCGGCGATCTCGTACCCCATGCACGAGAAGGCGTACTCCACGTGGTACCCGAGCGCATCGCGGACCCGCCACAGCTTGTGCAGATCGCCGGGGAGCGAGCCGGCCGCCTGCACGATCACATCGCGCGGCGCACTGGCGGACTGGACCGCACCGATGATCTCGGCCTGCCCCGGCAGCGATCGGCCTGACGGCGCGAAGGCGTCGTCGACGACCGTGTCCCACCGCGCCTTCTCCTCGGCCGCGGTCCGGGCGTACGCGGCATCCACGTGCCAGTCCGACAGCGCCTCCCGCAGCGCGACGATCGTCTCGCGCGCATCGGCGATCACAGGCAGCTGCGTGCCGTGCTTGTACGCGTCGAACGCCGCGACATTGACGTTGACGAAGCGCACATCCGGGTGCTGGAACGCCGTGCGCGATGCCGTGGTGAAGTCGCTGTACCGCGTTCCGATGCCGATGACGACGTCGGCCTCCGCTGTGAGCCGATTGGCGGCGCTCGTTCCCGTGGCGCCGACGCCGCCGAGATACTGAGGGTGGTCCCATTTCAGTGCGCCTCCTCCGGCCTGCGAGGTCGCGACCGGGATGCCGGTCTGCTCGACGAGCGCTCGCAGGTCGTCCTCCGCGCCGGAGTAGAGGACGCCGCCGCCGGCGACGATGATCGGTCGCCGCGCGGAGCGGATGGCGGCGACGGCGCGCGCGAGCGGTGCGCTCTCGGGCAGCGGTCGCCGGATGCGCCACTCGCGGTCCTGCAGGAACTCGAGGGGCACGTCGAAAGCCTCGGCCTGCACATCCTCGGGCAGCGCGATCGTGGCCGCTCCCGTCTCGGCCGGGTCGGTGAGCACGCGCATCGCGCCGAGCGCGATGGAGAACAGCTGCTCAGGGCGCTGCACGCGGTCGAAGAAGCGCGACACCGGCCGGAAGGCGTCCGTGACCTGGATCCCGGGATCGTGCGGATGCTCCAGTTGCTGCAGCACAGGGTCCGACACCCGCGTTGCGAAGGTGTCACTGGGCAGCAGCAGCGCCGGCATCCTGTTCGACGTCGCCAGGGCAGCGCCGGTGATCATGTTCGCCGCGCCCGGCCCGACCGAAGCGGCCGCCGCGAGCGTGCCCCGACGGCGGTGCATGCGCGCATAACCCACGGCCTGGTGCACCATCGCCTGCTCGTTCCGCGCCTGGTGATAGGGCATCAGGTCGGGCTGCGTGGCATTGAGCTGTGCGAGCGCCTGGCCGACACCGGCTACGTTGCCGTGTCCGAAGATGCCCACGGTGCCGGCGATCGTGCGCTCCCTGTGCTCGCCGTCGACAGTCCACTGGTGCGCGAGGAACTCGATCAGAGCCTGGCCGACCGTCATCCGTCTCGTCATCGTCATCACTGTGGTCCTCCTGCATCGTCGCGGTACGGGAGCCTGGCATCGAACGGCTGGTCGTCCCAGCTGTCCCGCACCCAGGCGTGGGCGGGGTCGTCACTGATCAGCCACGCCCGGTCGGGATCCGGCCCCGCCATCACATTCAGGTAGTAGAGGTCATAGCCCGGGGCCGCCGCCGCGGGACCGTGATAGCCGTACGGAACCAGAGCGATGTCGCCGGTGCGCACCATCGCGTCGATCTCGATGTCGCCGGCCGGCGAAGAGTACGCCGAGAACATCCCGAACGCCGCGTCCGGCTGCATCGGCGACGTGCCCCGGGCGGGCGCCGACTCGAAGTAGTAGATCTCCTCGAGTCGCGACTCCTGTCCCTCGGCGTGCTCGTCGTGCTTGTGCGGCGGGTACGACGACCAGTTCTCGGCCGGCGTCACCACCTCGCAGACGATCAGCCGCGTGGCGTCCAGTGCTCCGGGCGTGCCGAAGTTGTGCACCTGCCGACTGGATCTGCCCGCCCCGCGGAGCTCGATCGGAACGTCTTCCGCCGGGATGTACCGCCAGGGGCGACGCCGATCCGTGGGAGACTCGGCGACGGCGAACCGCCCCTCCCCACGCACCTCGGCACTCACACCGCACGGCAGGTAGAGCACGTCGGTCGGGCCGTGGAACACGGACCGACGACCGTTCAGACGCGTTTCCCACTCCCCCGGATGATGGCGATGCACCACGTGGAACGAGCCGGAGAGCGGCACGATGATGCGCTCGGCGGCGATGTCCGCCAGCGCGAGGACGTCGCCGTCGCCGACCTCCGCGACCCGGATGCCGGTGTGCTGCCAACGAGGCACGGCGTCGTCGACGACGCTCTCCCAGCCGTCGCGGGAGAGCTGTCCCCGGCGGAAGAACCAGCGCTGGTCGTCCGTGATCATCTGCTCAGTCGTTCTGCGGGAATCCGAGGTTGATCCCGGCGTGCGCTGTGTGATCGCGTCGAGCGGGGTCGATCCACCTGGCCGTGACGGCCTTCTCCCGGGTGAAGAAGTCGAACCCGTGCACGCCGTAGGCCTTCGCGTCACCGAACAGGGACTGCTTCCAGCCGCCGAAGGAATGGTAGGCGACCGGCACCGGGATAGGCACATTGATGCCGATCATGCCGACCTGCACCTCGTGCTGGAATCGCCGCGCAGCGCCGCCGTCGTTCGTGAAGATCGACGTGCCGTTGCCGAACCGACCGGAGTTGATCAACTCGACGCCCTCCTGGAAGCCGCCGATGCGGATCACCTGCAGTACGGGGCCGAAGATCTCGTCGACGTAGGCCCGCGAGTGCAGCGGGAGGTCATCGATCAGCGTCGGTCCGAAGAAGAAGCCGCCCTCGCACCCGGGCACCTCGTAGCCGCGTCCATCCACGACGATGCGCGCCCCGTCCGCCTCGGCGAGGTCGACGTAGGACGCCACCTTCGCACGGTGCGCGTCGGTGATCAGCGGGCCCATATCGGGCTCCGCCACGCCGGCTCCGTCGCCGATGCGCAGCCGGCTGATGCGCTCGGTGATCTTCTCGATCAGTTCGTCGGCCACGAGGTCGACGGCCAGTACCACCGAGATCGCCATGCAACGCTCGCCCGCAGCGCCGTAGCCGGCGTTGACCGCCTGGTCGGCGACGAGATCCAGATCGGCGTCAGGCAGCACGAGCATGTGGTTCTTCGCGCCGCCCAGCGCCTGCACGCGTTTGCCGTTGCGCGAGGCCGTCTCGTAGATGTATTGCGCGATCGGGGTGGATCCGACGAACGAGATCGACTGCACCCTCTGATCCTCCAGCAGGCCGTCGACGGCCTGCTTGTCGCCCTGCAGAACCGTGAACACGCCGTCCGGAAGCCCCGCTTCCTGCCACAGGCGTGCGATCCACATCGCGGCAGACGGGTCCTTCTCGCTGGGCTTGAGCACCACGGCGTTCCCCGCGGCGATCGCGATGGGGAAGAACCACATCGGCACCATCGCCGGGAAGTTGAACGGGCTGATGATGCCCACCACACCGAGCGGCTGCTTGAGGGAGTACACGTCGATACCGGTGGACGCGTTCTCGCTGAACTCGCCTTTGGTCAGATGTGCGAAGCCGCAGGCCAGCTCGACGACCTCCTGGCCGCGCAGGATCTCGCCCATCGCGTCCGACAGCACCTTGCCGTGCTCGGCGGTGATGAGCGCGGCGAGCTCTCCCTTGCGCGCGTTGAGCAGCTCGCGGAAGGCGAACAGCACGGTCTGCCGCTTGGCGATCGAGTAGCCGCTCCACGCCTCGAAGCCGCGCTGTGCTGAGGTGATCGCCTGCGCGATGACCGCGTCGTCGGCGAGCGCAAGCTGTGCGGTGACCTCACCGGTCGCGGGATTGTGCACGGGTGCGGTGCGGGCACCGGCGGGGGTCTGCTCCCCGCCGTCGACCCAGTGGCCGATCGTGCGGACTGCGGTTGCGGTGTTCGTCATGCTCTCTCCTTGATTGCGTGTGCGCCCCGGTCACCGGCGGATGCGCCGGCGTCGATCGACGGATGGACCATCCTGGCCGCCACGTCCACGGCGCCGAGCACGTCGCCGTCGGGCGGGAAGAGCAGCGTGCGCCCGACAGTCAGTCCGCGGACACCCGGCAGCGTGAGCGCGGACTCCCAGGAGGCGAAGCGCTCGTCGGGATCCTCACCGGAATCGCCCCCGAGCAGCAGCACTGGCATCGTGGTCGACGCGACGACGCGCTCCATATCCTCGACCACGGGGAGTTTCATCCAGGTGTGGGAGCTGTCGGCGCCGAGCGCCGACGCGATGGCGATCGAGGTGATCACCGCGTCCGTCGTCAGATCGTTGACGATGTGCTCGTTCCGGCGATGGCTGAGGAACGGCTCGAGCATGATCGGCAGTCCGGCCGAGGCCGCCGCAGTGACGACATCCGCCGTGGCGTCAAGTGTGTCCGCGGTGGCCGGGTCGCCGAGATCGATGCGGATGAGCGCCTTGGCGAAGTCGATGCCCCGGCCGACCATCGTCGGCACGTCATAGGCGGTGTACCGGTCGTCGATCTCGAACGTCGATCCGCGCAACCCGCCCCGGTTCATGGATCCGACGACGACCTTGTCGTCGAGCGCACCCAGGAGCGCCAGATCGTCGATGATGTCGGGCGTGCCCAGCACGCCGTCGACGCCGGGGTGGCTCAGCGCCAGGGCCAGTCGCTCGAGCAGGACGTAGCGATCGGCCATCGCCATGGCGTCATCGCCCACCGAGAGGGCACCGCGCGCCGGGTGATCGGCGGCGACGATGAACAGGCGCCCATCCGCACCGAGAACCGGTCTGCGGCGTCGCTGGGCGAACGCCGTGGCGAACTCGTCGGGGCGGATAGCCCTGGTGTCGCGGAGATGGGCGAAGGCCTCCGGGGTGATCTTGTGCATCTCAGGCTCCTTGAAGCAGTGCGTCGATTTCCGCGGCCGTCGGCATGGCCGTCGAGCATTCACGCCGCGAGGCGACGATCGCCCCCGCGACGTTGGCGAACGTGATCGTGCGGTTGAGGCTCCAGCCTTCGAGGACGCCGTGGCACAGCGCACCGCCGAACGCGTCACCCGCTCCGAGGCCATTGACGACGTCCACCTCGTGCACCGGAACTTCGACGATCTCGTCGCGCGTCTTGGCCAGCACGCCCCGCGGGCCCTGCTTGACCACGGCCAGTTCGACGCCGCGCTCGAGCAGCGCGTCGGCGGCACGATGCGGGTCGTTCTCGCCGACGGCGATCTGGCACTCCTCGCGGTTGCCGACGGCGACGGACACCTGTTCGAGAATGCCATCGAGCTGCTCGGTCGCCAGCTCCGGTGCTTCCCAGAACATCGGCCGATAGTCGAGGTCGAGAATGGTGCGCCCGCCGGCCCGGGCTTCGAGAACCGCGTGGTGAGCATCGCGGCTGGGTTGAGCACTGAGACCGGAGGTCGTCATCCAGAGGATGTCGGCATCCCGCACCGTCTGCAGGTCGATCTGCTCCGCGTCGACGTTCATGTCGGGTGCCTTCGGCTCCCGGTAGAAGTAGAGGGGGAAGTCGTCCGGCGGGAAGATCTCGCAGAACGTCAGTGGCGTCTTCAAGTGCGGATCGGTCGCAATCTGCCGCGGATCGACGCCCAGCCTGCTGAGCTCGCCGACCAGATAGCGCCCGAACGGATCGTCGCCCACTCGCGAGATCAGTTCGACGCTATGCCCGTGTCTGGCAGCAGCAACGGCGACATTGGCCGCCGTGCCGCCGAGATACTTCCCGAAGGTGCGGACGTCCTCGAGGCCCACGCCGTCCTCCAGCGGGTAAAGATCGACGCCGAGTCTCCCGATCGCGAGAAGTTCCGGGGTACCGCTCATCGTCACGCTCCATTGCTGTCCGGTCTTTGTCCTAACAATATCACATGGTTGAACGCGAGGAGAATCTCGCCTCTGACCTGGACTGCGAGCGGAATCTCTTCACCGCTCTACAGGCAGGGTAATATTGTCATGACAATAACCGCACCGCCTCGGCGGAGCTGACACGAGGGGACCAGCATGCCGCACGAGGATCCGGTCTGGCCTGACGAGCTGTTCCACGACCTCGACCGCGCGGGTCCCGTCCCGCTCTACTTCCAGGTCTCACGCCGGCTCGAGGGGGCGATCCAGTCGGGCACCATCCCCCGGGAGCACGCCTCGAGAACGAGATCGAGATCGGACGACGCCTCGGCCTCTCCCGGCCGACGATCCGCCGCGCGATTCAAGAGGTGGTCGACAAGGGGCTGCTGGTCCGGCGACGCGGCATCGGGACCCAGGTCGTGCAGGGCCAGGTCACCCGCCAGGTGGAATTGACCAGCCTCTACGAGGACCTGAAGAACTCGCAGCACGCCCCCACGACCCAGGTGCTCGTGCACGACGTCCGACCCGCCGCCGACGACGTCGCCGATCAGCTCGGCATCGTCGTCGGGTCGCCGATGCTGTACCTCCGCCGCCTCCGCAGCACCGACGGCATCCCGGTGGCGCTCATGGAGAATTTTCTGCCCGAGGACTTCTCCGACATCTCCCGCGAACAGCTGGAGGCGCAAGGTCTGTACCAGATCCTGCGGAGCCGCGGGGTGACGATCCGTGTCGCCAAGCAGCGCATCGGCGCCCGCAGCGAGCACGGTGACGAGGCGCGGCTGCTCGACGTCGACCGCGGCAGCCCATTGCTGACGATGCAGCGCACGGCGTACGACGCCGCCGGAAAGGCGATCGAGTACGGCACGCACTGCTACCGCCCCGACATGTACAGCTTCGAGACGACCCTCGTCGCCAAGTAGCGTCGACGTCAGGCCATGGCGGCCGCGGCGGCCTCGTCCTCTGTCGTGGCGACCAGCTGGCCGCAGGCGCCGTCGATCTCCTTGCCGCGGGTGTCGCGCAGGGTCGTCGGGATGCCGGCGTCGTTGAGGCGGCGCACGAACTCGTCCTGCACGTCCTTCTCGGACGAGGTCCAGATCGAGCCGGGCGTCGGGTTCAGCGGGATCGGGTTCACATGCACCCAGCCGCGCCCGCGGGCGTTGAGCTTCTCGGCGAGGAGGTCTGCGCGCCAGGCGTGATCGTTCATGTCCTTGATCAGCGCGTACTCGATCGAGACGCGACGCCCGGTCTTCTCGAAGTACTCGCGAGCGGCATCCAGTGCCTCGTCGACCTTCCAGCGCGAGTTCACCGGGATCAGCTCGTCACGCAGCTGGTCATCGGGTGCGTGCAGCGAGAGCGCGAAGGTCACCGGGATGTTCTCGTCGGACAGCTTGCGGATGGCCGGCACCAGGCCGACCGTCGACACGGTGATGCCGCGGGCGCTCATGCCGAGGCCCTCGGGCTGCGGGGCGACCATGGTGCGCACCGCATCCATGACCCGCTTGTAGTTGGCCAGCGGCTCGCCCATGCCCATGAAGACGATGTTCGTGACGCGCTCGCCCTCATGGCCGACCTTGCGCGGGTCGCCCAGTCCGCCGTCGGCGATCAGGCGGTTGGCCCGCACGATCTGGTCGAGGATCTCGGCCGTCGACATGTTGCGGGTGAGGCCCGCCTGGCCGGTGGCGCAGAACGGGCAGTTCATACCGCAGCCGGCCTGGCTCGACACGCACAGTGTGATGCGCCCCGGGTAGCGCATGAGCACCGACTCGACGAGGGCGCCGTCATGCAGCCGCCAGAGGAACTTGATCGTGTCACCACGGTCGGTCTCGAGGCGGCGGACCTCGGTGAGCAGCGGCGGCATGAGCCCGGCGACGAGCTCTTCGCGCTGAGCGGCGGGCAGGTCCGTCATCTCGGCCGGGTCCGAGGTGTAATGCGTGAAGTAGTGCGTCGCGAGCTGCTTGGCGCGGAAGCCGGGCAGGCCCAGCTCCTTGACCTTCTCGACGCGCTCAGCCGGCGTGTAGTCGGCGAAGTGCACCGGCGGCTTGCCGCGCCGAGGGCTCGCGAACTGCAGCAGGGGACGACCCTCGGCATCCTTCTTCTGCGTCCAGCCTTCGGTCGCAGGGCGCACCTGCGGGGTGCGCGCGGGGGATCTTCTTCGGATGCCATGGTCTCAAGGGTACGGGAGCGGGCCTGGGAAGGCGCTTGGGCAGGCATCGCGCAACCTGTAGTTACAGGCTGCGGCGGATGCGGCACAATGGAGAAGACCGCCGTCGAAGGAGCCCCGATGACCGACCGCCTCGCCCGTACCCGTTCCGCAGGAGTCCTCGCCGTGCTGCGCGCCCCGTCGCCGGAGGCGGCGATCGACGCCTCCGAGGCGATCATCCGCGGTGGTGTCACGGGCATCGAGGTCACGTACTCGACGCCGGATGCCCCCGCCGTCATCCGCGAGCTGATCGCCCGACACGGCGACGCCGCCGTGATCGGCGCGGGCACGGTCACGAACGCGGAGCAGGCCGAGGCCGCGGCGGATGCGGGGGCCGAGTTCCTCGTCAGCCCCGGCACGCTGCCCGACCTCACCCGCGCGATGGTCGGCACCGGGCGCGTGGTGATGACCGGCGCGCTGACTCCGACCGAGGTGATGACGGCGCTGGATCTCGGCGTCGACGTCGTCAAGATCTTCCCCGCCTCGCTCGGCGGCCCGTCGTACCTCGGCGCGCTTCGCGGCCCGTTCCCTGGCGCACCGCTGATGCCGACCGGTGGCGTGAACCCCGACAACCTCGCGGCGTGGTTCGCGGCAGGGGCGGTCGCCGTCGGCGCCGGCGGCGATCTGGCCAACAGCGCCTCGATCGCCGCGCAGGACTGGCACGACCTCGAGGCGCGTGCCGCACGGTTCGCCACGGCGCTGGCAGCCGTCCGGGGCTGAGCGGACCCGCGTCTGCGCCTGAAGCTGGCGGAGCGGATGCCACAGCAGCTGTTCGACTGCCTCGTAATCGTGTTGACGATCGCCGGGGCGGTCTACCTGCTGTTCTGACCCTTCGACGGGCTCAGGGACCCAGCAGTTGGGTCGCTGCGCCTGTCGAGGCGCGTTCAGTCCAGGAAGATGTCCGGGAACAGTGCGTCGTCGGGCGTCCCGGGCACTGCGGCGTAGCCGGAGAAGTCCGTGACACCGGCCTCCTCCAGAACGTCCTCGACGATGAGCGTCCGCCCCGTGCGCTGCGCGGACGGAGCGGTGACCACGGCGTATGCGGCATCCGCATAGATCTCCGGCGTCCGGCTGACCTTCATCATGCGGTCGCCGCCGAGCGCGAACTGCACCGCCGCGGTCGCGATGGTGGTGCGCGGCCACAGCGTGTTCGCCGCGATCCCGGCATCCGCGAACTCCGCCGCGAGGCCGAGCGTGGCCATCGTCATGCCGTACTTCGCCATCGTGTAGCCGGTGTGCGCACCGAGCCAGCGGGGCGAGAGGTTCAGCGGCGGCGAGAGTGACAGGATGTGCGGGTTCGCCGACTCGCGCAGCACCGGCACGGCCGCGCGGGAGAGCATGAAGGTGCCGCGCACGTTCACGTCCTGCATGAGGTCGTACTTCTTCGCCGCCAGGTCGAGCGAGGTGGACAGGTCGATCACGCTGGCGTTGTTGACGACGACGTCGATGCCGCCGAACTCGCCCGCGGTCTTCAGCACGGCCTCGGTGATGTCGTCGTCGCTGCGCACGTCGCCGACGATCGGCAGCGCCTGACCGCCGACCGCGCGGATCTGCTCGGCGGCGGTGTGCACCGTGCCCTCGAGCTTGGGGTGCGGGGTGTCGGTCTTGGCGAGCAGCGCGATGTTCGCCCCGTCCGCCGCCGCGCGCAGCGCGATCGCGAGGCCGATGCCGCGGCTGCCGCCGGACATCAGGATGGTCTTGCCTGCGAGGCTCATGGTCTCTCCTTCATGTTCGAATCGCGCAATTGGCTGGATTCGGCGCCGAAATGACGCCATTCAAGCGATTCGAAGGTCATTTCGGCGCCATGCGGATGGCGCCGTCGAGGCGGATGGTCTCGCCGTTCAGGTAGCCGTTCTCGACGATGTGCTGCACGAGGGCGGCGTACTCGTCGGGCCGGCCGAGGCGGGCGGGGTACGGCACCTGCTGCCCGAGCGACTCCTGCGCGGCGTCGGGGAGGCCGGCGAGCATGGGCGTCTCCATGATGCCGGGGGCGATCGTGCAGACCCGGATGCCGTAGCGCGCGAGCTCGCGGGCGATCGGCAGTGTCATCGCGTGCACACCGCCCTTCGAGGCGGAGTACGCCGGCTGGCCGATCTGACCGTCGAACGCGGCGACGCTCGCGGTGCTGACGATCACGCCGCGGTCGCCGCCCTCGGCGGGTTCCCCCTTGGAGATCACGGCGGCCGCCTGGGAGATGACGTTGAACGTGCCGACGAGATTGATCCGGATGATCCGTTCGAATGCCGCGAGGTCGACGGGGTCGCCGTCACGGTCGAGCACCTTGGCCGGCGGTGCGATACCTGCACAGTTGACGACGATGCGCAGCGGGTCGAGCGACTCGGCGACGGCTGCGCGCACCTGGTCGACATCGGTGACGTCGACGGGCGCGAAGAACCCGCCGAGCTCGGCGGCGATCTCGGCACCCGCCGAGGTCGGCAGGTCGACGATCGTCACCTGCGCGCCCGCGGCCGCGAGCCTGCGGGCGGTGGCGAGTCCGAGTCCGCTGGCGCCGCCCGTGACGAGGGCACCGGATCCGCTGATCTGCATCGTGTTCTCCTTCGAACGGCGGCGTGCGACTGAGTTCCAGCCTAGGTGGTCCTGAGTACTACTGCGAAGTACCCGCCGATGCGAGCCTACGACAGGCGGGCGTTCAGGTCGCGTTCCACAGGTCGCGGTAGTAGGCCAGGCGCTGCCGGTCCGGCTCGAGGCCGTATGCCTCGATCAGCGCGTCCTCCCACCCGTGCCCGTAGTTCCACTCCGTGCTCATCGATGCGACAGCGATGTCGGCCCACCGATCGGCGACCCCGAGCAGCGCGAGATCGACGTGCGCGACCCAGCGCCCGTCGTCGCCGATCAGCGTGTTGGGGCAGCAGGCGTCACCGTGGCAGACCACCAACCGGTCGACCGGCGGGGCGTCATGCAGACGCGCGGGAACCCGGATGCCGCGGGCCGCCGCGTTCGCGATCCGCGACGGCACACCCCAGCCCCAGGGACAGTCGTCGACCGGAAGCCGGTCGTGCAGCATCCGGAGTCCCTCACCCACCGCGCGCACCGCGATGGCGGGCTCGGCGACCCAGCGCGGCGCCACCGCACTCTCGCCGTCGATCACGGACGTGACCAGCCATTCGTGCGTGTCGTCCTCGCCCTGGTCAAGCACCTGCGGCACGCGGATCCAGCGCCCCGCCCACGTCATCCGCTCCGCCTCATCGCGCAGGTTCGTCTCCCCGTTACGCGGACCACATTTGATGTAGAAGACGTCGTCGTCGGCTGGCGTCGCGCGGAACGTCAGTCCGCCGAGTTCGTTCAGCCACACGCATTCCAGCGTGGCGCCGCGGGCCAGCGCACGGACGCACTGCGGCACGGGAACGGTGCCGGAAGGGATGCTCATCCGTCCATCCTCGCGGGTCGGTCAGGCATCCGTCGTCTCGGCCCGCGGCCGCAGTCATCCCCGGGACTGACGGCCCGGGGGATGACCCTTGAGATCAGCGCTGATCCGCCAGGCAGCGGGTCAGCTCGTCGACGAAGTAGAAGAAGCTTCCCGGGCGGATCGGTGTGCAGTCCCCGGCGAACGCGGTCTCCTTCTCGTTGTAGAGCATGCGCACGATGGTGCGACCGCGCGGCCCGACATAGACGTCCCACTGCAGGTTCGCCGCCATCGGCGCCACCTGAGCACCACGCCACGGGTTCGTGTCGTAGCTGAACAGGTCGTCATCAGGCTGCGCCACCCTGCTGCCGGGCAGCTTCAGCAGAGCCGCCAGCGGGATGATCTCCTCGGCGTGGGCGAACCGGAACTCCGCCGCCGGACTCGTCTCGCCCGCCGCCACAGCCTCGACCGAATCCAGGAACTCGTCCACGAGCACGTGTGCCATCCGGTACGTCACGTCGGATCCGGCGAAGGCCGGACCCTTCTTGTAGAAGTCGTTCGCATCCGACAAGTAGGCGAAGACCGCCGCATCCTCATCCGTCAGATACGGCGTCATGTCGACAGCCGCGTCCTGATCCATCCCCGGCGCGATGACGTACAGCTCGTAGATGAACGAACCGACATCTACGACGCTGCGCAGGTGGGTCTTACCTTTGCCGTGATCGACGAGATCGAACTCGCCGGCATCGATGCGGGCGATGAACCCCGGCGTGAAGAGCCTGCTCACGACATCGCGTGCGGTGGTCGCGATGATCGGCAGCTGCTCGAGTTCGTCCTCGACGCCGGCGAGCTGCTCGCCGTCCTCGTACTCCAGGTACTCGGGATCCGTGTCGTGGAAGTAGAGCAGATCTGGATCCGTCACCTGAGGCTGGATGACTCCGGCGAGTTGCGGGTCGGCATCCTTCAAGCCCACAACGAAGTTGTCAGCGCTGTCGACAGCCCTGTCGACGCCGGACGACACTATCTCGATCGGACGACCGTCCTCGACCGCAGCGTCGAAGACCGGCCGCATTCGCTCGACCGCGCGTTCGGCGATCTGCTGCTGCTCCTGTGCTCCGCGCGTGCTGAGCGTGCCGTAGCCGACCTGGTCGTGGATCGCGATGATCCGCTGCAGATCCGGACCGAGTTGCTCACCGAGGTCGGTGAGTCCGCCGTCGGCGTCGGCGATCTGCCACAGCTGCCACAGCAGGTCGTCGTACTTCTTGCTGGACAGCAGGCGCGAACCGTGCCGGCTGACATGTTCGACGAGGACGGGATGATAGCTGGCCGGCGGCCGATGATAGAGGCGCGCATCCTGGAACGGCTCGTACACCGCCTTCGTGCCGTAGAGGTTGCCGACTGTTCGAACGGGCGCATCCCGCTCCGGCGGCGCAGCCGTCGCCGCCGAGACGGGAAGCAGGACGCCTGCGAAGAGCGTGACGGCGACCAGCGCAGCTACCCTGGTGCGCGGATGGTTCGGTGATCGATGAGACATATGACTCCTCCTCCCCGCCTGAGCAGGGGGCTGCGGCATCCGCTTCGACGGCGGCCTTGCGTCGTCGGAGTACAGACGCACTGATTTGTAAGGACATTAGAATGTCGTGCGGATCCTGTCAAGAGTGCTCCTCGCGCCGATTCGCCGCGCGGGCGGCGGCGGCGCGGCCGGTCACGACCAGATGAATCGGAACGTTCCCGCCGCCACGGCCGCGGCGAGCGCCGCAGCCATGATGAGGATGCCGCCGAGCAGGGCGACGGCATCACGGGAGTGCAGCCTCGACGGACGCGCCCAGGTGCGCGGGATGTCGGAGCCGAAGCCGCGCGCCTCCATCGCCATCGCCAGTTTCGACCCGCGGCGCACCGCGAACACCAGCAGCACGAAGGCCATCGAGAAGAACCGGCGGAGGGCACCGTGGTCACCGACCCCACGCGCTCTTCGGGCGAGGCCCATGGTGCGCCAGTCGTCGAGGAACAGCCCCAGCATCCTGGTGCCGGCGAGCACGCCCAGCACGAATCTGCTGGGCAGGTGCGCGACCTGGGAGAGCGCGTCGGCGACCTCGGTGGGATCGGCGCGACCGAACAGCAGGATCGTCGGCAGCCCGAGTGCGATCACTCGCAGGCTCACGGCGACCGCCAGGCGGATCGACTCGTCGCTGATGGTCGCGAAGCCGAAGCTCCAGTACACCTGCCCCGCCGGTTCGGCGTAGAGCAGCATGCTGAGGCCCGCAACCGGCGAGATCGCGGCGAGCAGCGCCATCCGGCCGAGCACCGTGCGCAGCGACAGCCCCGTGAGCGGGATGCAGAGCAGCTGCAGCGCGATCGCGACCAGCCCGCTGACGACGTCGATCGACGCGAACAGGGGCACCGACAGCAGCAGTGCGAGCAGGATGCGGGTGACGGGATTGACCCCGTCGAGCCAGGCCTCCCCGGTCTCGACGGGGGCGACGTCGGCGGTCATACCGGCACCGCCTGATCCAGCACGATGCGGCGGTCGCCCAGATGCCGGGCCACCGCGTCGTCGTGCGTGACCGCGACGATCGCGGTCCCCCGCGCGACCTCCTCCTGCAGCAGGAGCACGAGCTCGATCCATCCGCGCCGATCCTGCCCGAACGTCGGTTCGTCGAGCACGATCACCTCGGGCGTCGCCGCGAGCACGGTGGCGACGGAGAGCCGGCGCTTCTGACCGCCCGACAGCGTGAAGGGGTTGGCCTCGGCGAGGTGGTCGAGATGCAGTCGCTCGAGCAGGCCGTCCACGACGGCCGCCGTGCGCTCGGCCGACCACCCCAGAGCGCGCGGGCCGACGGCGAGCTCCTCGCGGAGCGTCTGGGCGAGGAACTGGTGCTCCGGCTCCTGGAACACCGTGCCGATGCGAGTCAGCAGCTCGCGCGACGTCCAGCGGAACGGTCGCGAGCCGCTCTTGCCGCGGAGACGCTCCGCGGCGGAGACGGACCCGGCGAGCTCCGGGATCAGCCCGGCCAGGGTGAGCGCCAGCGTGGACTTGCCCACCCCGTTCGGCCCGGTGATGACCGTGGCCGACGCCTGCGGGACGACGAGATCGAGTCCGGCCTGAACGATCGTGCGGCGCTCCCGGCCGATGGCCAGGCCGTGCGCCTCCAGGACGGGATCGCCATCGGCGCGCGGCAGCACCGGAAGGTCGATCGGATGATGCGGCACCCACACACCGGCATCCGCCAGCGTCTGCGCGTGCCGGCCGAACACCTGCGCCGGCGAGCCGTCGGCGAGCAGCCCGCCGTCGGCCGCCAGCACGATGACGCGGGTGATCAGATCCGCCCACACCTCGGTGCGGTGCTCGACGACCACCAGCGTCGCCCCCGTCTCGGCCACCACCCGCGCGACGCTGTCGCGCACCTCGGCGACTCCGGCGGGATCGAGGTTGGCGGTCGGCTCGTCCAGCAGCAGCAGTCCCGGCCGCATGGCCAGCGCCCCGGCCAGAGCCAGGCGCTGCTTCTGCCCGCCGGACAGCGCCTTCGTCGCACGCTCCGGCGACACGTCGAGGCCGACGGCGTCGAGGGCCTCGGCCACACGAGCGGGGATCTCGGATGCCGGAACGCCGAGGTTCTCGCATCCGAACGCGACGTCGTCGCCGACCTTGGAGAGCACGACTCCGGCATCCGGGTCCTGCAGCACGAGGCCGATACGACCACGGCTCTGCTCGGGAAGCGCACCGTCGACGAGCAGGGAGCCGGAGCGCTCCCCCTCGTCTGCGTCGCCGAGGAGCCCCGCGAGACCGGCGAGCAGCGTGGACTTCCCCGCACCCGACGCCCCGAGCAGCAGCACGCGCTCGCCGGGCTCGATGGTGAAGGACGTGTCGCTGACCGCCGGCAGTCGCCGCCCGGCGTAGCGCCAGCCCCAGCCGTTCGCGGTGACGCGGGCCGGACCCGACTGCATGGTCAGACCTCGCGGCGCGCTTCTCGGCCCGCCGCGAACCTGCTGAGCGCTCCGGTCGACGCGAGAGCCCGTACCAGGAACCAGCCCACCGCGCCGGCCAGCAGCGCACCCGAGACGATCAGTGCACCGAGGTAGATCGCGTTGAACTCGAAGGACTTCAGGATGTTCGGCGAGCTGCCGTAGAAAAGCTCGAAGACCCAGGCGGCCGCCGCCGCGCCGACGCCGGCGAGGGCGGCGACGCCGATGCCGAACCGGCGATAGGCGAACAGAGCGAAGATCAGTTCGGCACCCAGGCCCTGCACGATGCCGGAGAACACCGTGGAGACGCCCCAGACGTTGCCGATCAGCATCGAGATGATCGCGGCGACGACCTCGACGACCAGGGCGGCGCCGGGCTTGCGGATGACGAGTCCGCCGATCACCCCGCCGATCAGCCAGATGCCGACGGCGATCCCGCCGAGGCCGGGCGTCAGCGCGTCGGCGGCACCGAACCAGGCGCCCCCGACGATGTTCCAGGCCCAGAACAGCAGCCCGACGGCGACGCCGAGCACGGCGGCGACGACGATGTCGACGACCCGCCAGCGCAGGTTGCGCGACGGAGCGGTCTTCTCGGCGGCCTTCGCGTCCGACACGGATGTGGATGCACTCATAGGAACTCCTCCCTGCGCCGGCATGATCCGGATCAGGTTCGACGGTCGAAGCGCGGGTCGCTTCCTCTCAGCCCGGCACGCCGGACTCCCGTGGTTGTGCCTCGATCATAGTCAATCCCTGATCGGAAGGGGCGAGTCTCAGACTCATTGGGTAGCGTAGGCGGGTGACCATCGACGAGCCCACTTCGCCGCCGCGCACGCGTCGCGAGGCGCGCGCGCAGTCCGGCTCCCATCGAAGCGTCGATCCGACGGGCGTGAACGCGTTCTTCCAGGGCTCGAGCGGTGCCCGGCCGGGGCCGGCCCAGAGGGATGCCACGGACGCTCCTGCCGGTGGCACCGGCGAGCAGCTCGAGCCGGTGGACGACCAGGACGCGCACGAAGAGCCGACGACGAGCACCGCGATGCTGCGCACGCTGTTCGGCGAGTCCGAGGCCGGCGAGGAGTCCGACGAGCCCGGGACAGGCGAAGTGGACGCGTTCACCCGTGCCATGTTCGGCACGACCGCGCCGCGAACCGCCGCACCGGCGGAGCCTGTGAACGCCGGTTCGCCAGCATCAGACGCCGGCCAACCGGGCGCGGACCGCGCCGGCGTGGCCGACACGACCACGACCGCCGGTCTCGCGGCCCTGCTGGGCGGCACACCCGCGGCCGTCGCCGCGGAGCCGTCCGCCGCAGAGACCTTCGACGCCGAACCCCTCGATCCCGACGACGACGCCACGCGCGTGGCATCCGTCGTCTCGGGGATCCCCGGATGGCAGGACGAGACGGCACCGGACACCGCGTTCCTCGACGTCGAGGACTCCTCCGCACCAGCGGCCGAGCAGGACGGACTGCCCGCCACCATGGCGTTCTTCGCCGCCGCCGACGCCGCCGCGGCAGCCACCGCCGCAGCTGCAGCGGAGGAGGCACCCGCCGCCGCCGACGCCGCCGCGCCGGCCGAGCCCACCGCGCCCGGGGCCGGCCCCGGCCTCGGCCTGGACCTGGGCGACGATCCCGATGAATCCGATGGCCCGGCTGTGGCGTGGGCCGACGAGTCCCGGCCGGCGACCGCCCTGACCTGGATCGACACGGACTCGGTGCGCACCCGGACCGGCCCCGCCACACTCGCCGCGCGGACATCGCCCGACGACGAGTCCGATCTGCTGCGCGGACTGCGCAGGACTCCGGGCTGGCTGCGCCCCCGCGTGCTCATCCCGTGCGGCGTCGTCCTCGCCCTGGTCGGCGCCTACTCCGCCACGACTCTGCTGGCGCCGCTCGACAACGTGGCACCGGCGATCGACGCGGTGTCCGTGACGATCGAGCCCGCCCCAGGCGCCGCCGTCAGCTGGTCCGCGAAGGGCACTTCGGCCGTGGACGTGCAGGGATTCGCCACGGCCGCATCGAGCGGTGCGAAGAGGCCGATCGCAAGCATCTCGAAGGTCGTCTCGGTGATGATGGTGCTCCAGGAGATGCCGCTGAAGCCCGGAGAGCAGGGGCCCTCTTTCGCCTTCGACTACGGCGACCAGCGCGAGTACTGGCAGTACGTGCGTTCGGATCAGTCCGCCCTCGATGTGCCCGCGGGCGGCTCGCTCACCGAGTACCAGATGCTCGAGGGCGTGCTGCTCGGCTCCGCCAACAACTACATCGACCGCCTGGCGGACGAGATCTGGGGCTCGAAGGACGCCTTCGCCTCGGCCGCGCAACAGTGGCTGTCCGATCAGGGGCTGGACGACACCACGATCATCTCGCCGTCAGGGCGCGACGAGCGCAACGTCGCGACCACCGCCGATCTGCTCGACCTCGGCGAGATCGCGATGCGCAACCCCGTGTTCGCCGAGATCGTCGGCAAGAAGTCGGCGGACATCCCCGGCCCCGGCGTCGTGAAGAACACGAACAAGATGCTCACCGAGGACCCGGGGGTCGTCGGCATCAAGACCGGCACGCTCGACGGAGACTGGAACCTGCTCACCGCGAAGGACGTCAAGGTCGGAGACACGACCGTGCGACTGTCGGCCGTTGCGCTCGGCCAGGACAGCGACAAGGAGCGCATCGCGGTGAACCGCGCGCTGTACGCCGGCGTCGAGAAGACTCTGGCCGAGCAGTCGCCCACCGTGCCCAAGGGGACGGTGGTGGGCACCATCGACACCGTCTGGGGCGAGCGCAGCGACGTGGTCACCGATGCCGACGCCCAGGTCGTGATGTGGAACGGCTCGACCGCGCAGGCCGCGTCGACCCTCGATCTGGGCGACGCGCGGAATGCCGGTGCCGCCGTCGGGTCGCTCACCGTGACCGGGGCGATCGACACCGCGAAGACGGATGTCTCGCTGAAGAGCACGGTCGACGCCCCGTCCGCGTGGTGGCGCCTGACGCATCCGCTGGATCTGTTCGGGCTGAACGGCTGACGCCGCGAACGGCGATGGCCCTGAGCGGCTGATGACCCTGAGCGGCTGATGACCCTGAGCGGCTGATGCCCCCTGAGCGGCTGATCCGTCGGACGACGGACGTCCGCACTGCACACACGGAAGAGCGCCCGCCCCCGCAAGGGGACGGGCGCTCTCGCCGTCTGGGCTCAGGCCCGGTCGTCGGCGTCGGCTGCCGGGTGGGCCTCGCCCTCGGCGACCTCCGACACGAACTCGGTCACCGGCAGCACCGGCGCGGCCGCCGCGCCGGGAACCGGGACCTCGTCCGCCTCGCCGCTGACGATCACCGGCGTGCTGCCGGTGAGCGCCTCTTCGGCGTCGATGTCGGACGCGGCCTGCTCGAACTGCGACTGGTACAGCCGCCAGTAAGCGCCCTGGGCCGCGATCAGCTCGTCGTGGTTGCCCTTCTCGACGATGTCGCCGTGCTCCATGACCAGGATGAGGTCCGCGTCGCGGATCGTGGACAGCCGGTGCGCGATCACGAACGAGGTGCGTCCCTGTCGCAGCGCCGCCATCGCGTGCTGCAGCAGCAGCTCGGTGCGGGTGTCGACCGCCGATGTCGCCTCGTCGAGGATGAGGATCGACGGCTGCGACACGAACGCACGCGCGATCGTGATCAACTGTCGCTCACCGGCCGACACATTGGACGCATCCTCGTCGAGCACGGTCTCGTAGCCCTCGGGGAGGGCGTGCACGAACCTGTCGACGTAGGTCGCCCTGGCTGCGTCGAGCACCTCCTCGTCGGTGGCGGATGCCTGGCCGTAGCGGATGTTCTCCAGGATGCTGCCGGCGAACAGCCACGGATCCTGCAGCACCATTCCGGTGCGCGACCGCAGGTCTTCGCGGGTCATCTCCGCGATGTCCTGGCCGTCGAGCAGGATGCGTCCGCCGCTGAGCTCGTAGAAGCGCATGATGAGGTTCACGAGCGTGGTCTTGCCCGCACCGGTCGGACCGACGATCGCGACCGTCTGTCCCGGTTCCACCCGGAACGACAGGTCGGTGATCAGCGGTCGATCCGGCGTGTAGGAGAAGGCGACGTGCTCGAACTCGATGACGCCCTTGCCGTCCTTCACGGTCGGCGCGTTCTCGGCATCCGGCTCCTGCTCGTCGGCGTCGAGGAACTCGAACACCCGCTCCGCCGACGCGGTGCCGGACTGCACGACCGCGGCCATGCCGCCCAGCTCGCTGAGTGGCTGGGTGAACTGCTGCGAGTACTGGATGAACGCCTGCACGTCGCCGAGTCGCAGACTGCCGTTGGCCACCATCAGGCCGCCCAGCACGGCGATGCCGACATAGGTGAGGCTGCCGATGAACTGCATCGCCGGCATGATCACTCCCGACAGGAACTGCGCCTTGAAGCTGGCCTGGAAGAGTTCTTCGTTCTCTTCCTGGAAGCTCTCCAGTGCGTCCTTCTCGCGACCGAACACCTTCACCAGGGCGTGGCCCGAGAACGCCTCCTCGACGCGAGCGTTGAGCCGGCCGACCTTGCGCCACTGGATGCCGAAGGCCTTCTGCGAGCGGGGGCCGATGACGCCGAAGATGACGCCCATCAGCGGCAGCGCCACGAGGGCGACAAGCGCCAGCTGCCATGAGATCGAGAACATCATCACCAGCACGCCGACCACGGTGAGCACCGAGGTGAGCGCACCCGACAGCGACTGCTGCATGGTCTGGGTGATGTTGTCGATGTCGTTGGTGACGCGCGAGATCAGCTCACCGCGCTGCACCTTGTCGAAGTACGACAGCGGCAGGCGGTTGATCTTCGCCTCGACGTCCTCGCGCAGACGCCACATCGTGCGCACCATGATGACGTTGATCACGTAGCCCTGGATCCAGCTCAGGAAAGCGGATGCCACGTAGATCGCCAGCACGGCCACGATGATGTACCGCAGCCGATCGAAGTCGACGCCGGCGCCGACGGTGAAGGTGTCCATCGCGGCGACCATGTCGGCGAAGGTGCCCTGGTCGGCGGCGCGCAGCGCCTCGACCACCTGGTCCTGCGGCATGCCCTGCGGGAAGCCGTTGTCGCCGAGCGTCTTCGAGATGAAGCCCTCGTAGACGACGTTGGTCGCCTCGCCCAGCACCTTCGGCGCGATCACGGCGAGCACGACGCCGATGGCTCCGAAGAACGACACCAGCACGAACCACAGCGCGGACGGCTTCAGCAGTCCGATCATGCGCTTGAAGCTGGGGCCGAAGTGGTCGGCCTTGCCGGGGGCCGGGCCGTCGAACATGCCACCGCCGGCCTGGCGCGCCTTCTCGGCCTGCTCCTCCTCGGCCTTCTGCGCCTCGGTCAGCGGAGTCTCCGGCTCGGCCACGGCGGCTCCACCCTTGGCGGCACGGGCGGCGAGGGCGCGCTCACGCCGGGTCTGCTTCTCCGGCTGGGTCCCTGAGCTCGTCGAAGGGCTCATGCGTCCACCCCCAGCTGCGACTCGACGATCTCACGATAGGTCTCGTTCGACGCGAGCAGCTCATCGTGCGTGCCGACGCCGACCATCGTGCCACCGTCCAGCACCACGATCCGGTCCGCGTCGGTGATCGTGGACACGCGCTGCGCGACCACGACCTTGGTCACATCGGGCAGCTCTCTCCAGAGGGCCTGCCGCAGCCTCGCATCCGTCGTGAGGTCGAGGGCCGAGAAGAGTCGTCGAAGACGAGGATGCGCGGCTGGTGCACGATCGCGCGCGCGATCGCGAGGCGCTGCCGCTGCCCGCCCGAGACGTTGGTGCCGCCCTGTGCGATGTGCGACTCGAGGCCGTCGGGCATCTCGGACACGAAGTCCTTGGCCTGGGCGATCTGGAGCGCCGTCCACAGGTCGTCATCCGTCGCGTCCTCACGTCCGAAACGCAGGTTCGACGCGATCGTGCCGGTGAACAGGAACGGACGCTGTGGCACCAGGCCGATGCCCTTCCACAGCTCGTCGACGTCGGCCTCGCGCACGTCGACGCCGCCGACCTGCACGGAACCGCCGGTGACGTCGAACAGACGCGGGATGAGCGACACCAGCGTGGTCTTGCCGGCGCCGGTCGATCCGACGATCGCGACGGTCTCACCCGGCTCGGCACGGAAGTCGATGCCGGTCAGCACCGGGGCATCCGCTCCGGGTAGGTGAACTCGACGTCGTCGAAGACGACCTGCCCGGGGCGGCGAACTCGGTCACGCCCTTCTCGGGACGGGTCATGCTCGACTCGGCGTCGAGCACCTCGCCGACGCGGTCGGCCGAGACGGCGGCGCGCGGGATCATCATCGCCATGAAGCTGGACATGATGACGCCGCCCATGATCTGGCCGACGTACTGCATGAACGCGAACAGCGTGCCGATCTCGACGTTGCCGGCGTTGACCTCGACGCCGCCGAACCAGATCACGCCGACCACGGTCACGTTCAGGATGAGCATGAACAGCGGGAACAGCAGCACGAACAGCGAGCCGACGTTGCGGCCGACCGTCATGATGTCGGTGTTGGCGGCGCGGAAGCGCTCCGCCTCGATCGGCTCGCGCACGAACGCGCGCACGACGCGGACGCCGGTGAGCTGTTCGCGCATGACGCGGTTGATCGTGTCGAGCCGGCCCTGATAGGTGCGGAACAGCGGCACCATGCGGCCGATGATCAGCACCGCGACCACCAGCAGCACCGGCACGGCGACGGCGATCAGCCAGCTGAGGCCGACGTCCTGCCGGACGGCCATGATGACGCCGCCGATCGCCAGCAGCGGGGCGGTGACGAACATGGTCGCGCCCATCATCGCCAGCATCTGCACCTGCTGCACGTCATTCGTGTTGCGGGTGATCAGCGAACCGGCGCCGAACTGCGACACCTCGCGCTCGGAGAAGCCGCTGACGCGGGCGAACACGTCGGCGCGGATGTCGCGGCCGAGGGCCATGGCTGCGCGGGCGGCGAAGAACGTCGCGACGATCGCGCACAGGATCTGCCCGAGCGAGACCAGGAGCATGAACGCACCGTGCGTCCAGATGTAGCCGGTGTCGGCCTTCGCGACGCCGTAGTTGATGATGTCGGCGTTCAGAGTGGGCAGGTAGAGAGTGGCCATCGCGCTCGCGAACTGGAAGACCAGCACGCCCAGCAGAAGCCACTTGTACTTCTTGAGATATCGGAAGAGGAGCTTTCCCAGCACGGGCGGAATCCTTAAGGTGTTCGGGGTCGATCGAGAATCGGCCACATGAAAGCGTGCCACGGGCCTCCGACAATCGGTAGGCGGGCACCGGAACCTTCGCTGACAGCGAAACGAATGCCGGGTGACGGGCGCTTTCTGGACGGGATCGAAGAATCACCCCGAGCTGCCCCTTCTAGACTTTCGGAGACGATCCACCGCCGAAGGGATGCCATGCGAGACGACGCCGTGCTGCTGGTCTGCGACTACTCGCTGCGCTACCTCGGCGGGGCGCAGACCGCGTTCCTCCGGCAGGCCGAGGCACTCGCCTCGGAGGGCGTGCGGGTGATCGTGCTGGCGCCGGACGCCGATCAGGTGGCGGAGGTTCCCGGCATCACCCTGGTCGCGCCGCCGCGGCGGGGCACGATCCCGGTGCTCGACCTGCCGCTGCTCGGACGCGCGCACGATCTCGAGCCGCTCGTCGCGGCGACCGTCCGCCGGCACGGCGTGGGCGCGATCGTCGTGCACTCCGAGTTCGCCCTCGCCGCCGCGTCGCTCGCGGTGGGCCGCGACCTCGGCATCCCGGTGCTGCACACGGTGCATACGTTCTTCTGGACCGCGCCCGCCGCGCTCGCCCCGTTCGCGCCGGTGGTCGGACGCGTGCACCGCTCGCTGACCGGCATCCGCGACGGCGGCCGCGCGACGGGCGGCCACGCCATGAACAACGCGCTGCGCACCATGACCCTGCGCATCGCGGAGCGCGCCGATGTGGTGCTCTCGCCGTCTCGGCACCAGGCCGAGGCGCTGCGCGCGGCCGGGGCGGGGCGCGTGGAGGCGTTCTCGAACGTCGCCCAGCCGCTGGCCGAGGCTCCGGCGGTGGCCGCCGGTCCGCTGCGGCTGCTCTGGGTCGCGCGCTTCGCGCCCGAGAAGCGCGTCGAGGTCGCACTCGACGCGATGCGGCAGGTGGCGTCCGACCTCGGCGACCGGGTGCAGCTCGACGTCGCGGGGGCACCGCCCGGCCGGTGCCCGGCGTGACCTTCCACGGCTCGGTGCCGGGCGAGCGCGTCGCAGAGCTGATGGACTCCGCCGACGCCGTGCTGATCACCTCGCTCGGCTTCGACAACCAGCCGATGGTGGCGCTCGAGGCGTTCTCGCACGAGCGCCCGGTGATCGTCAGCGACCCGGTGCTGGCGGGCGAGTTCGGTGAGGCGGCGCTGCTCACCCCGACGCCGGATGCCGGGGGGCTGGCCGCTCTGATGCGGGAACTCGCCGCGGACCGCGGCATCCTCTCCCCGCATCGCGCGGCCGCGCTCGCCTACGCGCACGACCGGCAGCCCGCCGCGCACGTCGCGCGGCTGCAGCAGATCATCGCCTCGGTGCGCTGATCGGGGCAGGCGCGTCGAGAGGTGCGCTCCTGATGCAGGGAGCTTTTCGCGGGTCGGCGCAACCCTGCACCGGCGATTTCCTCCCTGCATTCCTGACGCGGCCGGGACACCCGGATCACCACCCCGTGCAAGGAGCTTTTCGCGGGTCCCCGCGACCCTGCACCGGCGATTTCCTCCCTGCATTCGTGACGCGGCCGGACACCCGGGTCACCACCCCGTGCAAGGAGCTTTTCGCGGGTCCTCGCGACGACTCGCCGACAATATCCTCCTCGCACACGAACGAATGCCGGGCGACGCGGCGGCCGAGCGCGCCCGGATCGACCGCAGATGCCCGGGGAGCGCGCCTTCGCCGGCGCGCGCGCCCTGCGTCATAGGCTGAGCGCGCCATGAGCCCAGACTCGCCGATCGTGCTGAGCGTCATCGTCCCGTCCTACGACGACGCCGTCCTGCTGCGGGGATGCCTGCGCGCGCTCGTCCAGCAGACCCGGCAGCCCGATGAGGTGATCGTGGTCGACAACGGATCGCACGACGACACCGCTGCCGTCGCAAGGGAGTTCGGCGCGACCCTCGTCGTGGAGCCGCATCGCGGAGTGCTGCGCGCCACGGCGGCGGGCTTCGATGCGGCATCCGGGGCGATCCTCG